>CBFDDT010000198.1:0-6461 GCA_965603635.1 uncultured bacterium | reverse complement strand
GATGGAATATTGCGCCTTGAAGGCATAACCGTGGCGCTGGATGGTCAACCCCTGATCGCGGGGTTGTCGCTTGTCGTGGCGCCTGGCGAGGTAGTGACCGTGATGGGCGCCAGCGGATCCGGCAAGTCGACGCTGCTATCGTGGATCTGCGGGTCGGTCGATCCGGTGTTTGCGATAACGGGCCGCGTCTTACTGGATGGCCAGGACATCACCCGGACGGCGCCCGAGGCGCGCCGCGTCGGCATCCTTTTTCAGGACGATCTGCTGTTCCCCCATCTGTCGGTTGGCGAAAACCTGGCCTTCGGCATACCCCGTGGCGTGGGCCGCGATGATCGCCGCGGCCGTGTCGCCGATGCGCTGGCCGAGGCGGAACTGGCGGGTTTCGAGGATCGTGACCCGGCAACCCTGTCGGGCGGCCAGCGGGCCAGGGTCGCGCTAATGCGCACCCTGATGGCCGAACCCAAGGCGCTGCTGCTGGACGAACCCTTCTCAAAGCTCGACGTCGCCCTGCGTGACCGTATTCGCCGCTTTACCTTCGACCATGCCACCGAGCGCGGCCTGCCGACACTGCTGGTGACCCACGACCCGGACGATGCCGCCGCCGCGGCCGGCCCGATTGTCGACATCGATATTGCGCCATGCTGAGCTACCGTCACGGCTTCCATGCGGGGAACTGGGCGGACGTGCAGAAGCATTCGGCGCTGGCATTGCTGCTCGGTCATTTGCGGCGCAAGGACAAGCCGTTTTGCATTCTCGACGCCTTCGCCGGCGATGGTGTTTACGACCTTGCCGCGCCCGAAGCCCTGAAAACCGGCGAATTTCAGGAGGGCATTGCCAAAATCTGGCAGCGCCGGGATGCGCCGGCGGGCACGGATTGGTATCTCGACCGGGTCCGGGCGCTGAACCCGGAAGATATGCTGTCGCGCTATCCCGGCTCGCCCGCGCTGGCCCGGGCCGCGCTCAGGGAAACCGATCGGTTGATCCTGGGTGAATTGCATCCGGCGTCGCACCAGACTCTGAAACGCTGGGCGGCCAGGAGCCGGCGGATCGCCCTGCATCGGCGTGACGGCATCGAATTTCTGGATGCCCTTATACCGCCCCCGATCAGGCGGGGGATGGTGTTGGCCGATCCGGCATACGAAGTTAAGGACGAGTATGAAACATTGCCCCCCGCCCTGGCCCGGGCGATGAACAAATGGCGGGAAGGAATTTACGCCGTCTGGTATCCGGTGTTGCCGGCCGGCCGGCACGCGGCGATGATCGAGGCGCTGGCCCGCCTGCCCGCACAGGCTGGTGTTCTGCGGGCGGAATTATCGCCACCCCGCCCGCCGGCGGCCGGGATGCAAGGGTCCGGCATGATTATCGTCAATCCGCCCTGGCGATTCGCCGAGGACATTACCACGGCCGGCGACTGGATCGCCCGGGCCCTGTGGGGTGACCCGCCGGGCCGGCATAATGTCCAGTGGCTTGCCGAACCCAGGGCCTGAAACAGCGAGCCTTGGTATAAAGCATGCGCGGGTGTGGATGCGACACTCTGTCACCCGCCAATCCATAAATATTAGCATTTACTGATATTGATTTCACATAACCGAACACGTATATTGATCGGTAATGGAAATGGGCCGCCGGAACAGTTCGAACGGCCCGTCATTCAAACCGATCTGGAGAAGATTTCGACTATGAGCATTGACCGAATTGTCATGGCATTCGCCGGGACTGTGATCCTGGGGAGCCTGATTCTCACCCAGTATCATTCGCCGAACTGGCTGTTTCTCACCGGCTTTGTCGGCCTGAACATGCTGCAGGCTTCGTTTACGCGGTTCTGCCCGCTGGCGACTATTTTGAAGAAGCTGGGCGGGCGCCCGGGAGTCGCATTCGAGTAAGCTTCACGATTTCACTCATAAGCGCGCGTTCCTCCCTTTTCCTCCCAACGTGCTTATGTTCACTCTGGGGGCGGCCGCTAAGCCGCCCCCATTTTTATATCGGATCAACTCGCGCCGAATTCGTTGCGGGTTTTGGCGATGCCTTCCTGGAGGACGGATTCCTTCATGCTTATGGTCGTCTCGCCGTAGATAACGTTCTTCAGCCAATCGAATCCGAGCAGCAGGAGGACCGAATCGTTGGTCTTGAGAACCTCAACCGTTTCGGGGGCGACCTGGTAGATGTCCAGGAACCGGGTTTCGAGAACGAAGCGGCGGAAAGCGTCGATATCGGTCGACACCATGTAGAACATGCCCTGGGTTTTGGCCGAGATTTCCTTGCCGTAGGGGCCGCCGGTCGAGGCCCAGGAAGCGGCCTTCATCAGGATATCCATCCAGCCGGAATTGATCTGATCGTATTCGTCCGTGCCCTGCTCCTTGCGGAACTGACCGACACTCAACAGCTTGCTCTCGTCATGGCCCTTGCAGTGGGATTCCTTGACCAGGAAATTGAAGTTCTCCTTGCCTTCCTGCCCCTTCATCTTGATCGCGGCCAGACCCAGCGGATAGTAGCGGCAGGTCACCGGGCGGTTCTCGTAGACGGTGCAGCCCGTCTCGTCATCGACGAACTGGCAGGGGCCTGAGCCGTCCTCGCCCGTCATGCGCAGTTTGGCGACCGGCAGGCCGGCCTTGTCCCATTGCGCCTGATAGCAATAGCGGTCGAGGAATTCGATCGGGCGGATGCCGAAATGGCGGCTGAGCCGCAGCATGTCGCCGGGTGTCATGACGATATCGGCGCCGTGGCAGCATTGGTTCCAGCAGGAAATCCCCTTGTGGCAGGAGAAGGCGAACATGTCGCCTTCCTTTAGCTGGACCGGCAGGATCGGATTGCCGTCATGGCCGCGCACGCCATCGAAAATATCTACCCGCGCCTCGTCCTCGCCCTTGCGCGCCGCCTGTTCCGCGGTCGCACTGGGTTCGTGATCCGGGGAAACCGGCCCGTCGAATTCGTCGGCCATCCTGGACCTCCTGCTAAAAGCTATCCATAAACAATAAGTGAAACGGGGCGCCGTTCAAGACGGCGCCCCGAAACAATGTCGGTATTGTCGGGTCGGTTTAGTGGCCGTGATCGACCAGCCCGGCCCAATCCTTCTTCATCATCGTCCATTCGCCCGTCTCCGGGTTCATGCGCGAGTTAACGAAGCAGTGCCAGTTCTCTTCGTCCAGCTCCGGGAAGTCGGAGCGGTAAAAGAAGCCTGGATAGCGGGTTTCCTCGCGGAACATGATATGGCGCAGATGGACCTCGGCAGTGCGGACGCGGTGGTAATTTTCCCACGCGCGCAGCAGTTCGTGAAGATCCTTGGCGCGCATATGCACCGCGTCTTCCTTGACCATATTCAACAGGTGCAGGCCCTGGTCGAGCATTACCTTGTTGGTCTGGTAGAAGGTCGACACGCCCGCCACATATTCGTCCATCAGTTTCTGCAGACGCATCTGCAGCATGCGCGGCAGGATGTAGTGCGGGTTGATGTCCTCGGCCGTGGTCTTGTCCTTGTGCTCGATATAGTTACGGACAGGCTTGTAGATCTCTTCCGTGATCGCACTGATGTCCGCCTTGAAGGACGGGCTGAAGCCCTTCTTGTCCTGCACGAACTTCACCATGTTCTTGCCGGCGATGCGGCCTTCGGCATGGGAGCCGGACGAGAATTTATGGCCCGACGCGCCGACGCCGTCGCCAGCGGTAAACAGGCCCTGGACGGTGGTCATGCGGTTGTAGCCCCACTTCCAGTCGTCCGGCGAGCTGAGATCTTCGGGCCCCGATACCCAGATACCGCAGCAACCGGAATGGCTGCCCAGCAGATAGGGTTCGGTCGGCATCAGCTCGGACACGGTCTCTTCCGGGCGGATGTTCATGCCGGCCCAGACCGCGGCCTGGCCGATGCACATGTCGAGGAAATCTTCCCAGGCCTCGGCCTCGAGATGCTTGACCTCCTGCGGGGTCATCGTCTCGGCCAGATTCTTCATCGCCGTCGGCGTGTCCATGAAGATCGGCCCGCGGCCTTCCTTCATTTCCTTGAGCATCAGATGGTTACGCAGGCAGGTCGGGATCACCGCGGCCGTGTCATACGGCGCGAAGTCTTTCAGCATGGCGGCGTTCTTGACCGAATAGTCCTCGCCGAAGCCGTTGGTCGCCTTCGACTTGAACAGCAGGAACCAGGCGCCGACCGGGCCGTAACCGTCCTTGAAGCGGGCGGGCACGAAGCGGTTTTCCATCATGGTCATCTCGGCCCCGGCCTCGACCGCCATGGCGTAGGTCGATCCCGCGTTCCACACCGGATACCAGGTGCGGCCCTGGCCCTCGCCGGTGGAGCGCGGCCGGAACACGTTCACCGCGCCGCCGCCGACCAGCAGGCAGGCGTTGCACTTGTAAATATAGAGCTTGTGGTCGCGAACCGAGAAACCGACGGCCCCGGCGATGCGGTTATCCTCGTTGGCGTCGAGCAGCAGCTTCACGATAAAGACGCGCTCGTGGATATTCTCGATGCCAATCGCCTTCTTCGCGGCCTCGGCCACGATCGGCTTGTAGCTTTCGCCGTTGATCATGATCTGCCAGCGGCCGGAGCGCACGGGCTTGCCACCGTCTTTCAGGGAGACGCCCTCGGTCTCCTTGGACTTCCAGATCGGCAGGCCCCATTCCTCGAACAGCTTCACGCTGTCGTCCACATGGCGGCCGACATCGTACACCAGATCGTCGCGGGTAATGCCCATCAGGTCCGCATGGACCATCCGGACGTAATCGTCGATCTCGTTGTCGCCGATATAGGTGTTGATCGCCGACAGGCCCTGCGCGACCGCGCCGGAGCGGTCCACCGCCGCCTTGTCGACCATGATGATTTTTGCGTCTTCGCCGGCCCAGCGCTTGGCCTCGTAAGCCGCGCCGCAAGCCGCCATGCCGCCGCCGATAATCAGGATATCGGTTTCGACCTCGACGATTTCGGGATTACCGAAAGTACCTTCACTCATGGGTATATATGCCCCCTTGCATACTAAGGTTTATCAGGCGATTGGACGGTCCAGGCCGGCTACCTCGCCCAAGAAACCGCAAATCAGATTGTCGGAAGCTGTTTGTTCGCTTCGGTGAACAAAAGCTGGCTGTTGATGTCGCCCGCCGGCGGCTTGTCCTTGTACGGGTCGATGCTGCCGACCGGGGTCGTGCGTACCGGGAACTTGAAGCGCTTGATCTCGCCGTCGCGGAACTTGATGGTCCACATGATGTGGGTGTCGGTGCGCAGCGGGATGGCGGCGCCGCCCATGGGCACGAAGTCGGCATAAGCGCGAACCTCGATTGCCTGGCGCGGGCAGGCCTTGACGCAGCACATGCATTCCCAGCACTGGTCCGGTTCCTGGTTGAAGGCCTTCATGCGCTCGGTGTCGAGCTTCATGAGGTCGTGCGGACAGATATACATACAGGCGGTGACTTCACCGCCCTTGCAGCCGTCGCATTTTTCGGTGTGCACAAACGTGGGCATGCGATCGTTTCTCCCTAGGTTAACAGACGGGCGACACGCGGCGCCCACTCCCGTTACCGCTGGCCAACCCGGCCGCGCGGCGCTCATTTTACTGTCTTTCAGGCCAGCTTCGATTGTCCAGCCGACCTAATGTATATTCGTGAATTATCATATTCACAACATTGAAGGCGAGTCAAAAAGCCATTAGGTCGCACCCGGCACAATTATTGACAGATTATTGCGCCGAGGGCGTTGCAGTTTGTTCGCCTGTCATGTCCAATGACGGCCCATCCAATCCAGCAAGGGCGCGCCGAGCGATGAAACCCGACCATGACGAACTGACCCGCCGCCTGATCGAATTCCGCGACGAACGCGACTGGAGGCAGTTCCATTCCCTGAAGAACCTGGTCATGTCGGCCGCCATGGAATCCGCCGAGATCATGGAACTGACCCAGTGGAAGGACGACGAGACGGTGGAGCGCGCCGCCCAGGGCGACACCCAATTCCGCGCCGCCCTGGCCGAGGAATGCGCCGACGTGTTCCTCTACCTGCTGCTGATCTGCGAACGCGCCGATATCGACCTGACCGAGGCCGCGGTCAGCAAACTGGAGCTCAACGCCCGGAAATACCCGGTGGAAAAGGCGAAGGGAAACGCGAAGAAATATACGGAGCTTTGACCCCAAAAAAAGCGGGGCGGACCTTGTGGTCCGCCCCGTTCAGTTGGGGGGTATGGAGGTTGGGAGGTCGGTAATCAGTCGTCGTGCATCTTGCCGTGTTTGCCCTTGCCACCGCGGTGGGCGCGCATGTCGGATTCGTCGAGGACGCCATCGTCGTTCGAATCCATGTTTTTGATCATGTTGGCGAAGCGCTTGCCGAATTCCTCGGTGGTGACCTTGCCGTCACCGTCGGCGTCATGCTCCTGGAAGCGGTCGACCATTTTTTCGCGCATGACGTCCAGCCACAGCGCCTCGTATTCGGCGATGCTCAGCGTGCCGTCGCCGTCCTTGTCGAATTTCTTCAACTGATTGGCGCG
>CBFDDT010000197.1:0-6543 GCA_965603635.1 uncultured bacterium | reverse complement strand
AGTGCCTATTTCGCCGGCCCTACCGGCGGTTATCTTTTCGGCTTCGTGCTGGCCGCGGCGTTGACCGGTTGGCTGGCCGAGCGCGGCTGGGACCGCCGGCCGATGAACACGGCGCTGGCGATGCTGGCCGGCAATGTCGCGATTTACATACCGGGTCTTGCCTGGCTGGCGGCCCTGAAGGGCCCCGAGATTGCCATCAAATATGGATTGATGCCGTTCCTGGTAAGCGACCTGGTCAAACTGGCGCTCGCCACGGCGGTAATGCCGCTGGCCTGGATGGCGATCC
The DNA here is from genome assembly GCA_965603635.1 of uncultured bacterium. Lineage (GTDB taxonomy): Bacteria > Pseudomonadota > Alphaproteobacteria > UBA8366 > JADFVY01 > JADFVY01. The sequence continues at coordinate 6,257 of CBFDDT010000197.1, read as the reverse complement.
GCCGCTGGCGCGACGGCTGAACACCGAACGCTATACGAATAAAGGCCGCCGGAGCGATCCGGCGGCCTTTTTTGTTTTGGTCAGTTGAACGCCGCTAAAATTTCACCACGCCCTGAAACACGATGATATCCACCGAATTTTCATAGTTCGCGGTGAGCAGTGCGGTGTCAACGGTCGAGTCTTCGATGAAAATATGCGTATAGGCCGCGTCGACCACGAAATTGGGCGACAGTTCGTATCCGATTCCCGCCGATACCCATGTGCGGTCGGCTCCGGGGATGCGCGGGCCTCGAGTCGCCTCGGGGATCGGCGACTGGTCGTAGGCGATGCCCGTGCGCAGCTTGAGCTGCTCCGTTGCCTGCCAGTTGGCGCCGACGCCGAAGAACCAGACGTCCTCCCAGTTATAAGTCTCGGCGCCGATTACGCCGACAGTGTCGCCGACGATGCGGACTTCATCCAGGCTGCTCCAGCCAGTCCAGCCGAGCTCGGCCATGACTGCAAACTGGTCGCTGATTTCGTGATACAATCCAGCCGACACCTGGTCGGGGGTCGTCAAGTCGGCCGTAACCGTATCGATCTGGCCGCCGGCGACCGTGAAATCGCCTTCAAGGGTATGTTTGATCTGCGAACGGTAGCCGAGTCCCAGACGGGTAGCCTCGGAAAACTCTACCATAAGGCCAAGCGTCAGGCCGTAGCCCCAGTCGTCCCCGGTTGTCTCGGCCAACCTCCCAACGTAGGATCCATTGGTCGGGTCGCCGTCCCCAACGTCGGTCATCTGGCTCAGCGTTGCATCGACCTTCTGAATTTGCAGGCCGCCCCCGATCGAGATCATATCGTTGAGCCGGTAGGCTATGGTCGGATTGATGTTGATCGTATGGAGGTCTGATTCGACAGCATAGAGCTGGCCATCCCAGGTCTGGCTGTATTCGGTCTTCAGGCCGAACGGCGCGTTGATTCCCAGCCCGAGTTTCAGGTCAGGCGTCAAACTCCACATACCGTATAAGGCGGGCACAAAGGCGCCACCACCGGCGTCCTGGGCCGAGCTGTCGCCGATGTAGCCGAGGGCGGAAGTCGCATCTGTGGTTTCCGCCTTTACGAGGATGTAGCTAAGTACACCGCCTACCTGGTTTTCGTCTTGCAGCGTCAAACCCGCGGGGTTGAAGAACATGTAGGTCACGTCCTCCGCGCCCGCCGTGGCGCCGGCGAAGGAATTGCCCTGTGCGGCGCCGCTCTGTTCCTTGATTGCGAAGCCGGCGGCGCTGGCGTCACCGGCGGGAAGAACCACCCCGGCGGCGCACAGGCCGGACAGGGCGGTCATGGCGAGCAGTCTGGCCCGCGGGCCAATGAATGGTGTTTTGCTGTTGGACATTTTGTTCCCTCCATGTTCGTGGCCGCGCATCCAGGGCGCGATCCGGTTTTATTATCGGAGAATACTGGACCTAAAACCCATCGGTGAAAAGCATTAACTAAACTTTAGAGTGTTACTAATGATCACATGTTAATAATTTCGTCCAAGGTCGCCTGGTAATTCGGATCGCCCGCGCCCCCCAGTTTTACAGCGTTTTCGGCGGCTTCGATGGCCTCCCAATGGCGGCCCAGCGCTTGTAGAGCATAGGCCAGATTGTTCCAGGCCGGGGCCGCGTTTTCCGGGTCGGCGGCGATGGCGCCGCGCCAGGCTTCCTCGGCGCCCGCCAGGTCCTTCGTTGCGTAACGCACATTGCCGAGCCCCATCCAGGCCGGGAAACTCCGCGGCCAACGCTCGATAATCGCCTCGTAGGCTTTGCCCGCGTCGGCATGGCGCGAGACCCGCTCTAACCCCGTCGCCGCGCGCATGATCTCCATTTCCTCAGCCGCGACCGGCATCTCGCCGGGTTTCAGCACCACCAGTGCCCAGTAGCCGCCGCGCCGCCAGGTGTGCTCGAAGGTGCGCAGCGCGACCGGACGGTTGTCAAAGGGGCCGGTATGCATGATTAAGTCGCCGTCATCGAGGTCATACCCGATGGCGACGGCGAAATGCCATTGCGGATAGAAATCGAGCCCCAGATTCTGAAACACCAGCACCGGGCGGCCGGCGGCGATCTCGCCCAGCAGTTCTCGCAGCGTATCCACCGGAACCGTCATCCGTCCGTTACGGCGCATGGCGGCGATCACGTCAGGCTGCAGCGTACCCTCGCGGCCCGGGGTATAGACCTGTTCGGCCATCTGTTCCTGGGTAACGGGCAGGCCCGACCAGGCCAGTGTCATGGCGGTGGCGGCGGGGCCACAGTAATATTTCTCCTGTGGGAAGAAAGGGACGTTTGCAACGATAGCCTTCCGGGGCAGGGCGCCGGGGTCGTCCAGCAGATCGCGCGTCTGTTGCGCCGTGGCGCAACCGGACACCAGAATAAGGACGGCCAACAGATGGATGGCCGCCCCTTTCATTCCGGCAAACCCCGTTTTAGGAATCGGTATTCTGGCTCTCGTTGCGCTTAACGAAGGGGAAAATGTCCGTCAGGCCCAGCAGGTCGGTGATCAGCAGGATGATGAAGATCGTCACGATCGCGCCGATAACCGCGCCCACGGCGCTCTGGCCGGCTGGCGATGCATCGATCTTCGTGGCGATCCGCTGAATCTCGATATCCGACATTACGGCGACCCGGCGTTCGGCCTCGGCGGCATCCACGCCCATTTTGCGTAACTCGGCGCGGACATCGTCGCGGGCGATGAAGGCTGCGACACGCTGCCGGTTGGTGTCCGCTTGCGATGGATCGACAACCTGTTCGGTGCCGACAAGAGCCGCTTGAGCGACACCGAGCGGCACGGATACGGCCATCATCAGGGCGACCAGCGGCAACGCGATAAATCTGGAATATCTGCGCAGGAACAACATTCTTCATCCTCCCGTTAGGCTTCGTTTAACTCGCCCGGCCTTCCCCAAGAACCGGTTAATACCTTAACAAGAGTTTAACGCCGTCGCGCTCGAGATGCAATGGTGTAAACACACTATCTCGTGATTGTTCGTCGTTCCCGCCACGATATGTAGATTCCGCTGGCGACGATGACTGCTATGCCCGTCCAGGTCCAACCGTCGGGAAAGTCGTTGAAAAAGATCCATCCCACCGCGGTCGCCATGACGATTTCGCTATAACTGTAGGGCGCCAGCAGAGACGCCGGGGCATGGTCGAACGCCCGGATCAGCAGGAAATGCCCGCCGGCCGCAACCGCGCCGATGCCGGCCATCATCAACAGATCCATCGGCGGTGGCGTGATCCAGCCGGGGATGACCGCGATGCTCATCAACGCTGCGCCCAGCACCGCGCTATAGGTCAACGTGACCAGTGGCGGGGCGCTGCCCGAAAGCTTCCGGGTCAGCAGGGTATAGAGGGCGAATGAACAGCCGGCCCCGATCGCCAGATACGACCCTGGCTGCGCCACGCCGAACCCGGGACGCAGAATAATCAGCGCGCCCAGGAATCCGCATATGACGGCGGCCCAACGTCGGATACCCACCTGTTCGCCCAACAGGAAGGGCGACAGCGCGGTGACGATCATCGGCGATACGAACAGCAGCGCCAGCGCGTCGGCGATCGGCATTTTCGCGATGGCCCCGAAAAAAAGAATGCTCGCGGCCAGCGTGAATCCGCCGCGCACCAACTGCAGAACCGGTTGCCGTGGTTTGAGCGCGGCCGCGCCGTACTGGTAGAGAACGATCGGCGCCAGGATCGCAAAATGAAAGAAAAACCGGGCCCAGGTAAGCTGGATGGTCCCGTAACGGTCGCTGAGAAATTTTGCCAGAACGTCGATGAAGGGCACGACCATCATTGCCGCCACCATCATCAAAATTCCCATTGCGGGATTGTCGCCGGGGCGGATCGCGGCCATGTCCGGCGCCGCGCCGATCGCCCCGGCCTCGCCCAAGGCGATTCCTTTCGGTCTCTCGTCCCGGTCCGTCATGGCAAGCTCCGCTCCATTGGCGGCGTGACCTGCCCGCTCAACCGCCCAGCGCGCGTGCCAAGTCTTCTTTCAGATCCTCGATATCCTCCAGCCCGACCGACAGGCGCAGCAGGCCGTCGGTGATGCCCAGGCGTTCGCGTTCCTCGGCCGCCAGGCGCTGATGGGTGGTGGTGGCCGGGTGGGTGATCAGGCTTTTCGAATCGCCCAGATTGTTGGAAATGTCGATCACTTCCAGTCCGTTCAGCAGACCGAAGGCGGCCTTCTTGCCGCCGGCCAGTTCAAACGCGACCATGGTGCCGCCCTTGCTCATCTGTTTGCGTGCGAGATCGGCCTGCGGGTGGCTGTCGAGATGCGGATAGAGCACCCGCTTGATGCTGTTATGGCCGGAAAGGAATTGCGCGATCGCCAGCGCGTTGTCGCACATTCTGTCGACACGCAGATCCATGGTCTCTAGGCCCTTCAGCAGAACCCAGGCATTGAAGGGGCTCAGGCTCGGTCCGGTATGGCGCAGGAAGGTCTTCAACTCGCCGTCGATGAATTCCTCGGTCCCCAGCACCGCGCCGCCCAGGGTGCGGCCCTGGCCGTCGATATGCTTGGTCGCGGAATAGACGACCACGTCGGCGCCTAAATTGATGGGTTTCTGCAGCAGCGGCGTGGCGAACACATTGTCGATCACCACCTTGGCGCCGGCCTTGTGGGCCAGGTCGCAGACCAGTTCCAGATCGATAACTTCCAGCGCCGGGTTCGATGGGGTTTCCAGAAACACCACCTTGGCCGGCTTCGACAGGGCGGCCTCCCATTGCGCCGCATCCTCGCCGTCGACGAATTCATGCTCCACGCCAAAGCGCGGCAGGATGTCGTTGACGATATAGTGGCACGACCCGAACAGCGCGCGTGAGGCGACAATCCGGTCGCCCGCCTTCAACAGCGCCATCAGCGAGGCGAACACCGCCGACATGCCGCTGGCGGTCGCCATGCAGGCCTCGGCGCCCTCGACCAGTCGCAGCCTTTCCTCGAACATGGAAACCGTCGGGTTGGCGTAGCGCGAATAGACATAGCGCTGTATGTCGCCCTTGAAGGCGGCCTCCGCCTCCTCGGCCGACTCGTAGACGTAGCCCGAGTTCATGTAGATCGCCTCGGAGGTCTCGTGAAACTGGCTGCGCTCCAGACCGCCGCGCACCGCCTCGGTTTGCGGCCGCCGCCGGGTCTTTTTATCTTTGCTCATCGCTGCATCTCTCTTCAATTCGCCAACCCGAAAAAGGCCGCGCAGGGATAGGCCGTAAGCCCGATTATGTCAATTGGAAGGCTTGCCTTTTCGCTATTCGATCAGCAGGATGCGCCTCGGATTTTGAAGCTATAAAGAGGGCAGGGCGGATGCTGACGATTGATGAAGAGGGCGTGCGGCGGCTGTTGGAGTTCGGGCCGCTGGTCGATGCGATCCGCGCGATGTTCGCCAAGGATTGCGTCATGCCGGTGCGCCATCATCACACTATAGCCGTGCCCGGTGAGCCGGACGCGACAGCGTTGCTGATGCCGGCCTGGACGGTGGGAGAGTATCTCGGCGTGAAGCTGGTCAACGTCTTCCCCGGCAACGCGGCGCGCGGCCTACCGGCGGTCAGCGGCGTCTATGTGCTGTTCGACGGCATGACCGGCCAGGCCGTGGCGCTGGTCGACGGGGGCGAGCTGACGGCGCGCCGCACGGCTGCCGCCTCGGCATTGGCCGCCGATTATCTGGCGCGCGAGGATGCGGCGCACCTGCTGGTCGTTGCCACGGGAAGGTTGGCCCCCAACCAGATTGCCGCCTATTGCGCGGTACGGCCGATCGAACGCGTAACCGTCTGGGGCCGCGACCCGAAGAAGGCGGCCATGATCGTCGAGGGGCTGGCCGGCAGCGGGTTGGAGGCGGCGGTCGCGACCGATCTCGGAAAGGCGGTGGGCGAGGCCGACATCGTCTCTTGCGCGACCCTGGCGACCGAGCCGCTGATCAAGGGTGAGTGGCTGCGGCCCGGCGTCCATCTGGACCTGATCGGCGGGTTCACGCCGGCGATGCGCGAGGCCGACGACGAATGCGTCCGCCGCGCCACGGTGTTTTGCGACACCCGCGACGGCGCGACCGTCGAGGGCGGCGACCTGGTGCAGCCGCTGCAGAGCGGCGTCCTGAAAATGGAGGATATCGCCGCCGATCTGCACGACCTCTGTCGCGACCGCCATCCGGGCCGCACCTCCGACGACGAAATCACCATGCACAAGGCCACCGGCGCCGCGCTGGAAGACCTGGCCGCCGCGCTACTGGCGTACGAAGCGGGTAGGTGATCCCCACCACC
>CBFDDT010000196.1:0-6562 GCA_965603635.1 uncultured bacterium | reverse complement strand
CCGGTGGCGCCGGTCATAACGGCGGCAACCAGCCCGATCCGAACGATCCATCTCCACATTTTCAGCCTCCTTGCGGATTGCCACGAAACGGCTATCGCGGAAAGAGTGCGGTACTCAATGTGGAAATGACAAGAGTTCCGGGTTTCCATGCCCCACCGCGGCCCCATCAAGGAGCGCAATAACAGGGATCCAATTTGAACCCGGCGGGCCTGCCAGGGAAGGCGCGTTGTGGCTGAGCGTCGGCGGGCGAAACTAGAGCATTTCAAGGTTGATCGGCGCCGACGCTCTGGGCGGCGAGGCTACTCCCCGGCACATCCTTCGACAGGCTCAGGATGAGGAGTATGTATTGAAATTTAAAGAAAAAATCCTCATCCTGAGCCTGTCGAAGGATGCGCCACTCGGCCACCTTCCAGCAAAGCGCTAACAGGAACCCGCCGCCTGGGAGCACAGGTAGGCATATCCCACGATCAACACGATATCGACCGCGACGGTCACGGGCAGGAGCAAAAACAGGGCTTCGTTCGGCCGTGATTCCGTCATCGGCAAGTCGAGGCGGGTGAATCGCGCGCCGCGCGGCAAGGGTGTCTCGTGCCGGTATATGACGGTGGCGCCGAAGTCGGACCCAGGTTCATCGAACAGGTAGATCTTGGCGCCGGCATCGTCCCGGTCCATGTATTGGGTCGTGGTGACAAGACCCCGGTCCCCGCCCGGGTCTGGTTCCCGGTCCCCTTCCGGGGTCGGTTCCTGGTCCTCTTCCGGACCGGGTTCCCGATCCTCTTCCGGGCCTGGTTCCAGGTCCCCTTCCGATACCTGTTCCTGGTCCGGCGCCGGTTGCCAATACTGTTCCTCTTGCGGGCCGGGATCGCCGACCGCCCCAACGAATTCGGTTGGTATCTCCCGCGCGCCCTCCGGTGGCTGGTCGCACGATGCCGCGATGCGGTCGGGCGTGATGCGATAGGCGGCGAGGGGCCTGGCGGTGTCCGACACGGCAAAATCCCCGGCCGCTATAAAAACCGCAAAATCGGCGGATGGCCGGCGCGGCGCCTGTCCGTACAGGCAGACCGTCAAATCGCCGTTCTCGCCAAGCCAGGCGCCGTCCGCCCCGTCCACCACATATTTTTCGGTGACGGTCTCGGTCGCCGCATTGATCAAGAGAGTGGTGGTGCAGCCGCTTAACGCGGAGGCCCCCAGAAAAGAAAACACAACAAGAAACATCAGCCGAAACATGGCGCAACCCTTCTCATCCCGTGCGTGCAACAATATAGTAGCAGGCTACAGCACCGGCGGTGAATCGCAAAACGGATGGATTTCCGGGCTAAACCGGCGGTGCGCGGGAAAGAGAGGGATTTCAATGCTGCGTCTTTACGATTATCTGCCGTCGGGGAACGGTTACAAGGTCCGTCTGCTGCTGCGCCTGCTGGGCCTGCCGTTCGAGCTGGTCGAAAAGGACATCATGAAGGGCGAGACCCGGACGCCGGACTATCTGGCCAAGAACGCGAACGGGCGGATTCCCCTGCTGGAGCTGGAAGACGGAACCTTCCTGCCGGAATCCAACGCCATCCTGTTTTATCTGGCCGAGGGCACGCCGTTCATGCCCGAGGACCGGCTGGGCCGGGCCCGGATGCTGCAATGGATGTTTTTCGAACAGTACAGCCACGAGCCCAATATCGCGGTGGTTCGGTTCTGGATGGAGCATGGCGGTCTGACGCCCGAGCGCGAGGCCATGCTGCCGGCCAAGCGCGCGGGAGGTTACGCCGCGCTGGGCGTGATGGAGGGGCAATTGCAGGGCAGGGAGTGGTTGGTGGGCGACGGCATCACCATCGCCGATATCGCGCTTTACGCCTATACCCACGTCGCCCATGAGGGCGGGTTCGATCTGGGCGATTATCCGGCCGTGCGCGCCTGGCTGGACCGGGTGGCCGCGCAACCGGGATATGTCCCGATCACACGGCGATAGACAGAGACGGGGGCGCCCGGCCAGACCGAAAATCCGGCCGGGGACCAAATCAGGCGTCAGATCCTGAAGTTCATGACCCCTATCAGTATTAATTCCTTGCCTGCTCGCTCGGCCGCATCCTTTACGGCATGAAGCGCTACGTCGACCTCGTCCGGGTCTGTATTTTTATCGACCTTGTCCAGGATTTCGCGGCGTATCGTTTCCTCCATGATTTCGAATGCTCGCCGGGCCCGGCGCAGCATCAGGCCGCGGTCCGCTCCCTTGTGAATCGCGGGCGCTTCCTTCAAGGATTGCGAGAGGTTTTCACATTGCGTTTCCAATTGAACCGCGAATGGGCCGTTCCTTATGCCGTCTTCCAGTTCAAACGCAGTTTCGGCGGTCAGCACCAATATTGCGCGTACCGCGTCGCTGCCCGGAATGGCCGGCGCGGTCGTCACGACGGGCCGTTCCGCGCGGTCAATCTCCGCCGACGACTTTACCAGGGAAAAACTGACTATTTTAGTGGAACTGGACGGTAACTCTGCTCTGGCATTGTCCGGGCCGACGGCAGCGTTGGGACGACAATTGATCATTAATCTTACCCTTATTAGTCATAATAAAAAATAATCAGGGCTTAGCGTGAAAATATACCCCTTATAATTATAAATTATATGCCTAAAGGATAGAAAGGCAAGATTGACATCGCTGAATATTTTTAAATGTCAGCTGGAAATTGCCCGATGATGGCTGCAAATTCAGGCCTCTATCTTCTCCAGCGCCTTCTCGACACGCAGCATGCTTTCGGTCGCCTGTTTTGCGAATTCGGTCACCAGGTCCATGATTCTTTCGTAATCCACGTCCCGCATATCCGGGCGAACCTTGCCGACAATTTCCCATCTGGCGGATTCCCGAAATGCGACGAAGGCGGCGCGCGCATGGAACACCCGCGGGCCCAGCTTGGGATGATTGATGCCGATCGGAAATTTCGCCAGCGCCCTGGCCTGTTCCATGGACAGGGATTCGAACATATCCATGTTTTCGCTCCAGCAATTGCCCGCCAGCAAGTCCTGGGCGCCCTTGTTGGCGTATTCCAGGATTTCCTTCACCGATTTGCGAATGTCGCTCAACTGCTTGTGCGCCTTGCGCGCGACCGCCGCGGTAAGCTTGGGATGGGGCGATTGTTCCTCGGGCAGGAACAGGTTTTTCGCCGTGACATAACCGACTTCAACCATTGCAACGTCTCCTTCATGCTAGAGCAGCATCCGTACAAACGGAATCGCTTCGGGCGATTCCATTTGTACGGATAAAGCTGCTCGCCCCTTGATAAAGCGGGCAATTTCATCCGATCAAACCGAACCGGACCGGTTCTGTTTGATCGGATATTGCCCTAGAACCGGTTCATGCAGCGCACCTTTTATGAAGGCTTGCCGAGACCATTGAACATAGTTGAAGCAATGCTCGTGCCAAAGCAGGGTAATAAAATTACCCGCCGGCTTTATTAGCGAAAGGGGGGGCCGGGATTAGCAAAAGACGGGGTCGGGCGTATCAGCCCTCTTTCAGCGCCATGTCCAGGGAACCGAACGCCACGCCGGCGGCGATCGCCGCGCTCTTGAGCTTGTCCATCATGCCGTCGAAGGCCGGCGCCTCGATATCCCGGTTGATCCCGTCGGTGAATTCCCGCCGCACGATATCGTCGAGGGCGGCGAGGCTTGTCCGGGCCCGGCCCGTCAGAAACCGGAAATCCCCCCCGCGACCGTTGGCGCCCAGCGCCGACAGCCTCTCGCTCAACTCGGCGAAGCGCATCTCGAAGCGGTCGAGATAGGGGCTGTCGGGATAACCGGCGCGCAGATCGTAGGCGCCCTCGGTCGCCATGACCAGCATCGAGCGCACGATCCCGCGCATTGCGACGGCGGTTGCCTTGGCGTTGGGGCTGGCGTTGGCCTTCGGCGGCAGGGCCTGGGGAACCGGTTTTACCACCGGGGTTCGCGGCGCAACCGGGCTTCGCGGCGCCTGTTCCGGCGCGCAATAGCCGGCCGTTGGCGTCCCGATCCGATCGAAAATATCTTTCCTGAAATCCGCCAATTGAATGACCGCCGCAGTCGAAACCTTCTCCATTTCGGTACCCTACCTAAAAAGTAATAAGAACGAATATCCATAATATAAAACAACAACATAACCACTTATATTCCGCCCTTATTTTACGCCGTAAGTATCTTTCCGGCGAGCATTTTTTCCCGGCCACGGGCGCCCTGCCCGTGAAAACAGGCGCGGCGGCGCGCGCGCGTTTCACCCCCCGGCGAGTCTTTTCCAAGTCTTTTCAGGCACGCGCCGGTTTGGCCGGATTTGATGCTTATTCGCTGCAATAAATGCTCGCCAGGGGCTATATCGGCGCCGGCGCCCTCCCCTGCCCGCCCGGCCACCGGCATCGCGCCCCGCGGACGGCCGGCGCGCGATTTTCAAGCAAGCGGGCCGCCGCCAGTTCGCCTCGCCGCCGAAACGGTCTAATATACTGTCCCGGCGGTTCCCGGCGCCGCCCGGCGCCTACCCATTTTTTGACGCCGCCACTATTATGGAAGAGAGAGGCGACTGCCAGCCATGCCGATATTGACCGTCACCCGGGAAGTCTGGCCCCTCGCCAAACCCTTCGCCATCTCCCGCGGCAGCAAGACCAGCACCGAAATCGTCCTGGCCACCATCAATGAGGCCACCATCACCGGTGACACCGGGGGCGCAACCGGGCGCGGCGAATGCGTGCCCTACGCCCGGTATGGCGAGAGTGTCGAGGGCGTGGTCGCGGCCCTGCGCGCCCTGGCGCCCGATATAAAGGCCGGCATGGACCGCGCGGCGTTGCAAGCCGCGCTGCCGGCCGGGGCGGCGCGCAACGCGCTGGATTGCGCCCTGTGGGATCTTGAGGCGAAACGGACCGCCACGCCGGTCTGGAAGCTGGCGGGATTGCCCGAACCCGGCCCGGTGACCACCGCCTTCACCCTGGGGCTCGACAGCGCGCAAGCCATGGGCCGCGAGGCCCGCGCCGCGTCCCACCGCCCGCTGCTGAAGATGAAGCTGGCCGGCGAGGGCGATCTCGAGCGCGTCGCCGCCGTGCGCCAGGCCGCGCCCAACGCCCGCCTGATCGTCGACGCCAACGAGGGCTGGGCCCCCGGGATGGTCGAGCCGCTGGGCGCCGCGCTGGCCGGGCTTGGGGTCGAGATGATCGAACAGCCCCTGCCGGCGGCCGCCGACGGGATGCTCGCCGACGGGATGCTCGCCGACCGGCCCGCCGGCCTGCCCCGGCCGGCGCCGTTCTATGCCGACGAATCCTGCCACGACCGCGCCAGCCTGGAGTCGATCGTCGGAAAATATGACGGCGTTAACATTAAGCTCGACAAGACCGGCGGCCTGACCGAGGCCATCGCCCTCAAGCGCGCGGCCGAGGCGGCGGGGCTTGGAATCATGATCGGCTGCATGGTGGCGACATCGCTGTCGATGGCGCCGGCGCTGCTGCTGGCAAGGGATGCCGCCATTGTCGACCTCGACGGTCCGCTGCTGCTGGCCCGCGACCGCGACGGCGGCCTTGAATATGCGGGCAGCGAACTGTTTCCCTCTTGCGTTGCATTATGGGGATGACCCTCGCCGAGGGGCCTGCGACGAACTTTCGCACCTTGGTTAACACATTGATTAATCGGCGTTTACTGTTTGGCAATTGATTGGCGCGCATAATGCATTCCAGCAGGACGGAAGCCCCGGTTTCCGTGATTGTGGGGAAAAGTTTTTTGGGGAAGTGGTATTAATGGCTCGTATTCTGGTAGCTGAAGACGACGATGCGATGCGGCAGTTTCTGGCCGTCGCACTGGCCCGGTCGGGCCATGAGGTCGTGGCGGTGGGCGATGGCGATTCGGCCAGCCGCAATATCGAGCAGGACGATTACGACCTGCTTCTCGCCGATATCCGGATGCCCGGGGTCGACGGGCTGCAGCTCGCCCGCGCCGCGCGCGATCGCCAGCCGCTGCTGCCGATCCTGCTGATCACCGGCTACGCCGCCGAGGCGCTGAACGCCCGCGACCTGATCGAGAAGGATGTCCGGGTATTTTCCAAGCCCTTCCACCTGCACGAAATCGTCCGCCAGGTAAGCCACCTGCTGGCCGCCTGACGCGCGGGGGCAATCGGCCAGGCCATCCGAGCTTATGCGAGGAGCCAAGCGGGCGGATGCCCGCGCCCGGCGGGCTTGGGGTTGGCCTCATCCTGAGCCTGACGAAGGACGGTCCGGCCAAGCCAACCATCCGAACGGCCAACAACAAAACCAAGCGCGACCGCGCGTCCGAGCTTATGCGAGGAGCCAAGCGGGCGGATGCCCGCGCCCGGCGCCTGAGGGCGCACAAACAAAAAAATCCATCCTCATGGGGCTTGTCTCCACGGGGTATTGATGCTAATTCCCCGTCCGCACAAGGGCGCGTAGCTCAGCGGGAGAGCACTACGTTGACATCGTAGGGGTCACTGGTTCAATCCCAGTCGTGCCCACCACCGAAACCCCAAGGGAAACCTTGGGGTTTTGTTTTGTGGGCGTCTCGCGACGCCAAGCCCGCGACCGCGGGCCGCGCATCGTTGCGCGAGCCAAGGGCGCGGATGCGC
>CBFDDT010000195.1:0-6577 GCA_965603635.1 uncultured bacterium | reverse complement strand
GGTGCCCGCTGCCGGACTTGAACCGGCACTCCCGTGAGGGAAACGGATTTTAAGTCCGTTGCGTCTACCAATTTCGCCAAGCGGGCAGACGTGTGTTTCTGCGGGTTTTGGCCGCGCAGTGCAAGGGTGGTTTTCACTTTTGTCCGATGCGGTTTTCAATTTCCGTTCTCCGGGACGTTCCGGCCTGTCAATCACAGAGAGATCAATCGCGTCTATATTCACCAATTTTGTGTCGCGTTGCGGCTCGTCGAGACCGTCGACAAGGCTCCCGCCGTGACCCGCCGCTACCTGACCGGCGGCCCGTCGATCCTATACGCGGTGCGCGCCACCGCCTGGGAAAAGCGCTCGATCCAATCGCGGCGCATTTCCCCTTTCGGGGCGTAAACAGCGCCACCGCCAGCGGCGCCGGCCATGTCCACCAGGCCCGCGCCAGCCAGTTGGGCGCAACCGATGGCGGTTAACTCGGGCAGGTCCGTGACCCGCACATGCCGCCCTAGAACGTCGGCGAGGAACTGGCAGATATAGGCATTGTTGGCGAGCCCTCCGTCGATGGAAATTTCATCGCCAATCGGCGTGATCTCATGCATCGCCGCGATCACTTCGGCAATGCGCAGCGCCACCCCTTCCAACACCGCCTGAACCATATCCAGCGGCCCGGTGTCCAACGACAACCCTTCGAATACCGCGCGCGCCTCGCGACGCCAATGCGGGCAGGCCAGGCCGGACAGCGCCGGCACGAACACCAGGCCACGCTCGATGGCGGGTGGATTTTCAAAGTCGTTGATTTCCGGAAATGTCGAAAAAAGCCCGATGGAACGCGCCCAGTTCAGGGCCGAGCCGGCGTTATAAACGCCACCGTCCAGGGCGAACAAGGGCGCGCCATCGCCCAAGTGCCACGCCACCGTCGGCAACAGCCCTTCGGCATTGCCGAGAACCGGACAATCGCCGCTGATGGCCAGAGTAAACGCGCCGGTGCCGAGCGTCACCTTTGCGTCCCCCGGCTGGCGACAGCCATGACCGAACAGCGCGGCCTGTTGATCCACCACGTTCGCGCGCAGCGGCACCCCGCGGCCGTTGATTTCAACATCGCCATATTCATCCCGGGTGGACAGGATTTCCGGCAATGTTTCCATCGGCACCCCGAACAGATCGCAAAGTTCCGCATCCCACCGCAGGGTTTGCAGGTTCATCAGCGAGGTGCGCGACGCGGTGGTAACGTCGGTCACGCAACGGCCCATCAGGTTCTGCAGGAAAAAGGCATCCGTGGTGCCAAGCGCCAGACGCCCTTCGCGCAGCAAGGTTTTGGCCTCGGGCACCTGTTCGATAATCCACGCCAGCTTGGAGGCCGAAAAATACGGATCGAGCGGCAGGCCGGACAGCGCCTTAACGCGGCCTTCATGGCCCTCGGCCTTCAGCCGTTCGGTGACCTTGCTTGTGCGGTTATCCTGCCACACGATCACATGGCTTATCGGCTCGCCGGTTTCGCGGTCCCAGGCCAGGCAGCTTTCGCCCTGGTTATCGAGGCCAAGCGCATCCGCGTCGCCCAGGACCTCGGCCGACGCTCGTACGTTTTTCAGCAATTCACGCGGGTCGTGCTCGACCCACCCGGGATGGGGCATGGATTGAAGATGCTCGGCCGAGAAGCGAACTTGCGCTTCGCCGTCAGCCAGCATCAAGGCGCGGGAACTGGTGGTTCCCTGATCGATCGCGCCAAATTTCATCGCCGTCGTCTCCGCTTTAGCCTCGATAATCGATTTTCAAGATACCGCCGCCGTGATCGTCAGGATCGCAGGGTGACGGTTAACGCCATGCACCGCGCGGGGATGGGCAATGCGGACAGGGGGATCGACAGCCGCCGCTCGGGCAAGGCGGAGAGGCGCGTTCGCCAAATCGTCACGCCGTCGGCCGATACGGTCAAGTGTCCCCTTGCCGCGCTCAACATGCGCAATTGAAGCTGTTGCATGCCGTCGCGACGGTTGGGGATCAGCGTCTGCGGCACGACCAGCTTGAGGGTGCCTCGCATGACACGCGAATCTTCGAAATCGCGCCGCCGGGACCCGGGCCGACATTGCCGGCCTCAAGGTCGGCGGCAATCCATTCGGCCGCCGCCGTGCCTTCACGAAAGCACCAGCCCGCGGTTTCCACCGGGCGCAACAGATTGCCGGCGGCGAAATATGCGGGATCGCTGCAACGCCCGAATTGATCGATCACGGGGCCGCCGCTCATCGGGTCCAGCTCCAGATGCGACAGCCGTGCCAGACTGGATTCCGGCACGAACCGGCCGGTAAACAGCACCCCGTCGCACGCGATGTCATAAAGATCTCCCTTGGCATTTTGCACCGTGACGCCATCGACCCAGTCCCGGCCGTGGATGGCATGCAGCCGTGTTTCGTAATGCAGCGGCACACCCAGAACGCGCGGATAGAACTGCGCCGGCTGGCGGGCGGTGATGCGGTGGCCCGTTTCGATCATGGCGACCGGCTTCATGCCCGCGCCCCGGGCGGTATGCAGGGCCGAAAAGGAAACCAGCTCGGTGCCCACGATCAGGGGGCGATTGCAGGGCCGCAAATTCTGAAGATTGACCATCGACTGCAAGATGCCGGTGGTAAAGATGCCCCCCGGCCGGCCGCCGGACACCAGGCGCGCGGAACGCGGCGTTTCACGCACGCCCGTGGCGATCAGAACGCGCCGGGCCTTGATGACAAGCGGCCCGTCGGGGGTGGCTACACTGAGCTCGCCGCCGGGATGTAGCGCGACAACAGAATGTCGGGTGCGGATATCGACGCCGGAACGCTCGGCCAGGGATACTATTTTTCGCGCATAGGCCATTCCGCCATGGACCCGGCCGAATTCACGCATGCCAAAGGGAATATGCGCGCATTGCCGGGGGATGCCCCCGGCCGCGACATCGCGTTCCAGAACCACCACATTGGAGACACCGCGCCGGCGCAGTTCCACGGCGGCGGCAAGCCCCGCGGGGCCACCGCCAATGATAACGACGTCGGCGGTTTGATCAGGTCCGTCAGTCATCGGCTTTCCCCATCGAGAGTTCAGGGGTGATGCGTCCCAGTGTCAGTTCGGCAAGGCGGTGAGTGCAATAAAAACCCTGACAGCGCCCCATCGTGGCCCGGGTGCGCCGCTTCAGCGCGCCCGGGCTGTGCGCGGCCAGGGGCCCCTCGAGCGCCGCTTCGATTTCGCGCTCTGTCACCAATTCACAATGGCATATGATTTCGCCATACCCTGGCTCGGACCAATCGCGGGGCCGGTCCTCCGCCAGATTTGGCACCCGTGGCCATAGCGGATCCGTCAGCGCTTCGTGGCCGCGGCCCATGTCTTCATAGAGGCCGTAAACATGGCGCGCGATGCCAAGCGAGCTGGTCAGCCCGGTGGAACGAATACCCCCCACCGTGATCCAGTTTCGCGCCGCGTGCGCCTTGATGCGGTACTCCTTGCGCTCACTTGCGGGGCGGATACCGGCATAAGTCGCGCTCACCCCCATCCCGCGAAGGCCGGGAATCATTTCCTCGGCCTTGCGCATCAGCATCTCCAGAGTCGCCCGGTCGACGGAGGCGTCGGCGCGATCGTCCTGTTCCTCGGCGGTTGGCCCCACCAGAAGGTTGCCGAACGCGGTGCGCGTCAAAACAATACCCTTGGTGCGCTCGTCGGGCACCGGCAAGACAATCGAGGACAACAGTGCCGTCGCCGCCTTGTCATAGACCACGAACTGGCCCTTGCGCGGCTTGATGGTGAACTCGGTTGCGCCCAGTAAATCGCGGTCCAGAACGTCCCCATAAAGACCGGCGCAATTGATCGCCGCCTTTGCCTGTATGCCGCCCGAACCGTCGTTCAAGGTCCAGATCTGGCCGTCGAAATGCCCGTCATTCACCGCGGCGCCGAATTTCACCTCGCACCCGTTGCGCACGGCCTGTAACAAATAAGCATAAGGCGCGGACCACGGGTCGATGACATATTCCCGGGGAACCAGAACCGCGCCCATGACGCCAGGCCCGAGGGCTGGCTCACGGCGACAGGCCTCGTCGGGGCCAATCAGGCATGCGTCGCCAACGCCGTTGGCGTGGGCCTGGGCAACAATGCCATCCAGACGCGCCAACTGATCCCGCGACCATGCCACGACCAGCGCGCCGGTCTTCAAAAGCGGCAGATTGAGGCGTTCGTGAATGTCCAGATATTCGTCGTGGCCGGCCTTGACACATTGCAACTCGACGGAATCTTCAGGAGCATCGAATCCGGTATGGAGGATGGCGCTGTTGCCTTTTGACGCACCGGACAGAATATCCGTGCCTTTTTCAAGCAGGATAACGCGCGCGCCCTGAAGCGTAAAACGGCGCGCCACGGCGCAACCGACGACACCGCCGCCGATCACCGCCACATCGTATAACTCGCCGCGGCTCATTTCCCGTGCCCGTTCTATTACTGCCAATATCGGTAGCGGCAATTTTTTCAATGACTTTTATGACCGAATGGTCTCAAATAATGACCGTTCGGTCAAATAAAAAACGATCCCCATGGCCCTTGCCCATGGGATCGGGAGGTTCCGCCGTGAAGGTGAATATACGTCGAGACGCCATCACCGATCTTGTCAATCGGGCGGGCTCCATCACGGTGGAAGAATTAGCCGAACAGCTGGACGCATCGCGTGAGACGATTCGTCGAGACCTCAAGCTGCTGGTCGATCGCGGACATATCCGCAAATATCACGGCGGGGCATCGGCCCTGGCGCCCACCGAGGAAAACGCCTTTCACCTGCGCATGGGTGAAATGGCCGGCGCCAAACGCCTGATCGCGCGCCAGGCCGCCGCCCTGTTCAAGCCCGGCGACACCCTGTTCATCGATACCGGTTCGACCACCGTCTATTTTGCCGAGGAACTGTCGCACACCGGGCGCATCTCGGTAATCACCAACGCCACCGCCATCGCCAGGCTGATGCATGGCGCAAAAAACGCAAACCGGGTGTTCCTGATCGGTGGCGAATATGCCGGCGATGCAGCCGAGACGGTTGGTCAACTGGCGCTGAGTCAGATCGCGCAATTCCACGCCGAACATGTGGTGCTCACCATCGGCGGTCTGTCCGCCGATATTGGCGCGACGGACTTCGACATCAAGGAGGCTGAAGTGGCGCGCGCCATGCTTGCCCAGGCGCGCACCCTGACCATCCTTGCCGACACAGCCAAACTGGGCCGCACCGCGCTGTTTGAGGTCTGCCCCATTTCGCGCATCGACCGTCTGGTTACCGAAGACGGCGTTTACACCACGCCCGCGGATATCCTGGACCTTCTCAACTCTTCGGGTGGCGCTTCAAGTTAAGATAGAGCGATATCCGATCGAATCGAACCGATTCGGTTCAATCCGATCGGATAAAATTGCTCGACATTTTAAGAGGATAGAGCATCATCCGGCGCGCATGGCCAATGCGGCCCGGCGGTCATCCGGCTTCAATTCAAGAAACAGTTTGCGTGCTTTCGCGATGTCCTGTTCGGAACCGCTCTCGGCGGCCGCCGCAAGGGACCAGTCAGGTCAGGGCTGTCGGGATGATGCCGCGCTGAAATCCATCAATGATTAACCAGGCCGCGACCCCAAGGGTGGTGAGCAGCATCAGCCAGAACAAACCCGTCCCCAGACCACCGCGCGACCGGCGACGGCGCGGCTCACAGGCGTCGATGCTGCCCAGCAGGATCAGCCGTGCCGTGTTTCCCAGCGCGGCGCCGGAATCGAGATGGATTCGTTTTGACTTCACAAGATCACCCACTCGCAATGGTTACGACCCATTAGTATACCAGATTCTAGGAAAATTAATAGAACATTTATCGAATAAACCGTGATTCGCCGTTTTTGCGCCCATAAGCACCGACTCTTCGGAGTCGCATGCGATTCAACCGAGCGGTATTAAATTTCCTGCTCGACGGGCTCGCCGCCCAAATCGCGAATCAGTTCAATGACTTCCGCCGCCGCCGCGTCCAGCGCCGCCCGGTCGGAATGGCGCAAAACCACCGCCACCCCGAACCCGGCACTTGAATAGGATGGATAGCTGCCGATATCGACGCCTTCGTGCCGCGCCTGGATTTCGCCCAGCCCCTGGGCGATTTTTCCTTCCGGCAGCTTGCAGGCGATCGAGCGCGAGATCAGCGGGTCGCCGCCCACCAGCCGCTCGCGCAGGCTCTCGAACATCGCCTGCATGATCTTCGGCACGCCGGCCATCACGAAGACATTTTCCACCTGGAAGCCCGGCGCGGCGGAGACCGGGTTATCGATCAGCGACGCCCCCTCGGGCGTGCGGGCCATGCGCAGCCGTGCCTCGTTCAGCTCCATCCCGCTCTCTTCATAGCGCTCTTCCAGCCGCCGGCGGGCTTCCGCGTTCTCGATCAGCGCCAGGCCGAAGGCCTTGGCCACGCAGTCGGCGGTGATGTCGTCATGGGTCGGCCCGATCCCGCCGGTGGTGAAGACGTAGGTATAGCGGGCGCGCAACGCATTCACCGCATCGACGACCTCGGCCTCGATATCGGCCACCACCCGAACCTCCGACAGCCGGATACCCAGGTCGTTCAGCCGTCCGGCGATA
>CBFDDT010000194.1:0-6584 GCA_965603635.1 uncultured bacterium | reverse complement strand
CTGGGCCCTTCTGGACAACCAGGATGTGCTGACCGCCGAAGAACGTGGCGTGACCGAGACGGCCGAGGACGAGAACCTGACCCAGACGGCCGGTGTTTCCAGCGAGACTGCTGAAGAAACCAACTAATATCGAATCTCGTCGATAATTACACATTTAGCCAAGTTCCCTTGACCGCTCGCGCCGTTTTGCTACGCTTGCGGTGAGCAACATTATGGCGCGAACCGCGCCCGGCGAACGAACAAGGGAACCCGGTTAAATGTGCGACTATCGACGAGCCTGGGTATAGCCCCGCCATGCTGACGGCCCTGTCCATTCGGGACGTCGTTCTGATTGACCGGCTCGACCTCTCATTCGAAAAAGGCCTTAGCGTGCTGACCGGCGAGACCGGCGCGGGTAAATCCATATTGCTCGATTCGCTGGGGCTGGCGCTGGGCGCGCGGGCCGAGAGCGGGCTGGTGCGGCACGGGGCCGAGCGCGCCGTAGTCACCGCCATGTTCGAAATTGCACCGAATCACCCAGCCCATGCGCTGCTGGCCGACCAGGGACTGGACGATCCCGGCGGCGAGCTGGTGCTGCGCCGGACGCTGGGCGCCGACGGGCGCAGCCGCGCCTATGTCAATGACCAGCCGGCCAGCGTCGGCCTGTTGCGCCAGATCGGCGAGACGCTGGTGGAAATCCAGGGTCAGTTCGAACCACGCGGCCTGATCGATCCCGCTACGCATCGCGCCCTGCTGGACCGCTATGGCGGGCTTGACGGCGAGGCGGCGGCGGTTCGCGAGACTCACCGGGCCTGGCGCAAGGCAGCCCGGGCGACACAGGATGCCGCCGATTTCGCGGAAGAGGCGACGCGGGACCGGGAGTTCCTGGAACATGCGATGGAGGAGCTTGCGCTGTTGGACCCACGACCGGGCGAGGAAGAGAAACTGTCCGAGCAACGCACCCGCCTGATGCATTCCGAACAGCTGGTCGAGGCGCTGAACGCGGCGTCCGCGGAACTGACCGGCGCGAACAATGTCGAGGATGCCCTGAGCGCCGCGCAACGCCACCTGTCGCGCGTGGCCGACAAGGCGGGCGGCGCGCTGAATGGGGCAGTGACGGCGCTGGAGCGCGCGGTGGTGGAGACCGCCGAGGCGATCCGCGAAATAGAAGCCGCGGGCACGGCGATCGATCCGGAACAGGGCGGCGTGGAGGCCGTCGAGGAACGCCTGTTCGCGCTGCGGGCGGTCGCCCGCAAGCACGGGGTCGAGGTCGACGACCTTGCCGCGCTGCGCTTGCGCATGGGTGAAAAACTGGCGCTGGCCCAGGACCGCAGCGGCGCAGTCGAACGGCTGAAGCAGGCGGAACATAAGGCGCGGGCCGATTATCTGGACAAAGCAGCGAAGCTGGCGGCGGCGCGCAAGGAAGTGGCGACCAGGCTGGACGGCGCGGTCAACATGGAACTGCCTCCCCTGAAACTGGACAAGGCGCGTTTCGTCACCTCGGTTGAGGCGCAGGAGGAAGCGGCATGGACCGCCGACGGCATCGACAGGGTCGCCTTTCTGATCTCCACCAATCCCGGCGCGCCGGAAGGGCCGCTGGGCAAGGTTGCGTCGGGCGGCGAGTTGTCGCGCATCATGCTGGCGCTGAAGGTGGCGGCGGCGGAACCCGGTGACGTGCCGACCCTGATATTCGACGAAGTAGACGCCAATGTGGGCGGCGCCACGGCGGACGCGGTGGGCGAGCGACTGGCGCGGCTGGCCGGCGGGTTGCAGGTGTTGGTGGTTACCCATTCGCCGCAGGTGGCGGCGCGCGGCCACGACCATATGCGGGTCGAAAAAGGCGCCAATGGCGGCGACGATACGGTCACGCGCGTAAACCGGCTGAACGAGAGCGAACGGCGCGAAGAGGTCGCGCGGATGCTGTCGGGCGCGGCGATCACCGAGGAAGCCCGAGCCCAGGCCGCGCGCCTGATCGCCGAGGCGGCGGGGGCGTAATGGCGGAAGATACGTCCGTTACCGCGGTGGAAGATCTGACCCGCGCCCAGGCGCAGTGGGAGCTGGCGCGGCTGGCCACCGAAATCAAACATCACGACGATCTTTATTACCAGCGCTCCGATCCGGAGGTCAGCGACGCCGAATACGACGTTTTGAAACAGCGCAATGCGGCGATCGAGGCGCTGTTTCCCGACCTGATGCTGCCCGACAGCCCGTCCAGGCGCGTCGGCGCGGCGCCGGCCGCCGGGTTCGCCAAGGTGCGCCATGCCGCGCCCATGCTGTCGCTGGACAATGCCTTCGACGCGGAAGACGTGCGCGACTTTTTCGAAAGCGTGCGCCGCTTCATCAAGGAACTGAAGGACGATCCGTCGATTCCCATCGAGGCGGTGGCCGAACCGAAAATCGACGGGCTATCGGCGACGCTGCGCTACGAGGGCGGCGAGTTCATCCAGGGCGCGACCCGGGGCGACGGAACCGAGGGCGAGGATATCACCGCCAATCTGCGCATGGTGAAGGACATTCCGCAACGGCTGGCGGGCGATGGCTGGCCTTCGGTGCTGGAAGTGCGCGGCGAGGTCTATATGAGCCGGGGCGATTTCTTCGCGCTCAACGAACGACAGGAAGCGGCTGGCGAGAAGGTTTTCGCCAATCCGCGCAACGCGGCGTCGGGATCGCTGCGACAACTGGATTCGACCGTCACCGCGTCCCGGCCACTCGGGTTTTTCGCCTATAGCTGGGGCGAAGTCTCCGAACCCATCGACGGCAGCCATTGGAACGTGCTGCAGCGCTTCAAGGACTGGGGTTTCAGCACCAACCCGCTGGCCCGGCTGTGCGGCAATGTCGAGGAAGTTCTGGCGCTCTATGGCGAGGTGGCGACCCAGCGGGCCACGCTGGATTACGATATCGACGGTGTCGTCTACAAGCTGAACCGGCTGGACTGGCAGGAGCGCATGGGCAATTCCAGCCGCGCGCCGCGCTGGGCCATCGCCCACAAGTTCCCCGCCGAACAGGCCGAAACTGTGCTGGAGGCTATCGACATCCAGGTCGGCCGTACCGGCGCGCTGACTCCGGTGGCGCGCTTGGCGCCGGTGACAGTGGGGGGCGTCGTGGTCTCGAACGCCACATTGCACAACGAGGACGAAATCGCCCGCAAGGATATTCGGATCGGCGACACGGTGATCATCCAGCGCGCCGGCGACGTCATCCCGCAGGTGGTCAGGGTGATAGCGGAGAAACGGCCGGCCGATTCACGGGAATACAAATTTCCCGAAACATGCCCCTGCAAACTGAAAACGCCGGTTTTCCGCGAACCGGGCGAAGCGGTCACCCGTTGCACCGGCGAGCTTGCCTGCCCGTCGCAACAGGTTCGGCGCCTGATCCATTTCGTCAGCCGCGAGGCCTTCGATATCGAGGGATTCGGCAAGAAACATATCGAGACGTTCTGGGAGGACGGGCTGATCAAGACACCGGGGGATATCGTCCGCCTGCGAGATCGCCGTGACAATATTGCCGCCCGCGAAGGCTGGGGTGGGCAATCGGCGGACAAACTGCTGGCGGCTATCGAGGATCGGCGAACCATCGAACTGAACCGCTTCATATATGCGCTGGGCATTCGCCAGGCAGGCAGGTCGGTCGGCCGGTTGCTGGCGAAAACCTATTTGTCCCTGACTGCCTGGCGCGCGGCGATGACGAAGGCCGCCGACCCCGACAGCGAGGACTATGCCGACCTGACCGCCATCGACGGCATCGGCCCCGCCATGGCCGCCGAGATCACCGGCTTCTTCGCCGAGGATCATAACCGCCAGATCATGGACGACCTCGCCGCCGAACTGAACGTCCAGGATTTCGAGGCGCCCACGACGGACGGTTCGCCAGTGGCCGGCAAGACGGTCGTCTTCACCGGCACACTGGAAGTCATGACCCGCAGCGAGGCCAAGGCCCGCGCCGAATCCCTGGGCGCGAAGGTTTCTGGCTCGGTCTCGGCGAAGACGGATTATGTGGTGGCGGGCCCGGGCGCAGGATCGAAGGCCAAGAAGGCGGCCGAGTTGGGCATTACGACGCTGAGCGAACAGGAATGGCTGGGCCTGATCGGTCAGGAGTGATACGCGCTGGAAAGATTGGCGCGACCTCGTCCTTCGAGACGCCCCTTTGGGGCTCCTCAGGATGAGGCTTTAACGTTTATTCCATTGTGAGAAAGTGGCTCCAACGCTTGGGTCCTCATCCTGAGGAGGGCCAAGGGCCCGTCTCGAAGGACGAGGTAGCTCCGCCCTAACCGGTCAGCACCCGCAGCGGCGAACCGTCCAGCCAGGCGACGATATCCTCGACTGCCTGGCTATACATCAACGCCAGGTTCTCCGCCGTCACATAGCCGGTGTGGGGTGTCAGCAGAGTGTTTCGCAGGCCGCGTATTGGATGGTCGGCGGGTAGCGGTTCGATGTCGTAGACGTCGATGGCGGCGCCGGCGATCCGACCGTTTTGCATTGCGTCAATCAGCGCCGCTTCATCGACGACCGGCCCGCGCGAGGTATTGACCAGCAGGGCGCTATCCTTCATCAGGCCGAATTCCCGCGCCCCGATTAGCCCGCGCGTGCCCTCATTCAGCACCACATGAATGGTGACGATATCGGACTGGCCCAGCAGTTCGTCCAGTTCCACCCGGGTCGCGCCATGCTCGGCGGCTTGCTCCGGGGTCAGGCTACGGCTCCAGGCCAGGATATTCATCCCGAAGGCTTGCGCGAATTGCGCGACCTGTTTGCCCTGTTTGCCCAGCCCGATGATGCCGATGGTCTTGCCCTTGAGACCGCGCCCCAGCCCAACCTGCCAGCCGCCCGACGCCATGCTTTGCGAATCGCGCGGAATGTTCAGGCTATGCGCCATGATCAGACCCCAGGTCAGTTCCGCCGCCGGATGGGCCAGCAGTTCCGTGCCGCAGACCAGCACCCCCTTTTCCCTGGCCGCCGCCAGATCGATGGCGGCGTTGCGCATGCCGGTGGTGACCAGCAGTTTCAGGTCCGGCAGCCGGTCGAACATCTCCGCCGGGAAGGGCGTGCGCTCGCGCATGGCGACGATGACGGGATAGCCGCGCAGCGCCTCGACCACCGCATCCGGCGATTCGAAGGGCCGGGTGAAGCTCACCGGCTCGACCCGCCCGGCCAGCGGCGACCAGTCGGTCAGTTTCAGCGCCACATTCTGGTAATCGTCCAGTATCGCGACATGGGTCATCGTCTATCCCTTTTCACCGGTCGATGGAGGCCTTCGTGTCGTACCCTAAATAATTCGTGTCGCCAATACGAGAGCGGCGTATTTGCCGTTTTTCGATAGTCGATCATGCGGAACTGCCGACAGCCCCTGCTTTGGGCGGCGGGAATCCGCGATATTTTTTTATAAAGGTATAAGGCCATGGCGGACGACGGCGACAATCTGGATCTGAATGCGCTGAACGACGACGAGCTCGTCGAACAGATGTGCGACGACCTCTATGACGGCCTGGCCGACGAGATCACAGAGGGCGTGAACATTTTGCTCGGCCGCGGCTGGACGCCATACGACGTGCTAACCAAGGCGCTGGTCGAGGGCATGCGGATCGTCGGCGTGGATTTCCGCGACGGTATCCTGTTCGTGCCCGAGGTGCTGATGTCGGCCAATGCCATGAAGGCGGGCATGACCATCCTGCGCCCGCTGCTGGCGGAGACCGGCGCGCCGAAGATGGGCAAGATGGTGATCGGCACCGTCAAGGGCGACATCCACGACATCGGCAAGAATCTGGTCGCCATGATGATGGAGGGCGCCGGCTTCGAAGTGATCAATATCGGGATCAACAACCCGGTGGAAAATTACCTGGCCGCCATCGAGGAGCACCAGCCCGACATTCTGGGCATGTCGGCCCTGCTGACCACCACGATGCCCTATATGAAGGTCGTTATCGACACGCTGAAGGAAAAGGGCATCCGCGATGATTACATCGTCATGGTCGGCGGCGCGCCCCTGAACGAGGAATTCGCCGAGGCCATCGGCGCCGACGCCTATTGCCGCGACGCGGCGGTGACGGTGGAAATAGCCAAGGACATGCTTGCGCGGCGCCACAACCGCCCGCCGTCGGACTGAACGGAGACATCTACCATGACCGGGGCCGCAAGCCCGCCGAAAACCCTGCTGATCGCCTGCGGGGCGTTAGCGCGCGAGATGCTGGCGCTGATCGAGGCCAACCGGTGGGGCCACATGACGCTGGAATGCCTGCCGGCCAAGCTGCATAACCGGCCCGAAAAAATCCCCGACGCCGTGCGCGACAAGATCACGCAAGCGCGCGGCCGGTTCGACCGCATCTTCGTCGCCTATGCCGATTGCGGCACCGGCGGCCTGCTGGACAAGGTTCTGGTCGAAGAAGGCGTGGAGCGCATCGGCGGGCCGCACTGCTATTCATTCTATGCCGGCGCGAGCGCCTTCGATGCGCTGCACGAGGAAGAGCTGGGCAGCTTCTACCTGACCGACTATCTGACACGCCACTTCGATACCCTGATCATAAAGGGCATGGGGCTGGACCGTTTCCCCGAACTGATGGAGGCCTATTTCGGCAATTACCGCCGGCTGGTCTATCTGGCCCAGACCGAGGA
>CBFDDT010000193.1:0-6614 GCA_965603635.1 uncultured bacterium | reverse complement strand
GCTGGAGCAGGGTTTTGAAGTGGCGGTCGTGCGCGACGCGACCGCGGCCGCGATGCTGCCGGAAGGCGACGGTTACCTGGCCGCGATCACCAACTTCCGCTACATGGCCAACGCCCTGTGGTCGACCGAAGAGGCGGTTAAACTTATCGCGGCGTAGCCAGCTCTTAGGCCGGGGCAGTTGTCCGCCCCGGCCTTCGGCATGGTTGACGCGGGCCCTTAAAACGCTTTCGTTCCTTGGGTATGGCCCGTTCGGCCGAAGAAGAGCTGAGCCTGGCGAAATTGGTGGGAGGCGAAATTATGGACATCGGAGCTCTCGATAAGGGTTTCCTGGCGTTGAGCAAGGATTCGCCGGATTCGCATTCGGCCGAGCGGAAATTTCGGGACTGGCTGGTCTCCAGCAACGAAATTGAGCGACTCAGAATTAACCCCTATGACGTTGCGGCGGCTTCCGATGCGCCAGTTGAGGCCATCGTTGTACTCGCTTTTCGCGGCGTTGCGGCCGGTCTGTTCGACCTTAATTGGCTGGTGCATTGTACTCATTGCAACATGATCACGACGGAGTGCCATAATTTCTTTGAATTGACCCACTCATCGGACTGTAAAATGTGCAGCGTGGACTTCGATGTGGATGTCTTAACGCGAGTCGAGGTGACCTTTTCGCTGAACCGTGCGATCGAAGATATCGATGCGACCGCATTTTGCCTTCCGCCGTCCGTGTTGCACCCGAAAGTCAACATTGCCGTTCCGCCCGGCGGCACAATATCGGGAACCGATATCATCGATGAACCCGGCGTATATCGTTTCTTCTGCCCCATCACCCTCGCAAAAGGCCTTCTCGAGGTGTCCGGTGAGCGAACGGACGCGGTTCAGGAATTCCGTGTCTTCCAGCTTCCATCGTTCAACTACGCCGAGACCTCGTTCGTCGCCCGCCCCGGCCCTGTCCGCTTCAAGTTCGTCAACAATTGCGACAAGGTCAGCGGAATCTTCATCATCCCCGATATGTTACCCGATGAACTTCCTCTTGATACCTTGCCGCCGCGGCTGACCGGGCTGGAGGCGATGCACTACGAGGAGTACAGGACTTTATTTGGAGATCAGGCCCTGGCCGAGTCGGAGCATTTACAGATTTCCGCGGTGACCTTGCTGTTCACCGACATTGCCGGATCCACGGCGATGTATGAAAAATATGGTAACGCGGCCGCCTACACAGCGGTTCGCGAGCATTTCGATCTGCTGTTCCGGTTTGTTGAAATGCACGATGGATTTGTAGTCAAGACAATCGGAGACGCGGTCATGGCGTCATTCCGCACCAACGATGACGCCCTGGCATGCGCGCTGGATGCGCAGCGTGAATTCGATAAACTCTGTGAAACGCATGCTGACGGGTGCAGCATCCGCGTGAAATTTGGAATTCATCGAGGGTCGGTAATCCTCGTCAATCTTAACGGCCGTATCGACTATTTCGGATCCACCGTGAACAGGGCGGCCCGTATTCAGGGTTCGGCCGCACCCAACGAGGTGGTGTTTTCGGATGATGCGCGGGCAGATTGTGCCGTGGCCGATGGCCTCCTGAAAAATCGAGGGGATGATATACGAGAGAAACAAATTATGTTGAAGGGAATAGATTCAGGCCAGACGGTTTTCCGGTTCGCCAATGAGAGTGCGCGGGCGAGGCCGTGAGCTACGATCTTGGCGTGTTTTATACGGAAAGGCCGCATTCTAACGAGGATGCGGGGGAACGGTATGTCGCCCTTTGCAGCGAAAAAAACAAAGAGCCGTGGGTCGAGCCGAGTCCGTGCGTGGCGGCCTTCTGCCAGGAGCTTGCGGCCCGGGTTCCCGACGAGGCGGACCCGGCAGCCCCGTGGGCCGCTTGGCCGCCGGCCCGATCGGAAGGTCATGTAATTTTTAACATGCGGATGTCGGAGGCCGGTAAGACCGAGCCTGTTATCGTGGAACTGGCCGAAAAACACGGGCTGGTCTGCTTCAACCCGCAAGGGGGCAATATCGTCACCGCCCCGCCGGGCATCCATGTGACCGAGACCGAACCGACGGCGGAGGGTCTGGAGCGGGAGACGAAAGGGCTGAACTGGACGTGGATCGCGTTCATCGACAGCGCCCTCAAGCCGCACGGTTTTAACAGGCGGCGGCGAATCTGGCACAGGGATGGACCCAACACCATTGCGGCGCTGGAACTCGACGATGCCAGCGATGTTCGGGAAATCTGGCTTTACATATGGTTCAAGGCCAGGGGCAGGATTGATCCCGCCGAAGTCGGGCCTGGTCGGGGGCGGCATATCGTACAGGACTTGCGGGACATTCTGCCCAGGAAAGCGCAATGGGGTTTGTCGCACGTGCTGGAGCCGATGATGTATCACGCGGGACTTGACCCCGCCGACCCTGAAAAGCGGCCTCAGTGGGAAGTTACGTTTCGCGCACTGCTCGAGGATCACGCGTTGACCTGGTTCGACGAAATCGAGGCCAACCCCCGCGACTATTACGGCTGGGGGCGGTTCTTGAAATGGCTGCGCTCGAAATTCGGTGGAGGCAGGGCATGAGCGCGCCTGACACATACTGGCCCATGGCCTTCCCCCCACTTGCCCGCGCCGGGGCCCGGTGCTAGTTTCCGCGCGGCCTTCGGACCGGGGGCCTGAACCTGAATTTTGATAGTGTGAAGAGGCGGACATGTCGCTCGACAAGGCCACGGTGGCGAAGATTGCTCATCTCGCCCGAATCCATGTGCCGGAACAGGATCTGGAGCCGCTCGCGGGCGAGCTCTCGACGATCATGGACTGGGTTGAACAGCTCGCCGAGGTCGATACCGACGGCGTGGCGCCGATGACGTCGGTCGTCGAGATCGCGGCCCGCTGGCGCAACGACGAAATCAACGACGGCGATTGCGCCGAGGACGTGCTGGCCAACGCGCCGGAGGCCGAAATGGGCTTCTATACCGTGCCCAAGGTGATGGAATGAGCAGTGATCTGACCGGCCTGACCCTGGCCACCGCCCGTGACGGGCTGGCCAAGGGCGATTTCACGTCCGTCGAACTGACCGAGGCGCATGTGAAGGCGGTGGAGGCGGCGCGGCCGCTGAACGCCTTCATCACCGAGACGCCGGAAAAGGCGCTCGAGATGGCCGCCGAGTCCGACAAGCGCATTGCCGCCGGCAAGGCGGGCGCCATGGAAGGGCTGCCGATCGCCATCAAGGACCTGTTCTGCACCAAGGGGGTGCTGACGACCGCCGGCAGCCATATCCTGGACGGTTTTAAACCCCCTTACGAATCCACCGTCACGGCCAATCTGTTCGGCGCCGGCGCGGTGATGCTCGGCAAGGTGAACCTGGACGAATTCGCCATGGGTTCGTCCAACATGACCAGCTATTACGGCGCGGTCGAGAACCCTTGGAAACGCAAGGACGACAAGACGACCAAGCTGGTGCCGGGCGGCTCGTCCGGCGGTTCGGCGGCGGCGGTCGCGGCGCGCGCGGCGCTGGCGGCGACCGGCACGGACACCGGCGGATCAATCCGCCAGCCGGCCTCGTTCGCCGGCATCACCGGGCTGAAACCCACCTACGGGCGCTGCTCGCGCTGGGGCATCGTGGCCTTCGCCTCGTCGCTGGACCAGGCCGGGCCGATGACCCGCGGCGTGCGCGACGCCGCCATCATGCTGGGTGGCATGGCCGGGTTCGATGCGAAGGATTCGACCAGCGTGGACCGGCCGGTGCCCGATTACGAGGCGGCGCTGGACGGCGGCGTCAAGGGACTGCGCATCGGCATCCCCAGGGAATACCGTATTGACGGCATGCCGGCGGAAATCGCGAAGCTGTGGGACCAGGGTATCGACTGGCTGAAGGCCGGCGGGGCCGAAATCGTCGATATCAGCCTGCCGCACACGAAATATGCGCTGGCGGTTTACTACATCGTCGCCCCGGCCGAGGCCTCGTCCAATCTGGCGCGCTATGACGGCGTGCGTTACGGGCTGCGCGTTCCGGGCCAGACCCTGCAGGACATGTACGAGAATACTCGCGCGGAAGGCTTCGGCCGCGAGGTCAAGCGGCGCGTGCTGATCGGCACCTATGTGTTGTCGGCGGGCTATTATGATGCCTATTATCTGAAGGCGCAGAAGGTGCGCTCGCGCATCGCCGGGGATTTCCGGGACGCCTTCGACCATGTCGATGCGATCCTCGCCCCCACGGCGCCGAACGCGGCCTTTGGCCAGGGTGAGAACATGGACGATCCGATCGCCATGTATCTCAACGACGTTTTTACGGTGCCGGCATCGCTGGCGGGGCTTCCGGCCATTTCGGTGCCGGCTGGCCTGTCGGCGGAAGGGTTGCCGCTGGGCCTGCAAATTATCGGCAGGCCGTTCGACGAGGAAACCGTACTACGCGCGGCGCGGAGCCTGGAAGAGGCGGCGGACTTTACGGTCATGCCGGACTTTATTGCCGGGAGGTAATAGTCTATGCGATTTGTTGGTGTCCATTATGCGATAACCGCGGAACAGCGGGACGGCTTGCTGGGCCAGGCGGACGATGCGGCGAAGATGGACTATTTCGGCGCCATCGAGGAAGCCTTCGACGACGAGCATGGCCAGGTCACCAGCGACGCCTGGGAGGGAATCCATTGCTGCCTGACCGACAACCCCGCGCCGGACCCCAAGGTGGGCGAGCCGCCGCTGAACCTGGCCG
The DNA here is from genome assembly GCA_965603635.1 of uncultured bacterium. Classification (GTDB taxonomy): domain Bacteria; phylum Pseudomonadota; class Alphaproteobacteria; order UBA8366; family JADFVY01; genus JADFVY01. Next base: position 1,931 of record CBFDDT010000193.1, on the reverse strand, counting down.
TTCTTGGCGGCCAGCAGGTATTGAAGAGCGAGAAGGCGCATATCATCCGCCTGATCGAGGTCGACCAGGCAAAGGAAGTCGCCGCCGCGCTAAAAGGGCTCGACCGGGCCTGGATGGACGGCATGTTTGCCAAACACAGCCCCGACGACGGCAAGGACGTAATCGACGCCACCTGGGACTGGTTCGACCTGATGCGCGGGTTTTTTACCCGGGCGGCCAAGAACGGCCGGCCGGTCTTGTTCACGGCGGATCAATAAACGAAAACATTCAACGGATAGTACGGAAATGACAATGCTAGAGGGCCGCACAGGCTCGTGGGAGGTTGTAATCGGCCTCGAAATCCACGCCCAGGTAATCTCCGAGGCCAAGCTGTTCAGCGGCGCCTCGACCGCGTTCGGCGCCGAGCCGAACAGCCAGGTCAGCACCGTCGACGCGGCGATGCCCGGCATGCTGCCGGTGGTCAACGGACGCTGCCTGGAACAGGCGGTGCGCACGGGCCTCGCGCTGGGGGCGACGATCAACCTGCATTCGGTTTTCGCGCGGAAGAACTATTTCTATCCCGACCTGCCCCAGGGCTATCAGATTTCGCAGTTCGAGGACCCGATCGTCGGCGAGGGCGAGGTGCTGGTCGATATGGAGGACGGCGCGACCAAGACCGTCGGCATTGAGCGGCTGCATCTGGAACAGGATGCCGGCAAGTCGCTGCACGACCAGAGCCCGACCCAGAGCTTCATCGACCTCAACCGTTCCGGCGTGTCGCTGATGGAGATCGTCTCCAAGCCCGACATGCGCTCGGCCGAGGAGGCCTCGGCCTATGTCACGAAGGTGCGCTCCATCGTGCGCTATATCGGGTCCTGCGACGGCAATATGCAGGAAGGTTCGCTGCGCTGCGACGCCAACGTGTCGGTGCGCAAGCCGGGCGACGAGCTGGGCACGCGCTGCGAGATCAAGAACCTGAATTCCCTGCGTTTCATGCGCCAGGCCATCGAATTCGAGGCCGCGCGCCAGGTCGAAATCATCGAGGATGGCGGCGCCATCAAGCAGGAAACCCGCTTGTATGACTCGGCCAAGGGCGAGACGCGGTCCATGCGGTCCAAGGAAGAGGCGCATGATTACCGCTATTTCCCCGATCCGGACCTGCTGCCGATCAATCTGACGCCGGAATTCGTCGAGGAACAGCGCGCCTTCCTGCCGGAATTGCCTGACGAGAAGAAGAACCGCTTCATCGCCGATTACGGCCTGTCGGTCTACGATGCCGGCGTGCTGGTGGCCGAGCGCGATACCGCCGATTTCTTCGAGTCGGTGGCCAAGGACCGCGACGCCAAGCAGGCCGCTAACTGGGTAATCTCGGAACTGTTCGGGCGGCTGAACAAGGCCGGCAAGGATATCAACGATTCGCCGGTTTCTTCCCGTTCGCTGGGCGGGTTGATCGACCTGATCGCCGACGACACGATTTCCGGTTCGATCGCCAAGAAGGTGTTCGACGACATGTTCGAAACCGGCAAGGAAGCCTCCGACATCGTCGAGGAACAGGGGCTGAAGCAAGTCACCGACACCGGCGCCATCGAGGGCATCATCGACCAGGTACTGGCCGACAACCCGGACAAGCTGGCCCAATATCGCGAAGGCAAGGACAAGCTGTTCGGCTTCTTCGTCGGCCAGACCATGCGCGCCAGCCAGGGCAAGGCCAACCCCGGAATGGTCAACGACCTGCTGCGCAAGAAACTGGACGGGTAGGGGCGCACGCCCCGTTATTGGTTCCTTTACCGGGCCCGCGCTACCTTTATGCTCTGCATCGCCTGCCGTTGAAAAAGGAAGAATCATGTCCGGGAAATCAATCGTGAAACCGCTTATGGCCTTGGCCGGGCTGCTGTTACTGGCGGCGTGCGGTGGCGGGCCGAAGGTGGTGATTTCCGACGAGGGCACGGTTC
>CBFDDT010000192.1:0-6643 GCA_965603635.1 uncultured bacterium | reverse complement strand
TCGAAGGGGAACGGCGCGCGGTTACGCTCCTCGGCCCGCCGGTCGCCCTGGATCAGGCCGCAATCCAGCAGGATACGCCGGCCGCCGACCTCGACCAGATGGCAGGAGCCCGTAACCTCCCCCGCCGCGCCATGAAAGCGTATTTCCATGAAGACTATCCTCCCACGGCCCAGCGGAGGCCGCACTGACGTGGATCAAGGTCGCTCGTCCCGCTCGGCTCCTTCGTTGAAAATACGCCGCCACAGCCAGCCGAGTTGCGACCAGTCCGGGCTATACGAGATTCTTTCCGGCCGTACCATGGCGACACCGTCGCTGTTGAACGCCGCGATCTTGAAGGTGAGCACGTAGTTGGGCTCCACCCCCAACCGCAAATCACGCAGAAGGATGTCGTCGCCCCGCCTTTCCAGCGCGTGGAATCCGTGGCTGAACCAGGCGATGCGGTCCACCGGTTCGCGGTCCGGCAGGCCGTCGGCCAGCGCGAGGTTGCGGGGATGCTCGTGCAGTGACGCCGGGACGCCGCCGTCCAGCAGCGATATGTAGACATTGACATAGCGGTCGCCATCCACCGCCAACCCGCGCCAAACCAGCGAATTGAATGGCAGCGGTATTATCGTCATCCGCTGGTAGCGGACCCCGCCGGCGGCCAGCGCATCCAGCGCCTTTGTCTCGGCCAGTTCGCGCGCCGCCAGCGTCCAGCCCATATAGGCCGAACTGAGGATCAGTCCCCAGGAGGCCGCGCGCCGGGCACTGTTGCCGAGCGGCATCGGCCCCTGTCGCGCCCGCGAAAACAGGGAAACCAGCAGAGCCACCAGCAGCGGCAGCGAATAGAGCGGATCGATGATGAAGATGCTGGACCAACTTATCGGTTCGGAGAACAGCGGCCACAGAAGCTTGGTGCCGTAAGTCGTGAATCCGTCAAGCAGCGCGTGGGTGGACAAGCAGGCGAAGACCACCCCATAGCACAGCCAGCGTTCGCCGCGCAGGCGCTCATCCAGGTAACGCAGCGCCTCGCCGAAGGCCGGCATCGCCACCAGATGCATCAGGACGGAATGGGTCGGCCCGCGATGGTCGACGTAGGTGTCGATCACCGAATCCGCTGGAAAAAACATGTCGATGTCCGGCAACTCGGCGATAATGCCGCCCAGGATGGCCGCCTTGCGCGCGCCCACCTTGCGGCCCAGCGTAACCGTGCCGATCGCTGAACCCAAGGCGATTTGTGTCAGCGGATCCATCGGTTCCGCCTTTGCGGGGTTTCTGGTTGCATGGAATTCATGGGGCATGTTACCGCATTTTTCGCCGGCGTGAACGTAGGGAAAACCTCGAACCTGGTTTGTTAAACCTTCATAAACAGCGTGGCTGTATGATTGCTTCGAAAGTAGGAGCTTCCATATGAAAAAATTCGCCATCATGATTGCCTTCCTCGCCATCGCCGGATGCGGTGAAAGCGAGGAAGAACGGAACCGACGGGATCAACGCCAGACCGCGGCCTGCCAGGCCACCGATTGGTGGGCGCTGGGGTTCGAGGACGGCGTGAAAGGGCTGCGCGCCGACCAGTTCGGCAAGTATCGCAGGGAATGCGCCCCGCACGGGGTCACGGCCGATATCGGGGGTTATCTCGATGGCCGCGACGATGGTTTGGTGGATTACTGCAAGCCGCAAAACGGCTATCGCCTCGGCGTGGATGGGAATAGATACGCCAATGTCTGCCCGCCGGACCTGGAGCGCCCGTTCCTGGACGCCCACAAGGACGGCGCCGGCCTGCGCGAGCGCCGCGCCGCCGTCGACAAGGCCGAGAGCCGGCTGAGCCAGGCCAAAGAGCGCGCCAACAGCCTGGAACAGACCATCGCCGACAAATCCACCGCCATGATTTCGCCGGATATGTCCATGGAGGGCCGGATCAATCTGGGCATCGAAATCAAGCAGCTTACCCAGGAAAAGGTCGATCTGAACCGTTCGATCCCCCGGATGGAGGCCGAACTTAACGAGGCCCGGCGTGAGTTAAGCGATTACGAAAACAAGATTGCCGGCCGTTATTCGAGCTGACCGCCCCCCGGCCCTTTAAGCTCTACGACATTGCCCTCGGGGTCCTCGATATAGATCGACGGGCCGACGCCCTGGGCGCCGTAACGGGATTTCAGCGGGCCGGCGTCGATGCCGTGGCGGGCGAGGTGGGCGCGGATGGCGTCCTCCTCGAAAGGTTCGATGCGCAGGCAAAAATGGTCGAGATTGCGGCCTTCCGCGCCCGGTGCGGCGCCACCGGAGCGGCCGAGCTCGCCGTCGACGGGGACGAGGTCGATCAGCGCGGCCCCGGCGCGCAACTGGATCAGGCCGATCCTGTCCTCGCGCCGCTCCACGACGCAGCCCAGGACCTCGCAATAGAAGGCGAGCATGCGGTCGAGGTCCGCGACTCGCAGCACGATATGGTCGATGCCGAGGATTTTGAACATATTACCTCTCCGTCAGTCGGGATCGCCGAAATCCTTGCCGATGCGCCGCCACAGGCCGGTTCCAAGCAGAATGACCAGCGCCGACGCCCAGGAAAGGGCGCCGATGGCGTAGGGCAGGACTTGCGTAGCCTCCCGGTCAGGATGGTCAATGACATGGGAATACTGGACCAGCACGAACGAGCCGGCCAGCAGCATGATATGGGTGTAAAACTGCCATTTCAGCAAGTCGCTCGCGCCACCCGCCAGGCCCGCGCCGAAGCGGACCATTGGCCAGAACGCCAGCCCGCCAAACAGCAGCAGCAGGATCGTGAATATGTCGAAGGCTTCGCGCATTTTTCCCGCCGCTTCAGCCGCCGTGCGTCCGGACTTCGTTTTCCAGCACGCCGATGCCCTGGATCTCCATGCGCACCATGTCGCCGGGGACAAGATATTTCGGTGGCTTGAAACCGATGCCGACGCCGGCCGGGGTGCCGGTGGCGATGACGTCGCCGGGGATCAGCGTGATGCCGGCGGCCAGCGTGGCGATCGTCGTCGGCACGTCGAAGATCAGCAGGCTGGTATTCGAATCCTGGCGCATCTCGCCATTGATCCAGGTGCGCACGAAGGCATCTTCGAGATTGAATTCATCGGCCGTCACCGCGACGGGCCCCATCGGGCAGAAGGTATCCTGCGACTTGCCGATCAGCCACTGACTGTGCAGGCCCTGGAGATCGCGCGCGGTGGCGTCGTTGATGACGGTATAACCCCAGACATGGTCGAGCGCATTTTCCTTTGTGATGCCACGACCGCCCTTGCCGATGATGACGCCCAGTTCGACCTCGTAATCGGTGGCGATGCTGACGGCCGGGTCCTGCAGGATCGGCTCGCCATGAGCGATCACGGTCTCGGGCAGCTTGGAGAAAATAATCGGCGCCTTGGGCACCGCGCCGGCCGTCGCGCTGGAATCGAAGCCGCTGTTGGCGAATTCGTGGGCGTGGTCGTAATAGTTCTTGCCGACACAGAAAATATTGCGCTTTGGACGCGGCATCGGCGCGCGCGGTTTCAGCCCCTCCATGGGGATCGCATCGCCGGTCGCCGGCGCCGGTTTCCCCTCGGCCGCCAGATCGGCCAGAATTTGCACGCCGCCGGCGGCTTCCCCGGCGGACAGGTCGAAGGGGCTGACGCTGGCCCCGTCTTCGGACAGCACGCCGACACCGGGCGCGCCGTTGCGTTCGAAGGCTAAAATCTTCATGTATCCAGGTTCCTCTATGATTCTGCACGCTTTATACCCCAATCTCCCGGCGGGGCAATATTGCCTCGTGGGCAAGAGCTGAATTCCGGTTCAGTCGCCGGCCAGGAAGCACCACGGCATCGCCTGACAAAAAAAGCAGCACCGGTGTTCGGCGCGCCGCCGCTGTTTTGGGAGATTCAGCCTCGCTATAGACAAAGCCCATACTGCGCTATAATAATCAGGTGGTTTCGGGGGATCGCGCGCCATGTGCGTACCTTCGTAAGCATAAAAACAATCAATGTTACAGGGACAGGAAGTTACGGATCATCAAACAACAATATTAAATCCTGAATCCACCGCCTTCGGGCCGGAACGGCTTATGGCTTCTGCCATCGCCGGCACCGGTAACGCGGGTGGGTGGAAATCAGTCATTCGAGTAAATCCGGTTACAAAACACCAATGAGGAGGAATCTATGGATCGTCGTTCATTCATCAAAAAGGCAGGCGTAGCAACCGCCGTTACCGCCGCCGCCAGCACCCTCGCCGCCCCGGCAATCTCCCAGGGACGCAAGGAAATGGTTATCGTTTCCAGTTGGCCGCGCGATTTCCCCGGTCTCGGCATCAGCGCCCAGCGTCTCGCACAGCGCATCACCGACATGACCGAGGGTCGGATCACCACCAAATATTTTGCTTCCGGTGAGCGCGTCGGCGGCTTCGACGTGTTCGACGAAGTGGCGTCGGGCAACGCGCAGGCCTACAACTCGGCCGACTACTACTGGAAAGGCAAGCATCCGGGCTGGGCCTTCTTTACCTCCGTGCCGTTCGGCCTGACCTATACCGAGATGAGCGCCTGGATCAACTGGATGGGCGGTCAGCAGCTGTGGGACGAACTGGCCGGCAGCTTCGGCCTGAAGGCATTCCCCTGTGGCAATACCGGCGTCCAGATGGGTGGCTGGTTTAACAAGGAAATCGAATCGGCCGACGATCTGAAGGGCCTGAAGATGCGTATCCCGGGCCTGGGCGGCGACGTCATGGCCAAGGTCGGCGCCTCGCCGGTCTCCCTGCCAGGCAGCCAGATCTATGAGAACCTGGTCTCCGGCGCAATCGACGCGACCGAGTGGGTCGGCCCCTACAACGACTATTTCATGAAGTTCTACGAGGCGGCCAAATACTACTACTATCCCGGCATGCATGAGCCGGGCGGCTTCATCTCGTTCGGCATGAACCAGAAATGGTTTGCCGGCCTGTCGAAGAGCGAGCAGATCAGCATCGAGGCGGCCTGCCAGATGGAATCGGAACTTCAGATGGCCGAGAACAACGCCAACAACGCGACCTATCTGAAGAAGCTGATTGACGAGCACGGCGTACAGCTGCGCGAGTTCAACGACGACGTCTATGACAGCTTCGGCGAAGCCTCGGCGGCGGTCATGGAGGAAACCCGCGCGCACAGTCCGCTGGCCGCGAAAATCCACGACAGCTTTGCCGAGGCCCGCGCGAACGTGGCGGGTTGGATGAAGCTTTCGGATGTCGGCTACTCGCTGAAACGCAACCGGGTCCTCGGCCTCTAACAGGCCAAGGGCTATTATGACAAATTATGGGGCGGAGCTTTGCTCCGTCCCATGGTTTTAGGGTCGCATGCATATGTCCGTTTCAACTCCGGCCAATTCCGCCGGCGATTACGTGCCGACAGCCTCCGTTCTGGGCTTTCGTTTTATTGGCTGGACTATCGTCGGCACGCTGTTTGCCTACCTGTTCAATATCTACCTGACTTTCTGGCGTGAGTGGCCGGGCGCCGGCGCCGCCTTCGGCCCGGACGCCGACGTGGCGGCCTGGGTCCAGGCGCTGATATACCTGCTGTCGGTGATCGGGCCGGCGGTCTTTGTGTTGAAAACGAAAAACCGCACCTTGCGTCAGGACGACCTGACGATCTCCGCCATCGCCGCCTACATCGCCCGCTTCGCCTTCTGGGTGGTATTCCTGGTCGGCCTCACCGATGCGCTAATATCCTTCCTGCGCGTCGAGGGGCTTCTGGAGTTCTTCGTCGGCGCCGACATTACCACGCAGCTTGGCCGCAGCCAGTATCGTGTGCCTTATGTCCATGCTCCGCTGATCGTCCTGTCGCTGATCCTGGCCGCCGTCACGCGGACGCTGGGCTTCACGTGGCTGGCGATACTGGTCGTCGGGGCCGAATTGCAGATCGTCGTGTCGCGCTTCGTTTTTTCATACGAACAGGCTTTCATGGGCGACCTGGTCCGGTTCTGGTATGGCGGACTGTTCCTGTTTTCCAGCGCCTATACGCTGATCGAGGAAGGCCATGTGCGCGTCGACGTGCTCTATTCCGGCTTTACCGAGAAGACCAAGGGAATCGTCAACGCGGTTGGGGCGCTGTTTCTGGGCCTGCCGCTCTGTTGGGTAATTCTGGTCGTCGGCATGGGCCAGTCGACCGCCATCATCACCGCCCCGATCCTGCGGCTAGAGGTTTCGCAATCCGGCTACGGCATGTATGTCAAATATCTGCTTGCCGGCTACCTGCTGATCTTCGCCGTCACGATGGCGCTGCAGTTCGCCGCATACCTGCTGGAAGCGGTCGCCGACTATCGCGGCGACCCGGGCAAGCGCCAGCTGGCCGCCGAAATCATACAATAATTTAAAGAGAACATAAGAAACCGCCATGGAACTGGTTTTCCTCCTGCTACTGATAGTCCTGATGATCTGGGCCCTGGGGTCCGGATTCCCGGTTGCCTTCTCCTTGCCCGGCGCGGCAATCCTGGCCATCGGCGCCGCCGCGTTTTTCGGCTGGCTGATCGCCGGCGACCCAAGCGCCTATTTCGCCCAGGGCGGGCCGGTGCAGTGGCTGACGGCCGGTGTCACGAATTTCCGCGGGATTTACTGGGAAGTGGAGCGAGATACGCTGATAGCGATCCCGCTGTTCGTGTTCATGGGCATCATGCCGCAGCGTTCCAAGATCGCCGAGGATCTGTTGGTA
>CBFDDT010000191.1:0-6748 GCA_965603635.1 uncultured bacterium | reverse complement strand
ATGGCGGATTATCTGACGACGAAGGAAGTGGCGGCCTTGCTGCGCATCAAGGAGCGCAAGGTTTATGAACTCGTCGCCGAAAACGCGGTTCCCCACAGCCGGGTGACCGGCAAGCTGCTGTTCCCGCGCGATATGGTGGAGGCCTGGGTGCGCCGCCACGTGGAATTCCGCGAGGGGACGGAGGGGTTGGTCGAACGGCCGCTGGTGGTGGCCGGCAGTCACGATCCGTTGCTGGACTGGGCATTGCGCGAATCTGGCAGCGGCCTTGCGACTTTCTTCGACGGCAGCCTCAGCGGGCTTGCGCGGCTGGCCGAGGGCGGGGCGGTGGCGGCCGGCATGCATGTCTACGAGCCCGACTGCGAGGACTGGAACCGCGCTCATATTCGTGAACGCATTCCCGCCATGCCGGTGATCCTGGTCGAATGGGCGATGCGCACCCAGGGCCTGGTGCTGGCGCCGGGCAACCCGCAAAACATAACCTCGATCGCCGACCTCGCCGGGCGCCGGGTGATCCCCCGCCAGCACGAGGCCGGCAGCCGCGTGCTGCTGGAATATCTGATGAACAGGGCCGGGCTGGATGCCGCCGCGATAACCATGCTGGACCCGCCGGCGCGCAGCGAGGCCGACGTGGCGCTGGCGGTGGCCGACGGCAAGGCGGATGCCGGGCTGGCGGTCGAAACCGTGGCGCGCCAGTACCGGCTGGATTTCCTGCCGCTATTCCGTGAGCGTTACGACCTCGCCGTTTGGCGTCGCGACTGGTTCGAACCGCCGCTGCGGAAACTGATATCCTTCGCCCGCGCGCCGGCCTTCGCGGAGCGCGCGGAGGAACTGGGCGGGTACGACATTACGGGCCTGGGGACGGTGCGCTACAACGGGCCTTGACGGATCGAGCGACCTCGCCCTTCGAGACGGGCCTTCGGCCCTCCTCAGGGTGAGGAGTCAAGAAATTCTTTGAGCCTCATGCTGAGGAGTCCCAAAGGGGCGTCTCGAAGTATGAGGTCACTCGGTATCGCCTCAGCTACCCGGCTTTGCGTTGGGGAAGAATAGCTGCTGGCCGTCGACGCTGTATGACGCGATGGCCGCCTGGCCCTCGTTGCCGAGCATCCAGTCGATGAAGGCCTGGCCCGATTCGGCTTTTACGTTCTGGTGCTTTTCGGGGTTTACCAGAATAATGCCGTACTGATTGAACAGCACCTCGTCGCCCTCGACCAGCACCTTGAAATCGCCCTTGTTCCGGAAGGCGATCCAGGTGGCGCGGTCGGTCATGACGTAGGCGCCCATGCCGGCCGCAACGTTCAGCGTCGCGCCCATGCCTGAGCCGGTCTCGCGGTACCAGCCGCCGGAGGCCGCGGTGACATCGATGCCGGCCCCTTTCCACAGGCTCAGTTCTTTCTTATGGGTGCCCGAATCGTCGCCGCGGGAGGCGAAGGTTGCCTTGGCCGCGGCGAGCTTTTGCAGCGCCGCCGTTGCATCCTTCATGCCGCCTACCTTGGCGGGGTCCGCGGCCGTGCCGACGATGACAAAATCGTTGTACATCAGGTCGTGGCGTTTAACGCCATAGCCGTCGGCGACGAATTTCTCCTCCGATGTCTTGGCATGAACCAGCAGCACGTCGCCATCGCCGTTCATGGCGTTCTTGATGGCCTGACCAGTGCCGACCGCGACCACGCGCACCTCGATACCGGTCTTCTCGGTGAATGTCGGCAGCAGGTAGTCCAGCAGGCCCGAATTCTGGGTCGAGGTGGTGGACTGGACGGTGATGAACATCTCACCCGCGCCTGCGGGCGCGGCAATGGCAAGCGCCGCGCAGAATAGCCCGGCCCCAATAAGTTTGCGTCTCGATATCATGCTCTCTCTACCCTTTGTGATGCGTCAGACCAGCAACCGGCCGTCCAGATAAGCACGGCTGGCGTGACTGGCGGGGTTGTCGAAGAATTCGCTGGCCGGGGTCTGTTCCTCGATCCGGCCGTCATGGATGAAAGTGATGTCGTCGGCGACCCGTTTCGCCTGGGCCACGTCGTGGGTGACCAGCACGACCTTGGTGCCGCGCGCCCTGGCGTCGCCGATCAGCGCCTCGATCGCCGCGGTGGCGGCCGGGTCCAGATTGGCGCAGGGCTCGTCCAGCAGCAGTACCTCCGGGTTTGGCGCCAGCGACCGCGCGATTGCCAGGCGCTGTTGCTGCCCGCCCGACAAAAGTCGCGCCGGGGCGTCCGCCAGATGTTTCAGCCCGGCCCGGGCCAGGGCCGCAAGTGCGCGGCGGTTCCGTTCCGCCAGCGTGCCGTCGCGCAGCGCAAATCGCACATTGGCCTGCGCCGAGCGGCGCAGCAGAACGGGTTTCTGGAAGACCATGCCGACGGCGGGCGCTCGGGCGCGGTCCGGCCGGCTGCCGGCCCAGGTGACGATCCCGGCATCCGGTTTTATCAGGCCGGTCAACAGGCGCAGCAGCACGCTCTTGCCGGCGCCGTTCGGGCCCATGATGACTGACACGCCTCCGCCGCCGATCGCCAGGCCGATATTGTCGATGATGCGCCGTCCGCCGCGCTCAAGCACCAGGCCGCTGGCCTGAATGGGCAACACGTTAGTACCCACCATCATGACAGGATGATACGTATGATCGCGTCCCGCAGCCGCCGGGTAGGAAGCGTCGCGTAGGCGATGCGGGACATCGGCAAGCGGCGCTGACGCACGCCGGCGGCTGCGGGACGCGACCCGTAGGGCGACTTTGCAGGCCCTTCGGACGGCGTCGCGCGGCCCTTGTGATGGGCGGGCATCACGGCGAACCGCGCTCCTGGCCGAAGGGCTTGCAAAGTCGTCATACGTATCATCCTGCCATGATGGTGGGTACTAGGCATGGGCCGACCTGGCGGCGGTGGCGCGCAATCCCATGACACCCGCATTGACGATAACGGCCAGCAGCAGCAGCACCACGCCCAGCCCCAGCGCCAGGGCCAGGTTGCCCTTCGAGGTCTCCAGCGCGATCGCCGTGGTCATCACCCGCGTCACATGGTTGATGTTGCCGCCGACGATCAGCACCGCGCCGACCTCGGCCACGGCGCGACCAAAGCCCGCCAGCATCGCGGTCAGCAGGCTGTAGCGCGCGTCCCACAACAGGGTCGCCACCATGCCCCAGCGCCCGATGCCGAGTACCCGCAGCAGTTCGTCATATTCGCCGTGCATGTCCTCGATGGTCTGGCGGGTCAGCGCCGCGACGATGGGGATGACCAGGATCGATTGGGCGATGATCATGGCGGCGGGGGTGTAGAGCAATGCCAACGGCCCCAGCGGCCCGGCGTTGGACAGACTGAGATAAACCAGCAGTCCGACCACCACCGGCGGCAGCCCCATCAGGGAATTCAGCAGCACGAGAACCGCGCCGCGCCCCGGAAACCGGGCAACCCCCAGGATAGCGCCCAGCGGCAGGCCGATCAGGCCGGATATCAGGACCGCCGTCAGGCTGACCCGCAACGACAGGCCGATGATCTCCATCAGCGCCGGATCGAACCGCAAAAGCAGCCCGAAAGCCTCGCCAAACGCCGCGCCGAAATTCTGCATTTCCTCTCCCTTTTCCCGCTCCAGGGAAATATGCAGTTATGATGAGATTTGTCCAATAATGGTGCAGATTTCGTAAATTATGCAGAATAACGCGTAATTATAGCAGCCGCCCTTTTTACGGCTTCGCGTTCCGCCGCACGGCGGCTCCAGCCTCGTACCAGCCCTTTGTCCGCGTTACGATGCGCACCACCGAGAGCATGACCGGCACCTCGACCAGCACGCCGACAACGGTTGCCAGGGCGGCCCCGGAGTCCAGTCCGAACAGGCCGATCGCCACCGCGACCGCCAGTTCGAAGAAGTTGCTGGCCCCGATCAGGGCCGACGGCGCCGCCACGCAATGGGCCTCGCCCACCGAGCGATTGAGGAAGTAAGCCAATCCAGAATTGAAGTAGACCTGGATTAGAATAGGTACAGCCAAGAGTGCAATTACGAGAGGCTGGGTAATGATTTTATGGCCCTGAAAACCAAATAACAGTATTAATGTAGTCAGCAGCGCCAGCAGCGAGACAGTGTTGAGAGGCTTGAGAACGCGAGCCAGCATCGCCTCCCCGCCGGCCGCCAGCAGCCACCGCCTTAGAAACTGCGCCGCGATAACCGGCGCCACGATATAAAGCAAGACTGACAGGAAAAGCGTTTCCCACGGCACGACGATCGATGAAATGCCAAGCAGCAGCGCGACGATCGGGGCGAAGGCGAAAACCATGATGACGTCGTTCAGGGCGACCTGCGACAGGGTGAAATGCGGTTCGCCATCGCACAGATTGCTCCACACGAAAACCATCGCCGTACAGGGCGCGGCGGCCAGCAGGATCAACCCGGCGATATAGCTGTCGATCTCGCCCGCCGGCAGATACGGGCGAAACAGGACGCCGATGAACAGCATGCCCAGCGCCGCCATGGAAAACGGCTTGACCGCCCAATTGATGAACAGCGTCACCCCGATCCCGCGCCAATGCTCGCGCACCCGCGACAGCGCGCCGAAATCGATTTTTACAAGCATCGGCACGATCATCAGCCAGATCAGCACCGCGACCGGCAAATTGACCCGCGCGATCTCTGCGGCTCCCACAAGCTGGAAAAAACCCGGCATCAGATAGCCGAGCCCCATCCCCGCCAGAATACAGAGTGCGACCCAGACGGTCAGATAACGTTCGAAAAGTGACATTGGGCAGCCCCGCCAAAGTTCTCGCGAATCAATGCCCGGATGATATCGCACCGGATCGGACGGCGATACAGAGGTTTGGCGCGACCCCTGCGGAAATCCCCAATAAAATATATGCTATCGTTACACATAAAGGTCGGCTGCGCGTGGTGAATCCTGCCAAGATTGCAGCCGGAGCCGTCAGTCCGGCATGGCGCCGTGCGGTTTTGCCTTCCGCGCCCATCTGTCGCGCCGTGACCCGGTGCCCGTTGGGCTATAATGCCTGTGCCATGGCACACAAAATGTACCGCTCGATTGCCCGTTTCTACGACCTGCTCGACCTGCCGTTCGAGCAAGCGCGCTATGCGCCGATCCGGCCGGTGATGTTGGCCGGGCTGACGGGGCGGGTGCTGGACGCCGGGGTGGGCACCGGGCGCAACATGGGTTTCTATCCGGCCGACGCGCATGTCACCGGCATTGACCTTAGCGCCGCCATGCTGTCGCGCGCCGTGGCCCGGCGTGACCGGCTGGGGATCGAGGTTGAGTTGCTGGAGCGCGATGTCTGCGACACGGGCCTGCCGGACGGGCATTTCGATGCCGCCGTCGCCACCTTCCTGTTCTGCGTGCTGGACGACAGCCTGCAACTGCCCGCGCTGAAGGAACTGGCCCGTATCGTGCGGCCCGGCGGCGAGATCCGCATCCTGGAATACCAATATTCGGCCCGGCCCTGGAAACGTTTCGTCATGAACCTCTGGGCCCCCTGGGTACGCCTCGCCTACGGCGCGACCTTCGATCGCAACACCGAACAATACCTGCCCGAAGCCGGCCTGGAGATCACCGAGGAACGCATGCTGTTCGAGGACATCATAAAACTGATCGTCGCGCGGGTTCCGGGTTAGGGCCTCACCCCACGCGCGGCGATCTTCCCGTCAGCGGGTATGCCGGGTCGAAATAGCCCGGTGTTGAGGGGTGGCCGGGGGGGACCAGGCTGTTCAGCAGCGCTTCGTCCTCGGCCGTGAATTCGTGGCGCAGGGCGCCCAGATAGGCCTCCCACTGGTCCACCGTGCGCGGGCCGGCCAGTACGCTGCTTACCAGGCTATTGTTCAGCACCCACAGCAGGGCGTAATCGCCCGGCGCCATGCCGCGCGCCTTGGCGTGTTCGGCCAGGGTCTGGGCGATTTTCAGTGATTCGGGGCGGTACTCGGATTCCAGGATGCGCTCGTCGGCGATGCCGGCGCGGCTGTCGGCGGGTGGCTCGGCGCCCGGCTGGTATTTGCCGGTCAGCACGCCACGGGCCAGCGGCGAATAGGGCACCACGCCGATGCCGTAATGGCCGCAGGCCGGCAGCACCTCGACTTCCGGCGTGCGGTCCATGGCGTTGTAGTAGGGCTGGCACACGACGGGGCGCGACAGGCCCATGCCGTCGGCGAGGCGCACCGCGTCGGCGATGGCCCAGCCACGGAAGTTCGACAGACCCCAATAGCGCGCCTTGCCCGCGGCGATGGCGTCGGCCACCGCCGACAGGGTCTCTTCCATCGGGGTTTCGGCGTCCGGTTTGTGCAGGTACCAGATATCGATAAAGTCGGTGCCCAGCCGGTCCAGGCTGGCGTCGATCGCCTGCATCAGCCATTTGCGCCCCAGTCCGCCATCGTTGACGCCGGTCTTGCCGGGGTTGCCCGCCTTGGTGGCCAGCACCCATTTGTCGCGGTCCCCGGCGATATGTTTGCCGGTGATGCGCTCGGACTCGCCATTGCCGTAGGCATCCGCGGTGTCGATGAAATTGACGCCTGAATCGCGGGCGATGGAAACGATCTGCCCGGCGGTGCGCGTGTCGGTACGCTCGCCGAACATCATCGTGCCCAGGCATATGGGGGAGACCTTCAGGCCGCTCTGGCCGAGAGTGCGATAATCCATGGATGTTTCCGCTCGATAGTGGCGCCGCGATGCGCTAGTGGAGTAAATCAGACGGATGGTACCCATGGGATCGCGTTTCCCGTTTCCTGGGCAGGAGGGCGCGCGCGGACGATGCTTGCGCATCGTCAAGCGCGCCCGACG
>CBFDDT010000190.1:0-6780 GCA_965603635.1 uncultured bacterium | reverse complement strand
TGGTGTTCGAGCTGACCGGCGATTACCAGCTCACTATCGGCGTGATGATCGCCACCGTCATCGCCTCGCTGATTACCCAGCAGGCATTCGGTTTCTCCTTCTTCACCTGGCAACTGGACCGGCGTGGGCTAAACCTTAGAAAGGACCGCGAGCAGGGGCTGCTGCATGCGGTTCATGTTTGCGACGTGATGCGCGACGACCATATGACAGTACCGACCGCCGCACCAATGCCGGAAATTCGCAAGGCGCTTCTGCATTGCAAATTCGGCGAGCTGTTCGTAATTGACGAGAACGGGCGCCTACACGGCACGGTCATGCTCTCCGACCTCGCCGACTCCGCCTTCGATACCGAACTGGACGCGCTGCTGAATGCCGAGGATGTCTGCCGCAACCATCCGCCGCTGCTGGCCGAGACGGACAACCTGGAGGCCGCCATGGCGCTGATGGACAGCGTTCAGGAGAGCATCGTCGCCGTTATCGACAATCGCGACGACCAGCGCCTGACCGGCTATGTCCGCCAGCGCGACGTGATCCGCGCCTACGACCGCGCCCTGATGCAGGCCCGCGCCGAGGAATATGGCGAGGGGTAAGGATCGGACGCAAATATATTTGCGCTCCGAAGCGTTTCCGCGGGCGGCGAATCCCGCTATATCTTTTCCATGATGTCAGACCCGCTTTACGATGACCCCCTCGACTCGCTCGACGAGACCGCGCCCGCGCCGGCCGCAAGCGCCGCGCCGGCCGGGCCGCCGCCCTATCTGGCGACCCTGAACGATGCCCAGCGAGAGGCGTCGGAGGCGCTGGACGGGCCCGTATTGGTGCTGGCGGGCGCTGGCACGGGCAAGACGCGGGTGCTGACCACGCGCCTCGCCCATTTGCTGTTCACCGGGCGCGCGCGGCCCTGGCAGGTGCTGGCCGTCACCTTCACCAACAAGGCGGCGCGCGAGATGCGCGAGCGGGTGGCGCGTCTCGTCGGCCCGGCGTCGGAGTCGCTGTGGCTGGGCACCTTCCATTCGCTGGGCGTTCGCATCCTGCGCCGCCATGCGGAACTGGTCGGCCTGAAATCCGGTTTCACGATTCTGGATACCGACGACCAGGTGCGCCTGCTGAAGCAGATCATGCAGGCCCATAATGTGGACGACAAGCGCTGGCCGGCGCGGCTGCTGTCGGGCATCATCCAGGGCTGGAAGGACCGGGGCCTGAACCCCGACAAAATCTCGGCGGCCGACGCCGGCGATTTCGCCAACGGCAAGGCGGCGGAACTTTATGCCGAATATCAGGACCGACTGCGCGTCCTGAACGCCGCCGATTTCGGCGATTTGCTGCTGCATTGCCTGAATATCCTGCAGTCGCACCCGGAAGTGCTGGAGGATTACCAGAAGCAGTTCCAGTACATTCTGGTCGACGAATACCAGGACACCAACGTGTCGCAATATCTGTGGCTCAGGCTGCTGGCGCAGAAGAACAAGAACATCTGCTGCGTCGGCGACGACGACCAGTCGATCTATGGCTGGCGCGGGGCCGAGGTCGGCAACATCCTGCGGTTCGAGAAGGATTTCCCGGGCGCCAAGGTGATCAGGCTGGAGCGTAATTACCGCTCCACCCCGCATATCCTGGCCGCCGCCTCGCACCTGATTTCCCATAACGAGGGCCGCCTGGGCAAGACCCTGTGGACCGAGGAGGACGAGGGCGAAAAGCTGCAGGTGCGCGGCGTCTGGGATGGCGAGACCGAGGCCCGTGAGATCGGCGAGGAGATCGAGGCGCTGCAGAACAGGAAAGAATCGCTGGACGAGATGGCGATCCTGGTGCGCGCCGGGCACCAGACCCGCGAATTCGAGGACCGCATGCTGACCCTGGGCCTACCCTATCGCGTGATCGGCGGCCCACGCTTCTACGAGCGCGAGGAAGTCCGCGACGCCATCGCCTATTTCCGGGTGATCCAGCAGCCCGACGACGATCTGGCCTTCGAGCGCATCGTCAACAAGCCGGCCCGTGGCGTCGGCCCGGCGACCCTGCAGGCGCTGCATACCCTGGCCCGCGCCACCGGCATCTCATTGACCGGCGCCGCGCACCGCCTGATGGACACCGACGAGTTGAAGCCCGCCGCCAAGCGCAACCTCACCGCCATCCTGGACATTTTCGCGCGCTGGCGGCAGCAGGCGGAGACGCTCTCCCATACGGAACTGGCCGGCATCGTCTTGGATGAATCCGGCTATACCGCCCTGTGGCGCGCCAGCAAGGATCCGAAAGCGCCGGGCAAGCTGGACAATCTCAAGGAACTGGTCGTCGGCATGGCCGAGCGTGAAAGCATGGCCGAGTTCCTGGAGCATGTCAGCCTGGTAATGGAGAACGACGAGCGCGCCGAGGGGGCGCGGGTCTCGATCATGACCCTGCACGCCGCCAAGGGGCTGGAATTCGATAACGTCTTCCTGCCCGGCTGGGAGGAAAACCTGTTCCCGCATCAGCGTGCCCTCGACGAGTCCGGCGCCGCCGGGCTGGAGGAGGAACGCCGCCTCGCCTATGTCGGCATTACGCGCGCGCGCAAAAGGGTGCGCATCTCGTTTGCCGCCAACCGGCGCATCTATAATCAGTGGCAGAGCGCCATTCCCTCGCGCTTCATCGACGAACTGCCGCCCGACCATGTGGAGGCCGCGGGCGAAACCGGTCTCTATGGCGGCAATCTGGCCCCCACCGCGTCCGACGCCTTCGCCCATGGCAGCTGGTCGCCAACAAGGCGCGGCGCCCCGCCGGCCGGCCCGGTGATCGAGGGAACCGGCGCGCGGGTCAGCGACGATTCCGGCGGCTTCCTGACCGGCGACCGCTGTTTCCACCTGAAATTCGGCATGGGCACGGTGAAGATGGTCGAGGGCGACAAGCTGTCTATCCATTTCGACAAGGCCGGCGACAAGAAAGTCGTCGCGGCGTTTGTGGAGAAACCGTGAGCGGAACCGACGTCTGGATTCTGGAACTGGAAACCAGCGCCGAGGGCGCCCAGGTTCTTATGGATGCGCTGGAGCCGTTCTCCCTCGTGGTCTCGGTTTACGAACCCGGCGACGGCAAGCCCTGGCAGGTCCTGGCATGGTTCGGCGAGGTGCCCGACCATGCGATGCTGGTTTCGGTCATCGCGCTGGCCTGCGCGGCCGCCGGCGTGAAAGAGCCGACATTCGTCGTGAAGCCGGTGGAGGCGCGTGACTGGGTGGCGGAAAACCGGGCCTCGTTTCAGCCGATCCGCGCCGGGCGCTTTTTCATTCATCCCACTTTTTACGAGGACCGCCCGCCCGCCGGGGCGCAGTCGATCGCCCTGGATGCCGCGACCGCCTTCGGGTCGGGCTCGCACGGCACCACCAAGGGCTGCCTGCTGGCGCTGGACCGCATCGCGCGCCGACGCCGCCCGCGCCGCATGCTCGATATGGGCTGCGGTTCGGGTATCCTGGCCATCGCCATGGCCAAGGCCTGGAAGCGGCCGGTGCTGGCCGTCGATATCGATGACGAGGCGGTGCGCGTCACGGCGGAGAACGCACGGCGCAACGGCGTCGCCAATTATGTGAGAACTGCGGCAGGACCGGGCTTTAATGCGCCGGTCATGCAGGGAAAGCGGGATTTCGACCTGATTGTCGCCAACATCCTGGCGCGCCCGCTAATCACGATGGCCCCGGCGCTGGCCCGCGCGCTGGCGCCCGGCGGCGAGGCAGTGCTGTCGGGCTTATTGACTCATCAGGAAAACCAGGTCATCGGTGCATACCGGGCACAGGGTCTCGCACTGGTCCGCCGTGACCGCATCGACAACTGGTCGACGCTGGTGCTGAGGCGGGGGCGGGTCTGAGCGGCCGGCTAATACCAAGGCTCACCCCATCCGCCAGACCCGCAGGCGCGGGTCCAGCAAATCGCGCAGGCCGTCGCCCAACAGGTTCAGGCCCAGCACCGCCAGCGCGATTGCCAGCCCCGGGAAGATCGCCTGGCCGGGGGCGATGAACATGAAGGTCTGGGCCTCGTTCAGCATGCGGCCCCAGCTGGGGTCCGGCGGCTGCACCCCCAGCCCCAGATAGCTGAGGCCCGCCTCGGCCAGGATCGCCACGGCGAACTGTATGGTACCCTGGACGATAAGCACCCCGGTGATATTGGGCAGCACATGGCCGGCGGCGATGCGCCACGGGCCCTTGCCGATCGCCAGCGCCGCCTTGACGAAGGGCCGCCCCAACACCTGCAGCGCCGCGCCGCGCGTCAGCCGGGCGAACACCGCGATGTTGAAGATACCGACCGCGATAATGGCGTTGATCCCGCCCGGCCCGGCCAGGGCGGCGATCAGAACGGCGGTCAGCACGGCGGGAAAGGCAAAGGTCAGGTCGGTGGCGCGCATCACCAGATCCTCCACGAGGCCACGCCGCATCGCCGCGATTAGCCCAAGCGGCAGGCCCAGCCCCACGCCGATGCCCACGGCGGCCAGCCCCACGGCCAAGGCGTTTTGCGCCCCCAGCATGATCATCGACAACGTATCGCGACCGAAATGATCGGTGCCGAACCAATGCTCGGCCGACGGCCCACGCAGCTTGCCCGGGATGTTCATTTCCAGCGCCGGCCAGGGCGTCCAGACCAGCGACACAAGTGCCGCCAGCAGCACCAGCCCGACCAGAAAGGCGCCCAGCGCGAAACCTCTGTGTCCAAGCGCCGCCCTCATAGCTCCACCTTCGGGCGAGGGTCGATTACCGTGTACAACATATCGACCGCGAAATTCACCAGCACCACCATGCCGGCCAGGATCAGCACCGCGTCCTTCACCACGATCACGTCGCGCTGAAAGATCGCCTGCAGCACCAGGCGCCCCAACCCCGGCAGAGTGAACACGTTTTCGATGATCACCGCGCCGGCCAGCAGGAAGGCGAACTGCAGCCCCATGATCGTGGTCACCGGGATCAGCGCGTTTCGCAAAACATGGCCCCACATGATCGGGCGCCAACCCAACCCCTTGGCCCGGGCGGTGCGCACGTAATCCTCGCTCATGGTCTCCAGCACCGCCGAGCGCGTGACCCGCGCCAGGATCGCCGCCTCGCTCAACGCCAGCGCCAGCGCCGGCAACAGCAGCGCCCGCAAGGCCGCGACCGGCCCGGCCTCCCAGCCTGGAAACCCGCCCGCCGGCAGCCAGCGCAGCCACACCGCGAACACCAGAATCAGCAATATCGCGAACCAGAAATTGGGAATAGCCAGCCCGACCTGGGCAAACCCCATCACCCCGTAGTCGCCCGCCCGCCCGCGCCGCGTGGCCGCGAACATGCCCAGCGGCACCGCAATCAGGGTGGACAGCACAAAGGCCAGCAACGCCAGCGGCGCGGTCACCGCCAGCCGCTCGGCAATCAACCCGGCCACCGGCACGTCATAGGTATGGCTGATGCCCAGATCGCCGGTGAACAGCCCGCCGATCCATGCGAAATAGCGAACATGGGCCGGCCGGTCGAGCCCCAGCTGCGCGCGCAGCGCCGCCAGCGTATCCTCGCGCGCCTCGGTCCCCAGCATGACCTCCGCCACATCGCCGGGCAGAACCTCCAATACCAGGAAGACCACCAGCGACACCGCGAACAGCGTCAGGATCAGGCCGAGCAGCCGGCGGGCGAGAAAGGTGAACATGGCGCATGCTACGAGGAGTTGGCGGGGGGATCAATCGGGCGGGGGGCGCTTAAAGCCATGTCAGTCCGGCAGTCCCGCCTTGCGCAAGCCATCGAGAAACAGGTCGCGGCATTGTTGGTCGGTTATTGGCAGGGCCTCATCCACATAACCGACAGACAGATCGGGCTTCTTTTGCTGCGCGCGCGCTATCGCATCGCGGGCGTCGTCGCGTCGCCCGAGCAGTCCAAGCGCACTGATTTCCGCGAGGTGGGAGAATATCGCCGCGTTGGCCTGTTGCTGTGACCTGCGAGACAAGGCAACTGCCTTCTCATACTCCCCCAGCATCAGCAGGGCGATGGCCTTGCTGGCCATATAGGCCGACATCATCGGGTCATGCGGGCTCAGCCGCATGGCCTCGTCATGCGACGCGATGGCCTCGCCGGGGCGACCCGAGTGCCAGCAGGCGTGGGCGCGCCCGAAATGAGCCAGGGCGAAATTGGGATTGAGCGATATCGCCGTATCGGCGGCTACGATCGACGCGTCATGTTCGCCTTGCAAGAGATACCCCCTTGTCAGGGCCACCCATGCGAAGGGATCGTGCTCGTCCAGCCTCACCGCGGTCTGGCTGACTTCGTAAGCCTCCCTGAGGTCGGCGGCGCGATCCGGTGACACGCCGAGAATGATGTACACATAAAGCGCGTAGCCGAGCCCCGCATGGGCGGACGCGAATGTGGGATCGAGTTCGATGGCGCGGCGAAAAAATCCCAGGGTCGTGTCACGGTCTTCCGGCTTGTATTGAAAGGTATGCCAAAGGCCACGCTGATAATTCTCCCAGGCATCCAGGCTTTCCGGTGTCTTGCGCAAGGCGCGCTTGCGTTCGCTGATGGCGAGTTGCGGCTCTATGGCGGTTATGACGGCGCGGGTTACCTCGTCCTGAACGGCGAATATATCCTCCAGGTCCCGGTCGTAGCGCTGGGCCCAGATATGCTGGTCTTCGACCGCATCGATCAGCTGTGCGGTGATCCGCACCCGGTTTCCGGCCCGCCTGACGCTGCCCTCGACGACATAACGCACGCCCAATTTAGAACCTATCTGCTTCACGTCCAGGGCCTGGCCCTTGAAGGCGAAGGATGAATTCCGCGCGATCACGAAGAGCGTGCGGAATTTGGAAAGTTCCGTAAT
>CBFDDT010000189.1:0-6832 GCA_965603635.1 uncultured bacterium | reverse complement strand
CTCCATTTTTCGCCGAGGCCGCCGCACCAGTTCGCCGCCGCAGTTCGGGCAGACGCGATCCATCGCCTCCGTGCAGGGGCCGCAGAAGGTGCATTCATGGGAGCATATATGCGCCTCGCCATCATGCGCGAGGCCGGTCTCGCACTTCTCGCATATGGACCGCATTTCCAACGACATTATTTCGTCTCCTCTTCTTCTCGCCGTGCCTCGGCCCGCCGTTCGGCGATCAACTCGTCCGACAGGCTCACGCCTTCGGGTATGTACCGCCGGACACGTTCCTGGGCACGCCGGATGCCCTTTTTGATATCTGTATCCTCGTGTTTTATGTTTTCCGCCATCACCGCGTCTCATCGAACAATTCCCGCCCGATCAGCATGCGCCTTATCTCGCTCGTCCCCGCGCCGATCTCGTACAGCTTGGCGTCGCGCAGCAACCGCCCGGTCGGGGACTCGTTTACATAGCCCATGCCACCCAGCGTCTGGATCGCTTCCAGGGTCATCCAGGTGGCTTTTTCCGCGGCATACAGGATCGCCCCCGCCGCGTCCTTGCGGCTGGTCCGGCCTTTGTCGCAGGCCTTGTCCACCGCATAGACATACGCCTTGGTCGCGTTCATCGTGGTGTACATGTCGGCCAGCTTGCCCTGCATCAGTTGGAATTCGCCGATCGCCTGGCCGAATTGTTTGCGCTCATGGACGTAGGGCACGACGATATCCATGCAGGCCTGCATGATGCCGGTCGGCCCGGCCGCCAGCACCGCGCGCTCGTAATCAAGGCCGGACATCAGCACGCGCACCCCGCGCCCCTCCTCGCCCAGGATATTTTCCGCCGGCACCTCGCAATCCTCGAACACCAGTTCGCAGGTGTTGGAACCGCGCATGCCCAGCTTGTCCAGCTTTTGCGCGGTGGAGAACCCCTTGAACTCCTTCTCGATCAGGAAGGCGGTGATGCCGCGCGATCCGGCCTCCGGGTCGGTCTTGGCGTAGACCACCAGCGTGTCCGCATCCGGCCCGTTGGTGATCCACATCTTGGTGCCGTTCAGGACATAGCGGTCGCCCTTGCGGTCGGCGCGCAGCTTCATCGACACCACGTCGGAGCCCGCGCCCGGCTCGCTCATCGCCAGCGCGCCGACATGCTCACCGGAAATCAGCCTGGGCAGATAGCGTTGTTTCTGGTCCGCATTGCCATTGCGGCTGATCTGGTTGACGCAAAGGTTGGAGTGCGCGCCGTAGCTCAGCCCCACGCTGGCGGACGCCCGGCTGATCTCCTCCATCGCCACCACATGTTCCAGATAACCCATGGCGGCGCCGCCATACTCTTCCGCCACCGTCACGCCCAGCAACCCCATGGCGCCCATTTTCGGCCAGAGGTCCATGGGGAAATCGTTGCTACGGTCGATCGCGTCGGCGCGCGGCGCGATCTCGGCGGCGGCAAAATTCGCCACCTGCTCGCGCAGCATGTCGGCGGTCTCGCCAAGGTCGAAATCGAAGGATGCGGGGGTATTGGGTATGGACATTAATCTCTCCGAAATCACCCCGCCGGCCGGTGTGGCGCGGCGTCGAGGCACATCATGGTCTGCAAGCCGGTGGCGCAGAGCGTTTCCTTGCCCCCGTCCACGGCGAAAACGTCCGAGCGGGTGACGGTGAGCGTGCGGCCCGGGCGCAGCACATGGCCCCGGGCGATCAGCCGCTCGCCCTTGCCCGGCGCGACGATGTTCAGCTTGTATTCGACGGTCAGCACGGTCATCCCCGACGGCATCAGCGAAAATGCCGCGTATCCGCCCGCATTGTCGGCCAGCGTGCCGATCACGCCGCCATGGAAGTAGCCATGCTGCTGCGACAGCCCCTCGTCATAACCCAGCCCGATCTCGGTGCGGCCCGCCTCGACGAGCAGCAACTCCGCCCCCAGCGTATTCATGAAGGCCTGGCGCGCAAAACTGTCGCGCACGTCACGCTCGAATTCGGGATTTCGGGAGTCGAAGGCGGTCATGGGCGCCCACGCCCCGGCACCGCACCCTCGCCCTTCGTCAGGCTCAGGATAAGGGTGCTTGAGTTATAATTTACCTCATCCTGAGCCTGACGAAGGATGAAGCCACTCGCCACGCGCCAGACCGGCGAAACCACTCCTTCACACCGCATCACGACACCCTCCGCTCGCGCGGGCCCACTGCGCCCAGCGCCTGTTCACAGCGTGCTTCGATCTCCCCCAGGTCGGCCAACGTCTCGTCGATGTCGGCGCGCTGGTTTTCCAGCGCGGCCCGGCGCTCGGCGATCTTGCCGATCAGATGACGCAATTGCCCGACCTCGCCCGGTTCTGACTGGTACATGTCGAGAATTTCACGGATTTCGGCGATGCTGAATCCCAGCCGCTTGCCGCGCAGGATCAGCCGCAGCCGCACCCGCTCGCGCGGTCCATAGACCCGCTTCTGCCCGCGCCGTTCCGGTGACAACAGCCCCTCGTCCTCGTAATAACGAATAGTCCGCGTCGTCACCCCGAACTCGCGCGCCAGAACGCCGATCGAAATTTCCTGATTTCCGTCTCCACCAGCCATGGAACGGAGAATAACCGCAGTTTACGTAAACGTCAACTTTTGAAGCGCACGAACACTGAAAAACGGCAGAAAACGCTGGCGCATGGGCTCGAACCCGCGCTTTTGTCGCCGAAAGGCCCTGACAGAGCCTTTAAATCAACTTTTCGACGCCAGCGCCCTAAGCCTCTCCGCCGCGTCCCCGGCCAACTGCCGGGTCAGGTCGGCGGCGCCCATCTCGCGGGCAAGGCTGGCGGCCTGGCCGGACCAGAGGGAGGAGAAATCGGTGGACCCCGCCTGCTCCGCCTTCGCCTTCAAGGGCGCCAGCGCCCCGCCGGCGGTGGGGAAGGCCGGGGCCGCGCCGGACATCGGGCCGGCCTCGCGCATGACCCGGTTCATCAGGCCCCGCGCCGGGCGGCCGGAAAACACATTGGTCAGCGCGGTCATGTCGTCACGCGCATCATGCAGCGCGGCGCGGTGCAGGTCGGAAATCAGAGATTCCGGCGTGAACAGATAGGCGGTGCCGACCTGGGCCGCCGCCGCGCCCAACGCGAAGGCCGCCGCCACGCCGCGCCCGTCGGCGATGCCTCCCGCGGCGATGACCGGCAGCTTCACCGCATCGACCACCTGCGGAACCAGCGCGAAGGTGCCGGCCTGGGTGGCGATTTCGTCGGTCAGGAACATGCCGCGATGGCCGCCCGCCTCGCAGCCTTGGGCGATGATGACGTCGCAGCCGTTTTGTTCCAGCCAGAGCGCCTCCTCCACCGTGGTCGCGGAGCTGAGCACGACCGCGCCCGCGGCCTTCACGCGCTCCAACAGCGGCTTCGCCGGCAGCCCGAAATGGAAGCTCACGATTTCGGGTTTGAGGTCCTCAACGATATCGCACATCGCCGCGTCGAAGGGCGCGCGGTTGACCGCCGGCGCGTCGGCCGATTCATCCAGGCCAAGCTCCCGGTAAAAGGGCCCCAGGCTCGCCTTCCAGGCGGCGGCGCGCTCTGAGTCGGGCGCGGCCGGCTGGTGGCAGAAGAAATTGACATTGAGGGGTTTAGCCGTCTGTTGGCGGATTACGCCGATCTCGGCCCGCACCTTGTCGGCGTCCAGCATCGCGCAGGGCAGCGAGCCGAGCCCGCCGGCCTCACTAACCGCAATCGCCATCGCCGACCCGTTAGCCCCCGCCATCGGCGCCTGGATAATCGGCAGTTCGATGCCGAGAAGATCAAGAAATCTGCGATCCGGCCACATGTTCAAACCCTCCTTATCCGTTTCCCTCTTCCAACCATACAGCGCCGCTGGCGGTTCAGGAACCCGCGTGCGCCGTGTCGGCGAATGGTCTATGTTGCCGTGGCTTTACCAGCACAGGAGGTATTTTCGTGGAACCCATCCTGATCGCCGCCGTTCTGCTGGCCGCCTTGTTACACGCCGGCTGGAATGCCCTGGTCAAAGTCGCCGGGGATCGTCTGGTGGTCCTGACGGCCGTCTCCATGGGACAGGGAATTTTCGGCTTGCTGCTTATCCCGTTCGTTCCGGTTCCGGACCCGTCAGCATGGGTTTTCATACTGATATCGACAGCTTTCCACTACGGCTATGTGTATTTCCTCTTTAACGCCTACCGATTTGGCGACCTCAGTCAAATCTACCCGCTTGCAAGGGGAACAGCGCCGATCCTGGTGGCCATCGGCGCGCTCGTATTCGCCGGCGAGATGCTGGCGCCCATTGAACTTATCGGCGTTGTCGTCGCTGCAGCCGGCATCTGCGCACTGGCGTTCGTAACCTCTTCGGAGACGCGGATCAGCCTGAATGGCTTTTTTTTCGCCACCGGCACTGCGGCGATGATAGCGGCCTACACTGTATCGGACGGCATTGGGGTCCGCCTGTCCGGGGCACCCATGGGTTTCATCGCGTGGCTGTTTGTATTCGAACTGCCCGTCGTCGCCTTCACCTGGGCTGTAAGACGGCGGCAACTGCTAGTCTCCCTGTCGAGGGAGCGGTGGAAGTTCACCTGCTGCGCCTTGTTCTCCATCGCCGCCTATGCGATCGTTATATACGTAAGCGCCTATGCGCCGTTGGCGATGGTTTCCGCGATACGGGAAACAAGCGTCGTAATGGCCGCCATGATCGGCGTGTTTCTCCTTCGTGAACGGCCCTGGCAACAGCGGGTTGGAACGGCAAGCATCGTCGCCCTTGGCGTTATTCTGCTTGTCGGCCATCATTGAACGTTATCGGGAACGCTAGGCCGGGACAGGGCATATCGCGCGCATAAGCTGGCCCGGGTTTCTCACATGGGTATACGCCCTATTCAAACCCGGCAATGCGCCGGGCCGTTTCGGGGTCCAGGAAGCCGCGCACGGTGGCGGCTGTTTCCAGGGCCATCGCGCCCTCGGCATCCAGGGTGGCGGATTTGCGCAGGGTCCGTTTCAGGTCGGCAACCGCGCCCTGGGGCAGGTCGGCGATGCGTTTGGCAAGCGCCTGGGCCTCGTCGAACAGGGTGACTTCGGGCAACGCCTTCAGGGCCAGGCCCATTTCGACCGCCTTGGCGGCGTCGAAGCGGTCGCCCAGCAAGATCATCTCGCGCGCTTTCTGCAGCCCGACGAGGCGCGGCAGCAGCGCCGTCACGGCGCCGGTCACGAACAGGCCCCAGGAAACCTCGGGGAAGAAGAACCGAGCGCCCTCGCCCACCAGCACGAGATCGCAATTGATCATCCATTCCAGCCCGCCGCCCACGGCCCAGCCATGAACCGCGCCGACCACCATCTTGTCGCCCATCACGATTTCGCGGGTGATATCCTGGATATCCTCGACATAGCGGGTGGTTTCGGCCTCGGTCCCGACCTGGTCGTCGAATTCCTTTAAGTCATCGCCCGAACAAAAGGCCCGCCCCGCCCCGCGCAGCAGCATGGCGCGGGTGTCCGGGTCGCCATTGGCCTCGGCCAGGGCGGCGCGAAGGTCGGCCAGCAATTCCGGGTTGATGGCGTTCAGGCGGTCCGGCCGGTTCAGCGTTATGGTTCTGACCCCGTCGATAAGCTCGCTCAATACGGTACCCGTCATGTCCTAATCCTCCCTGATGACCCGGCGTGTCTTGCCCTCGGTGCGCGGCAGGCTGTTCGCCGGAACCAACATCACTTGCGCCGCCGCGCCGATATCGCGTTTGATCGCCGCCTCGATTTCCCCGGCGAGACCCTCGGCCACGCGGCCCTCGCCGGCCAGTTCCGCCTGCACCGGCAAACGGTCGTGGGGGCCTGGGCCGGGCAGCATGATCCTGTATTCTCCCGACAGCTCGCGAAATCCGGTCAGCACCGCCGATACCATGGTGGGAAAGACGTTGAGGCCGCGCACCACAACCATGTCGTCGCTGCGCCCGACGACGCGAAACCGCGGCGCGGTACGGCCGCAGGTGCATTTACCAAGGCCGGTGAGGGTGACGATATCGCCGGTGCGGAAGCGCACCAGCGGCTGGCAGTCGCGTTTCAAATGGGTCAGCACCAGTTCGCCCTCGGCCCCTTCGGCCCAGTCGAGCGGTTCGGCGCTGTCCGGGTCGATCAGTTCGGCATGCAGCACGTCGGCGGCCATGAAATGCAGATCGTTCTGATGCTCGCACTGGCCGGCGAAATTACAGAATACGTCCGTCACGCCGTAATTGGCGTTGCGCGCGGCGAAGCCCCAGACATCTTCCAGCCGGGCGCGCAGTTCCGGATCGTCCAGCCCGGCCTCGCCGCCGAACAGGCCGAGTTTCAGGCCAAGATCGCGGGGCTTGAGGCCGGGGAATTTCTTCGCGATCACCCGTTCAAGCACCGCCGGATAGGACGGCGTGCAGGAAATCGCGGTGACGCCAACTTCCTGAATGATGCGCACCAGCAACTCGCTGCCGCCGACCCCGAAGGGCACCACCATGGCCCCGGTAGCCTCCAGCGTCGTATGGTCGGTAAAGCCACCCATCCACATCTGATAATTCAGGCAATGCACGACGCGGTGGCCGGGGCCAAGCCCCGCCGCCCGCTGGGCCCGCCCGCCGACCAGCGCGGTCTGGGCCGCGTCGGCCACCGACAGTGCCAGGTTCATGGCGACGCCCGTGGTGCCCGATGTGCGATGCAGGCGGATAACCGTCTCGGGCGGCGCGGCCAGATAATCGCCGAATGGCGGAAGCCCCGCCTGACTGGCGCGCAGCATGGATTTATCGGCCAGCGGCAGTTCCGCCAGATTCTCCAGCCTCGCCGGCGGCCGCCGTCCATCCCACAGTGACTGAAAGAACGGCGAGGAAGCGGCGACATAATCGGCCTGCGCCCCCCAGAGTTCCTGGCGCAGCCTGGCCAG
>CBFDDT010000188.1:0-6882 GCA_965603635.1 uncultured bacterium | reverse complement strand
GGCCCGGCAGGAAGGCGACCTCGTCGCCCAGCGGGAACAGCTTGTTGCGGATCGAAGAGATCAGGTCGGCATGGTTGCCGCGCGGGAAATCGGTGCGACCGATGGAGCCCTCGAACAGCACGTCGCCGACCACCGCCACCTTCTCGGCCGCGGCGTAGAAAACCACGTGACCCGGCGTGTGACCGGGGCAATGGATGACCTGCAACGTGATATTGCCGACCGTGACCTCGTCACCATCCACCAGCCAACGGTCGGGTTCGAAGGCCCGGCAATGTTCCAGCCCGAAGCGCGCGGCCTGGTCCGGCAGTTGCTCGATCCAGAAGCGGTCATCCTCGTGCGGCCCGTCGACGGGCACGCCCAGCCGCTCCTTCAGATCCGCCACGCCGCCGCAATGGTCGGCATGGCCGTGGGTCACCAGGATGCGCTCTATCTCGATATGCCTGGCCTCGGCCTCCTGGAGGATGCTGTCGATTTCGCCGCCCGGATCGATGACGGCGCCCTTCATGGTTTCCTCGCACCAAAGGATGGAGCAGTTCTGTTGGAAGGGAGTGACGGGGATGATGACCGCGCGCATGTATTCTCCTGGATGTTGACCTGTATTATAGGCCACATCGCAAATCAGAGCCAACCCCATCACCGCAAAACGCCGATCACCAACAACGTGCGAGGCATGCCAGCATAAACCGCCAGGCTCCGGCAATCAGATTGACGAAAGTCAGGGGAATCAATGTAACCAGCCCGTGACCCGCTTCGTATCCGGAGTTCATTTCCACGAAAAATCGCGCATTCGCCAGAGCCCCGGGCGAGTGGCTCGGTTCTTCCGGCGGTTCGCGGGTAATCCAGCCAACCTGGCGCCGCAAGGGATCCCCGTCCACGCGTGGCGTTCCGAAGGCGTCGGCCAGTTCCTCCATGAAATCCAACATCGCTTGTGGCGTCTCTTTGATCCGGCTGGGGTAAATCGTCGGAAAGTGTTTGGCGACCAAGTGATAGCTCGACGGATGTACCAACATCCCCAGATAGTATACCTGCTGGAAGGGGTGACGCAGTTTGTAAAGAGCCGCTTCCGTTAGGCCGAACGAGATCGTAGCGTGACGCCCTCTGTAGGCCGGTAATATTCCTGCTTCGGCCCGGAAAACGGGAATGGTCTGTCCCCCAACGACCTGGCGGAAAAATTGCGTGGCGATATAGCCAACAACCTCACCCGCCGAATTGTCGAAGACCAATATCCGTATCCGCGCTGCCAGCGGATTGAACGCGTAGCCAAGGAAATCGTCCTTGCTGACACCGCGGAACACGCGACTGTTCAAGGCATTAAGCGCATTGCCGAAATGGGCTCGCTCATCGTCGTTCATCGCGAAAGGGTCGACGATCCTCCTTCGCGCAATCCGTTTCATGCTGCATCCTTGTTGATGGGCTATTAACGGCCAGTATGATGAGTGGCGCAGCGGTCAGCCACAATGACCCAAATCAAGCGAGGAGGCTGAATCGGGCAGCACGAGCCCACTTCAACCCGCGGGGAAAAATGCGTCGAGACCAAGCCGGTCCAGGTCGATTTGCAAGGGCAGGTTGAGCAAATGCGCCGGACACCGATTGCAATCCGAACTGCCGAAGCCTGGTAGCGCTGGCGAACCGTCGCGGGCAAGCAGACCGGCCACGAGATCGCATTCCCGCCCTGCAACCAGGATTCCGACCTGCACGATGTGACCGGCCGCCGTCAACCGGTCCACATGCCATTGCATGGGCTTGTCATTTCGCAGATGGCGGGACACCCGCGCGCGGATTCCGCCGGGCCCGTATGCGCTACCACAATAGGCATACAGGCCGGGCGCGAGGCTTTTCCGCGGAAGGCCGGTATGTAGAGGGGCAGCCGCCCTTCGAGGCGGATCAGGAGAACATAGGCTCCGGCTTCACGCGGCAGTTCACCCACAACATCCGGCATTGTCGCCTCGCACACCGGCGTCCTGGATCGGCGGACAGGGTACCGTGCCGTATGAGCAGAACACACAGCAGTCGCCGGCAAGCGGCCGCAATACCTTGCCGCAGCCCGTGCATTCGTAGAAGAATTGGCAGGAATCGGTAGGCATGGTTTCAGTTTTCACATGCCCGCATTCGGGACAGGTGATTGTCGACAGCAGTTCAGTCATTGAGATAGTTGATCTCGTCCACAAGGCAGGGTCAAGCCTGCCGCCAACACAGTCCCGTTACCCGGGATTCTACCAGTAACGGACGCGGCCGGTATCGACGTGGATGAAGTTGCTCTTCGGATAATAGCCGACGCCCCCGGCCTGTATCGATTTCGCCGCATCCCGCAGATGCGCCAGCTTCATGCCCGGCAGGCTGACATCGACCGCCATGCCCTGCATATGCAGGCTGCGCTTGGCGACGCCGCTGCTGTTACTGGCCAGTGTTGCGTTGGTTTTCGGCGAACGGTAACCGGAGATAACGTCGAACGGCTCACTACTTCCGGTCATTTTGGAGATCCTGTGCAGCAGAATCAGCAGTTGCGGGTCGATTTCCTCGACCTCGCCTGTCCGGAAATCGCGCAGCACGAAATCGATATCGCGCAAGGCGTCGATCTGGAACACGCCATCGGCCCAGAATGTGGTGCGGATTGTCTCGCCCGTATGGAGATTGTGCAATGCAAGTTTGCGTTCGCCGACATTTTCGAGAGCTGCAAACGCGGGGCTGGCCGCGATGCCGGCCAGTCCGGCCAAGCCAAAACGCAGGACCGAGCGCCGCCCGATTCTCTTACCCGCAACCCCCTTGGAGAAACTCTTCATAGCCATTGCGTCCGATGTTAACCATAAATTTCGGAACGTCAACCGTCTCCCCAGCCGATTGAACAGGGCCACTATCTTATACAAAGGTTTACAGAAAGTTTCCGCTTGGATGTTTCTTGTTAGCTTTTTTTCTTAATTTGAGGCAAGTTGCAACTTCTTGCCTTTCACATATGGGTCGTTTCTGAATTGTACGCCGTTACTCGCATCAACCCAGGCGGTGCGTGTGATGATATGAAGCGGCATCGGATTACTCAGTTTCACGCGGTGTGTCTTTCCCGATTTCACAACCTCGTCGTATCTGGCCGGCGTCCAGCCCTTTTCCGCCAGTAGCAACATCGCCAATTCGGCCGCGGCATCGACGCGCACGCAGCCATGACTGAGCGCGCGACCGGACCGATTGAAGAGACGGCGCTGCCGCGTGTCGTGCAGGTAGATAGCCTCGTCGTTCGGGAACATGAATTTCACATTGCCCAGCGGGTTGCGCGGGCCCGGATCCTGCCGCAGGATGAAGGGCAGGCTGTCCGCCTTTATGGAAGCTAAATCCAGTGTTTCGGCATCGAGTTCGCGCGACTGCACGTCGAAGAGACGGAATCCGCGTTTATCGAGATATTCGGTTCCGTCACGGCGCAGTTTCGGCATGATTTCCTCGATCGCGATGCGGCTGGGCGGTGTCCATGTCGGATTGATCTCCAGCCATTTCAGCTCGCTGACCAGCCGGGGCGTCTCACGGTCGGGCTTGCCGATGATGGTCCGGCTGCGCAGAATCTCTTTGCCGCCGTCATACACCACCATCTCATACGCGGCGACATTGACCACGATGGCTCGGTCGCCGAATCGCGATTCGGGTTTGCGTTGCAGGCGTAAATTCGCGGCAAGCTGTTCGGCCCGAACTTCCGCGGGCACGTTCAGGACCGCGAGACTTTTGGGGCCGACCGCCCCGTCCGGGGTCAGGCCGTGACGCGCCTGGAATCGCTTTACGGCTTTTTCCAGTTCACCGTCGAAATAGGTTGTTTCCGTATCCCCGTCCTCCGGCAGATCGCCGGAAAAAGCCAGTCGGCGGCGAAGAGCGGGAACGCGGCTATCCGATGCGCCAGAACGCAGCGTCCCGCCCCCCGGGATGGTTTCCCATCCGCCGACCATCACGATCGCATTATATTTCCCAAGAGCGTCGCGCAGCCGCCCATAAGTGGGGTCCGCGGGCGCTATATCCCTCAGGAAAGAGCTAAAATCCTCGACCAAACTGGCGCGCGCCAGAAGACTGATATCCTTGCTTTTTTTGTCCCACAGATCAGCCGAATACCGCACCAGCGCCTCGCTTAACATCAATTCGGCGGCGGAAAGCCCAACCGCGTCGCCCTGCGCCATGGCTTTGCGAATTGTTTCCGTGCGATAGGCGGTCGGATCCAACGCGTCCACCCTGGCATCGGTCAATCGGTCGATCAGCAAAGCGCCCCTCGGGGTAAACCGGCCGTCGTTCGAAACCCATATCGGCCTATTACCGCGGTTCCGGTATATCGTGGCAACGGAAATATCCGTCGGCACGGACCAACCCGCAACGCTGTTGCGATAGACCGCAGAGCTGGGATTACCCAGCATGTCGGCCAGCGTTCCCTCAAGTGGAATCGAATACGCCGGTGAACCGGCGCCTATTTGTTTCAGCGTCTCCCCAGGCGCTGAAACAGCCTGTAGGGCCAACATTGTATCGCCCGCCGGCTGTGTGGCTTCCGCCACGCCGGAAGAATCCGTCGTCCCGGAAGAACATGCGGCCGCCATGAATATGACGGCCAACATGATCGTTATGGTTACCAAGGGCCTTTTCTTTCTTACGTCTAGCCCTTTAGCGCTTATTCCTGACATTCTTTTTCTCCGCGCCTCGCTATAACGACAGCCATCCCCACACCCGGCCGCCGCCTCCAAAACTCACCAAAACAACGCGCGGCAAATCGGTTTATTCCATAGCCTTGCCATATTTCGGCCACAAATTGGCGTTTTTGCCTTATTTTTCTGATCGCGGCCAAGTAAAATGCATAAAATATACCTTTTGTTCAATGACTTAAGTCAATTTAACCATGCCGGTCACGTTATATTTTGAATCGTGTCAGAGGGTAGGTTCGAGACCTGTTCGGCGAATTCGGGGGCGGTCATAAGCTCACCGCCGCCACATTTGCCATATTATGCCAAGGCTCGCGAACGCGCCGCGTACGCGGGTTCCTTCGGCGATCTGAATTGCTTAATTTGGGTATGCGGCGAACCGCCGCCGGTATTTTATGCGAATCGGGCTGGACCAGGGGCCGGTGCGGCGGCATCATGGCATTTCGACGAACCAGGAACAGGGTGGAAAGCACTTTGCTGTTGAACAAGGGATATGAAGGCGACCTGACGGCCGCGGAGGGATGGAAGTTTCTGAATGAGGATTCCGAAGCTTTGCTGATCGATGTGCGCACGATCGCCGAATGGATTTATGTCGGCCTTCCCGATCTCTCTCAACTGGGCCGCACCGTGGTCTGCGTGCAATGGAACCAGTGGCCGAACATGGACGTAAATCCGGATTTCGTGCCTCACGTTGAGGCCGAGGGCGTCAGCCGCGGTCGGCCCTTGCTGCTGCTCTGCCGTTCGGGCGTGCGGTCGCGCGACGCTTCTATTTCCCTGACCGCCGCCGGTTTCGGCCCCTGCTACAACATATCCGACGGCTTCGAGGGTGATATGGACGGCGCCAAACATCGCGGAACATCGAATGGCTGGAAGGTCACCGGCCTGCCCTGGGTCCAGCAATAGCTCCAATCTTCAGGCTTTCTGTCAGTGATCGCGGCGCGATTAACACCGGCTTCGAGCTGGCCAGTATATAAATCGGCAGGGGATGAACGGCGAATCCTCTGTCTGGCACGATTATTGATAACTCCCTCTGTTTAGGCGTCCGGCAAACGATCTTGCGACAGCTGGGCCGGTTTCGGGAGTTTGCAACATACAAAATGCGACACATCAGGCATTTCGCCGGTCAATTCCGAAAGTACCTTCACCTGAGGTTGGCCTGACTAATGGAACATAGTCGTCCACAGGAAGCGTTCTATCGCGATCTCGTCGAGAGTTCGATACAGGGCAACTTCATCGTTCAGAACATGCGTGTTGTTTTCGCCAACAACGCATTTGTGAAAATGATGGGATATGCGACTGCGGAAGAAATCCTTGATCTGGCGGATGCTTCCGTCCTGATTGCCCCCGAAGACCGGGCAAGGATCAAAGATTATTCCTTGGCCCGCCGCCAAGGAGACGAAACGCCCGAGCAATATCAGGTGCGCGCCCTCAGGGCCGATGGCAGCCTTGTCTGGCAGGAGATCATCGCAAGGCCGGTGCAGTGGGACGGCGCGCCGGCGCTTCAAATATCCGTTGCCGACATCACTGCGCGCAAGAAAGCCGAGGATTCCCTTCAGGAGAGCGAAGCTCGTTTTCGCGATCTCGTTGAGGGGTCGATCCAGGGTATTTTCGTACACAGGGATTTCAAGTTGCTGTTTGCGAACCAGGCGATGGGCGAGATGCTGGGATATGACGGCCCGGAAGACCTTCTCAAACTCGACAGCGTGCTGGACTTCGTCCATCCCGAGGAACGTGCCAGAACCACGAAGCTCAAGGACGCCCGATTGGCCGGGAAGGAAACGTCCGAGCGCTACGAATTTAGGGCTATGCGCCGGGACGGATCGGCCCTCTGGCTGGAAAATGTCGCTCGCGTCGTAAGCTGGGGCGGGGCGGACGCGATCCAGGCAACCGTGGTCGACATCACCGAACGCAAGCAGGCCGAGGAGGCGCTTCGCCGCAGCGAGGAAAGCCTGAGAAACGCCCAGCGCATCGCTCGCATCGGCAATTTCGAGCATGACCTCGGTGGCAAGGGTTTGATCTGGAGTGACCAGATATTCGACATTTTCGGTATTGCCCGGGTGGACGAGCCGCCCTCTAACGAGGCATTCATGGCGATGGTCCATCCGGAAGATCGCAAGCGTGTGGCACAGGCGGCCGAGGCCATGCTGAAGGGTGCCAGGGCATGCCGGATCGACTACAGGATAATGCGGGGCGACGGTGAAATTCGCGATATCCACATGGAGGCGGAAAC
>CBFDDT010000187.1:0-6916 GCA_965603635.1 uncultured bacterium | reverse complement strand
AATTCTGGACCTGTTGCTGGATTTGCAGCGCGAACATGGCATGGCGCTGGTCCTGATCACTCACGATATGGCCGTGGTGGCGGAAACCG
The DNA here is from genome assembly GCA_965603635.1 of uncultured bacterium. GTDB lineage: Bacteria > Pseudomonadota > Alphaproteobacteria > UBA8366 > JADFVY01 > JADFVY01. Next base: position 6,827 of record CBFDDT010000187.1, on the reverse strand, counting down.
CGCAGCGGGTCACTGTGCAATATGCCGGCCAGCAGGTCGAAAAACAGGACGTCGACGGCCTGTTCTCGGCGCCCCGCCACCCCTATACCGCGGCGCTCCTGAATGCGCTTCCCGAACGCAGCACCGGGCGGCGCCTGCCGACCATAGCCGGCGTGGTGCCGGGACTCGGCGACCGCCCGGAGGGCTGCCTGTTCAACCCGCGCTGCGGCCAGGTTACCGACAAATGCCGCAACGAACCGCCGGCGCTGTCGGAATCCGCGGGTGGACCAGCGGTGCGCTGCCATTATCCTCTGACGGGGGGCGAGGCATGAGTATTGCGCCCGTCGTCGTCGAAGCTGTCGATCTGGCCCGCCATTATCAGGTGGGCCAGGGTATATTCTCCGGAAATGCGATATTGAAGGCATTGCGGGGAACCAGTTTTTCCATGCCCGCCGGCAAAACACTGGCGGTCGTCGGGGAATCGGGCTGCGGAAAATCCACCCTCGCGCGCCTCGTGACCCTGATAGAACGCCCCACTTCGGGTATTCTGCGGCTGGATGGCGTCGATGCGGGGGCGGCCGATAAACCGACGCTTCGCGAACTGCGCAAGAAGGTGCAAATCGTTTTTCAGGACCCTTACGGATCCCTCAACCCCCGGAAAAAGGTCGGTGCTATTCTCGAGGAGTCGCTGGTCATCAACACAGCGATGAATGCGACGGAGCGCGCGAACGCAGCCCGCGAAATGATGGACCGCGTCGGATTGCGGCCCGAATATTATGATCGTTATCCGCATATGTTCTCGGGCGGCCAGCGCCAGCGCATCGCGATTGCCCGGGCGCTGATGTTGCGGCCTAAACTGATCGTTCTGGACGAGCCGGTTTCGGCGCTCGACGTGTCGATCCAGGCGCAAGTGCTGAATCTTCTCGTCGATCTGCAGGAAGAGTTCAACCTCACCTATCTGTTCATCTCGCACGACCTGAGCGTCGTTCGCCATTTCGCCGACGAGGTTATGGTGATGTATCTCGGGCGCGCGGTGGAACAGGGGCCGCGCGACGCGATATTTGTCACCCCCAGGCACCCTTATACGCGCGCGTTGCTGTCCAGTACGCCGGTTGCCGATCCGCGGCGGCGCGGCACGCGGATTAAACTGGTGGGCGAACTTCCCTCGCCCATCGATCCGCCACCGGGATGCGCCTTCCATCCACGCTGTGCTTACGCAAGCGAACGCTGCCGCGCGGAATTCCCCGAAGCCATCGATGCCGGCGGTCAGCTTGTCGCCTGCCATGGCGTCGAGGAAGGGCGTATTGATACGGCTCCGGCGCCGGGCGCGACATTTTGAGGGAAATCAATGACGTGCCCGGCCATTTGCGCGAGAGTTGCGTTTGGGATTTCACAAGTTAACAAGAGGTTCGGAAAATGCCGTTAAAGGATATTCTGGTTTATGTCGATAATTCCGCGCAGGCCCCCAGCACGGTAGCGGCCGCCTGCTCGCTGGCGTTGCGGCACGATGCGCATCTGACCGGGCTGGCGGTCAATCAGCCGCCCGGGATACCGGGCTTTGTAGGCGTCGAGATCCCGCAGTCGGCGGTGGAAGTTCTCAAGGAACAGCGCCAGGTGGCCCTGGACAAGGCGCATGAGATCTTCAACGATGCGGTTCGCGCGGCCGGGCTGACCGGCAAAAGCGGATGGTCCGTGGCCAGCGGTCGGACATTGGAAGCGCTGTCACTGCGCAGCCGTTACGCCGACCTGACGGTGATTTCCCAGAGCGGACCCGAAGGCCCCGCCAGCGCCGATGATCTTGCCGACGATCTGATCATGGTCAGCGGCCGCCCGATTCTGGTCATCCCCTATATTGGCGCGCCGGCAGAGATTGGCAAAAAAGTGCTGATCGCCTGGAATGCCAGCCGCGAGGCCGCGCGCGCGGTCTCGGATGCGATGCCGATTCTGGAAGCCGCCGACCGCATCGAGGTATTCGCCGTTGAACCCCGCGGTATCGGCGACATACCGGGCGCGGACATTGCCGAACATCTGGCGCGCCACGGCCTGGAAGCCCAAGCCAGCAAAACCGCGGGCCTTGACATCGAGGTGGGCGACGTGCTGCTGAATCAGGTTGCGGACAGCGGCGCCGATCTGGTGGTGATGGGCGCTTATGGTCATTCACGCATGCGTGAGCTGGTGTTGGGTGGGGCGACAAGGCACATTCTGGGGCATATGACAGTACCGGTGCTTTTGTCCCATTGACGCCGATTGCGGGGAAAGGGACAGGTAGACTGTGATCGTCGTTTTCGGCTCGATCAATATCGACATTATTATCCAGGTCGATTCCCTGCCGCGGCCGGGGCAAACGGTCCTGTCCGACGCCTACAAGCTGTATCCCGGCGGCAAGGGCGCCAATACAGCCGTGGCGGCGGCTCGCGCCGGTGCACCCACTCATCTGTTCGGCCAGGTCGGTCCAGACGGTTTCGCCGACCTGGCACTGACCTTGTTGCGCGAATCCGGAGTTGGACTGGAAGGGGTCGATATTTCGGAGCGACCCACCGGCGCCGCGACAATTTGGGTGGATGCGGGGGGCGAAAATTCGATCGTCGTGGCGAGCGGCGCCAATCTGGATGCGCGCGCGGCACAGGTCCCTGATTCGGCGCTGGGCCCCGATATACTGGTGTCCCTGCAGATGGAAGTGCCCGCCAAGGAAAATTGGGCGATCATCGAGCGGGCCAAGGCCGCCGGCGCAAGAGTGCTTCTCAACATGGCCCCGGCCGGCATGGTGCCCGAGACTGTCCTGCGGGCGGTCGATTATTTGGTGGCAAACGAGATCGAGGCGGCGATGCTGGCCAGCGAGTTGGGCCTGGACACGGATCAGCCGACCCGGGTGCCGCGGCTACTGGCCCAGCGATATGGGCTGACCTGCATTGTTACGCTGGGTGGCGCTGGCGCGCTGGCTTTCGGACCGGATGGCGGGTATTCGATTCCGGCCCTGCCGATCGCGCCGGTCGATACCACGGCGGCGGGCGATGCTTTCTGCGGCGGATTGGCGGCGGCGCTGGACAAAGGAATGGGGATACACGATGCGCTCTGCCGCGCCTCTGCCGGTGCTGGCCTCGCCTGCCGGATAGAGGGATCGCAGAGCAGCCTGCCCGGCCGGGAGGCCATCGAGGCAAGCCTTGCGAATCTACCCGAGCGCAGGCGGCTGGTTTAAGGAGTTTAGAGGCTGATCGGCACCGGGTGGGGGAGCGGGCCGGGCCGCCCACGCAAGCGGAAAAATCTTTAGAGGCTGGCCATGCGGCTGAGCTCTGCGATGGCGCGATCGAGGCCTTCGTCCAGTTCGGTATCGAGATCGTCCTCTGCCTCGACGTCGGGATGGATGCCGCCATCGACGGACTCGCCGAGCGGCCGGAAATACCGGGCGGTCGTCAGTTTCATCGCCGTCCCCTGACCCATCGGAATAATGGTCTGGACCGTCCCCTTGCCATAGCTGCGGCTGCCGATGAGGATAGCGCGGTCGTGGTCCTTCAATGCGCCGGCGAGAATTTCCGCGGCGGAGGCGGAACCCTTGTTTATCAAGACGACGATCGGCAGGCCGCCGACAATGTCGCCGGTCGTGGCGCGGTAACGCTGTTTGCTCGTGCGGCCTTTGGTCGACACGATATCGCCGCTTTCGATAAAGGCGTCGGAAACGGCAACGGATTCGACCAGCAAACCGCCCGGATTGTTGCGCAGGTCAATGATCAGGCCGGCCATCCGACCGCCGAGATGCTGTCGGATTTCCTGAACGGCATCCTCGACTTCCTCGGCTGTGTTCTCGGTGAAACTGGCGATCCGCAGATAACCGAATTCGCCCTCAAGTCGCCAATTGACAACATCCATGCGGATAACATCGCGGACCAGCGGCACGTCGAAGGCGCTGGTCGATTCGCGTTCAATGGTCAATACAACGCGCGTTCCCACGGCGCCGCGCAGTTCGTTGACAACTTCGCGCAGCGTTTTTTCCAAAATATTTTTGCCATCGACATGGGTGATGATGTCACCGGGCCGCAAACCCGCCCGGTCCGCCGGCGTTCCTTCCAGGGGCGTCACCACGACGACGCCGCCGCCTTTCTCGGGCGCGGCAATCTGGATGCCCAGCCCGCCAAAGCGGCCGTGCATCGATTCCTTCATCGCGGAATATTCGTTTTCCGGCAGATATGTACTGTAGGGATCCAGCGATTCCAGCATCCCTTTCATGGCGCGCTCCACCAGCCAGTTACGGTTGGAGTCACCCGGTTTGGGGTCTGCGTCCTCAATCGCGGTGGCCGCGGCGGCAAGCAGAATATCCTGATCCACGGAGCGCACATAGTCGGACCTGACCCGTTCGAATACGCGTGCAAATAGTTTGATATCGGGTTCGGTTTGTTCCGGGCTGGCGCTGTAATATGCGCTGCGGGCATTAATGTCGGCGGAAAGCTGTTCAGCCGCGGCACGCGCTTCCGGTCCCGGGTCGGGTGATACAGTACAGGCGCCGAGAAGAAGAATCAGGCCTGTCAGGAAACCGGCGCGCAACCCTCGCATTTTTTATTGCTCCAAAAAAAATATGTGTTGCTTCCCAATCCGGCTTTCAAATTTCACCTCCCGACACAGGGTGTCGTCAGGCCAACCGGTCACGCATCATGACTCGAAAAAGTAAAGGAATATGTTACAAGGGCGCCGGTTGTGCCCTGGCGGCCCGAAAACAGTCGAGGAAACAAGATAAATGAGCAAAAAACCAGTCATTCTGGTGACCAGAAAACTGCCGGATGCGGTCGAAGACCGCCTGCGCCGGGACTATGAACCCATGTTGAACCCGGACGACCGGCTTTATTCCAGCGACCAGTTGATCTCGCTGAGCGAGGGCGTGGACGCAATCATGCCTTGTCATACGGAAAAATTTACCGCCGAAGTCCTTGCCCGGCTGCCTGACTGCGTCAAGGCGATCGCCAATTTCTCGGTCGGGGTGGACCATGTGGATCTGCAGGCGGCCGCCGCGCGCGGGATTATCGTCACCAACACGCCGGAGGTGCTGAGCGACGCGACCGCCGAGATCGCGGTCCTGTGCATGCTGGGTGCGGCGCGCCGCGCCGGCGAGGGCGAGCGCTTGGTGCGTGGCGCTGGCTGGAAGGACTGGAGCCCCGCCTTCATGGTCGGTATTCAGGTCACCGGCAAGCGAGTCGGCATCGTCGGCATGGGCCGGGTGGGCCAGATCGTGGCCCGACGCATGCGCGGGTTCGACATGGAAGTGCATTACCATAACCGCCGGCGCATCGACCCAGCGCAGGAACAGGGCGCTGTATTCCATGAATCGCTGGAAGAGATGTTGCCGCTTTGCGAGGTGCTATCGCTGAATTGCCCGGCGACCCCGGAAACGACGGGATTGTTGAACGCGCGGCGGATCGCGCTGCTGCCCGATGGCGCCATCGTGATCAACACGGCGCGCGGAGCCCTGGTGGATGACGACGCGCTGATCGCGGCGCTGAAGTCGGGCAAGCTGTATTCGGCCGGTCTGGACGTATATAATAGCGAACCGGCAATCGATCCTCGCTACCGCGAGTTGGACAACACGTTTCTGTTACCCCATGTCGGCAGCGCCACGCGCGAGACTCGCGATGCAATGGGTTTTCGAGCGCTCGATAATCTTGACGCTATATTCGCAGGCAGGGAACCGGGCGATCGGGTGGCATAGGAAACAATTGGGCCGCCCCCCGTAAGTATGCAGATGATAAATAACCGGCTAACCTTCTGAATCGCATACAATTTGGAATTTATGTTGCACCGACGCCGAAAATGTTGAAGTTTGTGGCTGCCGGAGCGTGCCTCTCGGGACGTAACGGTTATCTCATGGATATCTGACAGGGAGCTATCCCATATTCATCCGAGGTTCAGTGTTAATATTCTAAAGCGGGACAGTGCGTGATTTTCCGGTCTTGCCGGCTGCGCACTATACGCGCTTCATTTTCATACCTTGAAGTCCAGAGGAGGAAACCAATGACAAACAAGGTCACCGAGGCCAAGACGGCCAGTCGCAGAAAGTTTCTTAAAGTAGGTGTTGGCGCTGCCGCGGGTACCGCCGCAGCCGTTTCGATGCCGAGCGTTTCCAGGGCTGCTCCGGTTACCCTGAAGGTTCAGGCCGCCTGGGGCGGTGGCATTTTCCTTGAAAATGCCAAAAGCTACGTCAGCCGCGTGAACGCCATGGCCGGCAAGGATCTGAAGATCGATCTGCTGTCGGTCGACTCCGTTGTCAAAACCAGCCAGATGCAGGATGCGGTACATCGCGGCGTCCTCGATGGCGCCCATTATGTGCCGGCTTACTGGTATTCCAAGTCCAAGGCGGCTTCCCTGTTCGGTACTGGCCCCTGCTTCGGCTGGTCGGCACAGGAAATGCTCGGCTGGATCCATTATGGCGGCGGCATGGAACTCTTCAATGAATTGATGGGCAGCCTGGGCCTTAACCTGGTCAGCTTCTTCAACAGCCCGATGCCGGCGCAGCCGCTGGGTTGGTTCAAGGAAGAGATTAAGGGCTCCGATCAGATGAAGGGCCTGAAGTACCGCACCGTTGGCCTGGCCGCCGACGTTCTGCTGGAAATGGGCATGTCGGTCGTTCAGTTGCCGGGCGGTGAAATCCAGCCGGCGATGAAGAGCGGCCTGATCGACGCCGCCGAGTTCAACAACCCGACCTCGGACAGCGATTTCGGCATGCAGGATGTTTCCAAGCATTATCACCTGGCCAGCTTCCATCAGTCTCAGGAAGCTTTTGAAGTCACCTTCAACAAGAAGAAGTTCGATGCCCTGCCGAAGGAACTTCAGGCCATTCTGGAATACGCTTCCGAAGCCGAGAACTC
>CBFDDT010000186.1:0-6937 GCA_965603635.1 uncultured bacterium | reverse complement strand
CGTGGGCAACAAGAATCGCAAAGCCGGTGTAGAAAACGAGGGACCGAACCTGGCTATCCAACATGATCTCCGCCCCAGCGCTCAGGGACCATCGTGGTGCGTTGAAACACCGACCCGTTGACGCGCGTCGGGCTCATCGCAAGCGGTGCCCCGTTCCGGCATCGGCAGCCTGTGTAGCCGCCCTCAGGGTTTCAGCCGCCCCAAGGTCATGGCTGGCCAGGATCACAAGGTCCGGCAACTGCTTTTTCAGATTACGGACCTTGGCGAAGGAGGACCGCAGCTGCTTGGCGTCGCCTGTCCCTGGAACCTGGTCCTTGATCAGCGAGTCCACGTCATAGGTCAGATCGGCCACGAGCAGGAGCGGCGGCAACCCGCCGGTGCGCACCAGCATCGACATGGATCCCGGCGTATGACCGGGCGTGGGCAGCAAGATCATCGAGCCGTCGCCCATCACGTCGTAACAGCCGCCGAAGGGCGCGAACAACGGATCGTCGCTGGGCGCGAATTCGATCTGCCGCCATTTGGCGCCCGGCAGTTCGATATGCTCGCGCAATATCCATTCCCGCTCCGGATGCGGGCCGGAGAGCTGACGCCACTCCTCGCTGCTGACGATCAATTCGGCCTGCGGCACCGCGGCTATGCCGCCGATATGGTCGAAATGCAGGTGCGAGATGACGACCTTGCGGACGTCGGCGGCGGCGTATCCCAATCCTTCGAGCTTCTTGTCCAGACTATCGTCGGGGCCGATGTGCAATTGAAATATTCTGTGCAGAAGAAACCGACCGATTGCGCTGGAAACATAGTCCGGGTCGGTCGCCATGGCGGGGTCCAGACCGGCATCGAACAGCACGAGGCCATCGCGGTGTTCGAGCACATAGACATTTATCGGAATTTCAATCCAGCTTCGCGACGTCAATACCCACCACAGTTGCGGCAGTCGGCTGCCGTAGCGGTGCTCTTTGTGCTGGCCGCCCGAACCCGTGGACAAGACATAAGCGGACGCAATGGGCTTCTCGGCAAGCATCGGCGACATCGCAACCTGCTCCCGCAATGCATGACATTCGCGTAAGCCCGCGGGGCATACTACAGGGACCGACGGGCTGACTATCGATAGGAAATATGGGGGCGGTCGCCGCGCGCTGCATTGATCCAAGTCAGGTCCGCCCTGTGAGGGGCCTCTCACGAGTCGACGGGAACGGCCGCCTTTCTTGACATACATCATGGCGTCCTTCGACTGTTCGTGCGCCTCTACGGCGATATCGAAGCACGCTGTGAAGTGGGGAATATGCCATGGACAAAGCGCTGCGCGACCAGATCATCTCGATCATCGACGATGTACAGGACATGACGATCGCCACGGTGCGCGACGACGGTTACCCGCAGGCGACCACGGTCAGCTATGTCAACGATGGGCTCACCATCTATTTCGGGACGGACGAGGATTCGCAGAAGGCCAGAAACATTGCGCGGAACAACAAGATCTCGGTGACCATCAACCGTGACTATGGCGACTGGGATGAAATTGAGGGTCTATCCATGGGGGCCGTGGCGACGCCGGTATCCGATCCGGAAGAAATTGAAAAGGTGGGCAGCCTGCTCTTCAAAAAATTCCCGCAAGTAGCCCAATACGTACCGACCGGCGCGGAAGGCGTCGCGCTCTTCCGGCTGGAACCAAAAGTGATTTCACTCCTCGATTACAGCAAGGGTTTCGGCCATACTGAGTTGGTGGCGTTGTAGGACAAGCATGTATGGGGATCATATCGGCTTCGGGCTTGCATAACTGCCGTTTCTTGTGGCCATGTCTGCGCGATCCCTCACAACAATATCGGGCGGGTATTTTCGCGTAATACCGCCACCGGAAGATTAACGCAGGACCGGCCTCAAAACAGGGGAAAGGCGGCGCCCCCATCCCCCGCTTTGCCCCCGCCCCCGTCTCCGCTATGCTGTGGGCGAACGGGAGGCTGCAACGCATGGCTAACGAGCCGGGCTGGATACGGGAAGAGGCGCAGGGCGGGCGGCTGGTGTTGTCTGCCGGCGGCGACTGGACCGTGTCCGGGGCGGCGGCGCTGGAGGGACTGGTGGCGGCGCTGACGCCGGCGGCGGGCGATGTCAGGTTCGATCTTTCCGGGATTTCGGCGCTGGATACGGCCGGGGTTTGGCTGCTGCGCCAGGCGGCGCGGCGCTATGAGGAGGCCGGCGCGAGCGTTGCCTGGGAGGGGATCGCCGAGCGCTTCCGGCCGCTGTTCGAACTGGTCGAGGAAAACGAGGGCAAGAAGCCGGAGCGGCCGGCCCATGTCAACCCGGTGGTTGCGGCAATCGCGCGGCTGGGCGAGCATACCATCGAGGCCGGGCATGAGGCGGTGGCGCTGACCTCGTTCATCGGGCTGGCGACCATTACCGGCCTGCGCGCCATGGCGCGGCCGCGCCGTTTTCGGCTGGTTTCCCTGACCAACCAGATCGAGCAGACCGGGCTGAACGCGATTCCCATCGTCGGGCTGATGGCCTTCCTGATCGGCGTCGTGCTGGCCTATCAGGGGGCGATCCAGCTTCGTAAATTCGGGGCCGAAATATACACCATCGACATGCTGGCGATCACCATCCCGCGCGAGATCGGGGTGCTGTTGACCGCCATCATGGTGGCCGGCCGCTCGGGTTCCGCCTTCACCGCGCAGATCGGCACCATGAAGGTAAACGAGGAAATCGCGGCGATGCAGGCGCTGGGCCTGGACCCCATGGAAATCCTGGTGCTGCCGCGGATCAACGCATTGATGATCACGCTGCCGATATTGTCGCTGTTTTCGGTGTTCGTCGGCATGGTCGGCGGCGCGGCGATGGCCATTATCAGCCTCGACATGGCGGCGGTACAGTTCCTGACCCGGCTGCAGGAGGCGATGACCATGAAGCATTTCATGGTCGGCATGGTGAAGGCGCCGGTCTTCGCCTATCTGATCGCGCTGGTCGGCTGTTACCAGGGGCTGCGGGTTTCCGGCGGGGCCGAGAGCGTCGGGCGGCTGACGACGCGAGCCGTGGTGCTGTCGATCTTCCTGGTGATCATCGCCGACGCGGTGTTTTCGATCATGTTCGCCTCCATGGGAATCTGAGGAATGGGGGGTATTTAAGCATGGCCACGGAACCTGTCATCCAGATACGCGGGCTGGTCAACCAGTTCGGCAGTCAGGTCATTCATGACGGGGTGGATCTGGACGTGATGCGCGGCGAGGTGATCGCGCTGGTCGGCGGGTCGGGCACCGGCAAGTCGGTGATGATGCGCACCATCCTGGGGCTGAACCGGCCGCATGCGGGCAAGATAGAGCTGCTGGGCGCCGACGTGGCGCGCATGGACGCCGCGGCCCGCGCCGCCACCCAGACGCGCTGTGGCGTGCTGTTCCAGGACGGGGCGCTGTTTTCCTCGCTGAGCGTGACCGGGAATGTGCAGGCGCCGATGCGCGAACATCTGCGGCTGGGCCAGGGGCTGATGGACGAGCTGGCGGCGCTGAAGATTTCCATGGTGGGGCTGCCGCCGGACGCCGGGCCAAAACGGCCGGGCGAGCTGTCGGGCGGCATGCGCAAGCGCGCCGGCCTGGCCCGCGCCCTGGCCCTGGACCCGGAGATCGTTTTCCTGGACGAACCGACGGCGGGGCTGGATCCGATCGGCGCGGCGGCCTTCGATTCGCTGATCCGCGACCTGCAACGAAGCCTGGGGCTGACGGTGGTGATGGTGACCCACGATCTGGACAGCCTGATCGCGATTTGCGACCGTATCGCCGTATTGGTGGACAAAAAGGTTCGTGTAGGCACAATGGCGGAGCATATGAAGGACCCGCATCCCTGGATCCAGGAATATTTCCACGGACCGCGGGCGCGCGCCGCCTTCGGGGCGGCGGACGAGGGTAAGGAATAGAAAATGGAGACCAGAGCCAGCTATCTGATTGTCGGGCTGTTCGTCATTGCCGGGATGGCGGGGCTGATTTTTGCCGCCATGTGGATCACCGGCACCCGCACCGACGAGTCGGTGGCGTTGTATGACATCTATTTCGATGGCGCCGTGTCGGGGCTGAAGCCCGGCAACGCGGTGCAGTATCGCGGCATTCCGGTGGGCGGGGTCATCGACATGCGGATCGATCCGGAAAATCTGGAACGCGTGCTGGTCACCATCGAGGTCAGGGCCGATACGCCGGTTCGCGTTGATACCGAGGCGACCCTGGCCCTGCAGGGCATTACCGGGCTTTCCTATATCCAGTTGACCGGCGGCACCCAGGCGGCGGCGAACCTGAAGGCGGCGCCGGGCCAGCGGCGGCCGGTCATCAAATCGCGGCCGTCGGAACTGGCGGCGATCTTCGAGGCGGCGCCGGAACTGCTGAACCGCGCCATCGAGGTCATGGCGCTGATGGAGAAGCTGCTGGGCCCGGAAAACCAGGAACGCATCGGCAGTATCCTGCAGAATATAGAGAACACCACGGATGCGCTGGCAAGCAGCACCGGCGATATCGACAAGCTGCTGAGCGAGGGCGCCGGCGCGGTCGAGGACGTGCGCAAGCTGACTTCGGTTCTGGCGGAAAATACCGACGATATCGATATGCTGCTGGCCGAGGGCGCGGGAACCATGAAGGATGTGCATGAGCTCACCACCGCGCTGGCCGGCAGCTCCGGCGAGTTGAAACAGCTGATAACGGACGGTTCCGGCACGATGGCGAACGTGCGCGAACTGACCGGTGGGCTGGCGGGCAGCACCGACGATATCGCGAAGATGCTGGACGAGGGCGCGCGGGTCATGGAGGAATTGCGCAAGGTCACCAGCCGCGCCAATACCATGCTGGCCAATATAGAGGGCGATGTGGGCGCGGTGGCCAAGGATACGCGGGCCGTGCTGGGCGGCGTAAAGCAGGCCGTGGCCAGCCTGGCCGTGGCCTCGGACGAATTCGCGAAAATCATGACCGAAAACAGCGATTCGATCTCCAATTTCAGCCAGACCGGACTGTATGAATTCAGCCAGCTTATGTCGGAGGCGCGGGTGCTGGTCGCCTCGCTGGGCCGGCTGGTGGAAGACATCGAGCGAGACCCGGCGCGGTTCCTGTTCGGCGACAAACAGCAGGGAGTGGAAGTGCAATGACGCGAATATCGGGAATGGCGATACGCGGCGCGAAGGCGCTTGGCCTGGTGGCGATAATGGCGCTGGCGGCGTCGTGCGACGTTACCCTGCCCGGCACGGGCGAACGGTCGCAGCTATATGTGCTGACGCCCAAAAGCACTTATCCCGACAGCCTGCCCAAGGTGGACTGGCAGTTGCTGGTGGAACAGACGACATCGCCGGCCGGGCTGGATACCCAGCGCATCGCGGTCGCCTACAGCCCGATCGAGCTGGATTATTTCGCCCGCACCAACTGGACCGACCGGGCGCCGGAAATGGTGTTGCGGCTGCTGGTGGAAAGCTTTGAGAATTCCCGCAAAATCATCGCGGTCGGCCGGGATTCCATCGGCTTGCGCTCCAACATCATATTGAAGACGGAGCTGAGGGAATTTCAGGCGGAATACATCGACAAGGACTCGTCCAACCAGGGTGGTGGCGGGGCGATTGGTTCCGGCGATGCCCCGCAAATCCGTGTGCGCGTTGCCGCCAAGCTGGTGAAAATGCCCCAACGGATCATTGTGGCTTCCCAGACCTTCGAGACTGTCAGGCCGGCCGAAAAGAACAACATGGAAGCCATCGTCGGCGCCTTCGACGAGGCGCTGGGCAAGACGCTGAAAAGCATCGTGGTCTGGACCCTGACCGAGGGCGACAAGATCGTCAACGAACCGAAGAGCTGACCTGGGCGAACTGCCCGACACCGGCATTAAACGAAACAGAAAGAAAAACCATGGACACGCGCGCGGCTGTCGCCTTTAAGGCGGGCGAGAAACTTTCCGTCGAAACGATTCAGCTCGACGGCCCGAAAGAGGGCGAGGTGCTGGTGGAAATCAAGGCCACCGGCATCTGCCACACCGATGAATTCACCCTGTCGGGCGCCGACCCGGAGGGGCTGTTCCCGGCGGTCCTGGGGCATGAGGGCGCGGGCGTGGTGGTCGATACCGGGCCGGGCGTGACCTCGCTGAAAAAGGGCGACCATGTGATCCCGCTCTACATCCCGGAATGTCGCCAGTGCAAACCCTGCCTGTCGGGCAAGACCAATCTCTGCACCTCGATCCGCGAGACCCAGGGGCGCGGCGTGATGCCCGACGGGACCAGCCGATTCTCGCTGAATGGCGAGCCGCTGTTCCATTACATGGGCACCTCGACCTTCTCAAACTACACGGTGATGCCCGAGATCGCGGCGGCGAAAATCCGCGAGGACGCGCCGTTCGACAAGGTTTGTTATATCGGCTGCGGGGTCACCACCGGCATCGGCGCCGTGATCAACACGGCCAAGGTGGAGGCCGGCGCCAACGTGGTAGTGTTCGGGCTGGGCGGCATCGGGCTGAACGTCATCCAGGGCGCGCGCATGGTCGGCGCCGACAAAATCATCGGCGTCGATATCAATCCGGGCCGCAAGGCGATGGCCGAGAAATTCGGCATGACCCATTTCGTAAACCCGAAAGAGGTCGAGGGCGACCTCGTGCCCTGGCTGGTGGACCTCACCGACGGCGGCGCGGATTACAGCTTCGAATGTATCGGCAATGTGGACATCATGCGCCAGGCGCTGGAATGCTGCCATCGGGGCTGGGGCGTGTCGGTGATCATCGGGGTGGCCGGCGCGGGCCAGGAAATAGCGACAAGGCCGTTCCAACTGGTGACCGGGCGGGTCTGGAAAGGCACGGCCTTCGGCGGCGCCAAGAGCCGCACCCAGGTGCCGAAAATCGTCGACTGGTACATGGACGGCAAGATCAACATCGACGATCTGATCACTCACACCATGCCGCTGGACAAGATAAACGACGCCTTCGACCTGATGCATGCGGGCAA
>CBFDDT010000185.1:0-7019 GCA_965603635.1 uncultured bacterium | reverse complement strand
TCTGTATTTCATCATATCGGTCCCGGTTTTCGGGCACGGCTTCAGGCAATTCTAGCAACTTTACCGCGCCCTGTGGCGATTTTCGTGCCCCCATATGGCGACAGGAGAAAGCCTGCAAGGACCGTGCTAGACAGCCAAATGGCAAGCATGCGGAACCAATTGATTTAAAGGGGAAAAATCGGCCCCAAAAGGCGGCCGCACCTAGCCGTTGGCAGGAATCTGCCGATTACGCCGAAAAAACCGGCGAAAACCCGCCGGCTTGGGTAGGGACTACTCCGCCGCCCTGGCCCGGGCCGGGAACTCGCGGCGCACGGCGGCGGTGATGTCGCGGCGATACTGGTCGGCGATGATGCGGCCCTTTTCGACCGACGCGCCGGCGGCCGAGACCAGCGCCCCGGACTCCGGCACCCAGTCGCGATGGGGCGGCCAGACGTCGTAGGGCGGCGCGTCCACCGCCGGGTTGTCGGGGATCAGGTCGGTGCGCACCAGGTCGGGATAATAATGCATCATCATCGAGGTTTCGATGACGGCGGCATGTTCCAGCTCGATCCCCGGATAGCCATCGGGGAACAGCTTGCCCAGCGTATCCTCGTTCAGGAATTCCCAATGCTGCATGCACATGACCCGCAGGCCGGTGTCGCCCAGCTCGCGCATGGCGAGGTCGATGCCTTCGTTGAGGAACCAGAGATTTTCGTAATTGCCGTCCAGCACGCAGATCTGGCGGATGCCATGGCGCACGAATTCGCGGATAATGTCCCGCAGAACGGAACTAAGCGTCGCCCCGTCAAGGCCGGTGCTGCCCGGAAAGAACGGCCCGCCGGCGGACCGCGTCATGGATTTATAGCCATAGGGAATGGCGGGCGCGACCATGCCGCCCACTTCCGCCGCGATATCCAGCGCTATGGCGGTCGGCAGCATATGGTCCACGCCCAGCGGCAGATGCGGCCCATGCTGTTCCAGCGCGCCGGTGGGGATGAAGGCGACCGCGCCCTTGTTCACATAGGCCTGGAATTCCGGCCAGGTGATTTCCGCCATCGCGTGGGGATTCGGCATCGTTTAGCTCCTCAACTTACCTGTTCTTCGTCCGAGCCCTGCTCGCGCATCAGCTTCATGATGTCGCGCTCCATCTCGGCATAGCCGGGCACGGTCAGCACGTCTTCCTTGCGGCGCACCCGCTTGCCGCCCTTGAAATCGGTCGTCATGTCCTGCAGCACCGTGCCGGGATGGCGCGAGATGAAAACGATGCGGTCGCCCAGGAACAGCGCTTCCTCGATGTCATGGGTCACCATGACGACGGTGGTGCCGGTGGTCTCCATGATCGAGATCATCAGTTCCTGCATGTTCCAGCGCGTCTCGGCGTCCAGCGCGCCGAAGGGCTCGTCCATCAGCAGCAGGCTGGGCTCGTTGGAGAGCGTTCGGGCGATCGCCACGCGTTGCTTCATGCCGCCGGAAAGCTGCTTGGGATAGGCGTTGCGGAATTTCGTCAGTTTGACCAGATCAATGAATTTGTCGGCGCGCTCCCTGCGTTCGTCCGCCGGCACGCCGTTCAGTTTCATGCCGTATTCGACATTCTTCTGAACCGTCAACCAGTCGAACGAGGTGTAGCTCTGGAACACCATGCCGCGTTCGCGGTCGGGCCGCAGGATTTCGTGGCCATCCAGTTCCATCCGGCCCCCGCTGGGGTCTTCCAGCCCGGCGATCATGCGCAGCACGGTGGATTTGCCGCAGCCGGACGGCCCCAGCAGCACGCAGAATTCGTTCTCGTGGACGTCGAAACTGACGTCCCGCACCGCCTGGATGAACTGGCCGCCGGCGAGGGGGAAGGACTTCGAGACCCCGCGGGCGGAGAGTTTCACGACGCCGGTCATCGTCCATGCTCCTCGAGGTAAGGGAACAGCAACCTGTGGGCAATGCGGAACAGATAGTCGAAACACAGGCCGAGAACGCCGATCACCAGGATGCCGGCAATGATTTCGTCGGTATGCAGGAAGCGCTTGGCGCGCATCATCATGGCGCCGATGCCGTTCGACGAGGCGACGATTTCGGCGATCACGAGATAGGTCCAGCTCATCGCCAGCATCTGGCGCATGGCGATCACCACGTTCGGCATGACCGCGGGCACCACGACGGTCCACAGGATCTGCATGCGGTTGCCGCCCAGCGTCAGCGCCGTTTCGATCAGTTCCGTGCGCACGCTACGCGTATGATCCATCACCAATGTCGTCAGGAACCAGACGACGCCGATAAACAGCAGGGCGAGCTTTGGCAGGTCGCCGGTGCCGAACCACATCAGCAGGATCGGGATGAAGGAAGGGGCCGGCAGATAGCGCCAGGCCGACACGAAGGGATTGAAGAAGGCTTCGACCGACTTGAAGGCGCCCATCGCAATGCCCAGCGGCACGGCAACCAGACTGGCCACCGCAAAACTGAACATGACCCGGTAGACGCTGACCCCGATATCGTCAAGGAAGTTACGCTCGGTCAGCAGTACCCACAGCGCCACCAGCACCTTCTGTGGCGGCGGCACCAGCAGCGGCGTCACCCAGCCCATCGGAACCGCCAGCCCCCAGATCGCAAAGAAGATCACCCAGGCCGCAATGCCCAGCATGATCACCCAATGTGCGGGTATCGGTTTCTTGTAATCGAACCAGCGCCAGCCGCGGCGCCTTTGGTCGGGTTTCGGCATTTCAACTGTCCCGTTGGCGGCATGCCGCCGGAAAAAAGGCGGTGACCGCTTCCATACTCAAGGAGAGGAAGCGGCCACCAGGGGCAAGTCGAACTATTCCCGCGCGGCGAAGGACTGGCGGTAACCCTGTTTCACGAGGTCGCCCATCAGCGAGCAGTCGATGCCGGCCTTGGGATCCTGCATCTTCTGCATGACACCCAGCTTGACCCACCATTCGTTGGTCAGCTTCACCGCATCCTCGAAGCCGGCATTCTTGCCGAAGGGCGGTTCGCCATCCAGCAGGCCGCAGAACTGCGCCGACTCGTCGAAATCGAACATGTAAATGCCGCCGAGGAAGAACTTGCCGTTGGTCCCCATGACGTAGGGGATATCCTCTTTCGGCCACTGCAGATATTCGGCGAAGAAATTGTTGGTTTCCTCGGTCTTGTCGTGCCAGATCTGCAGCGCGTCCCAGCGGGCCTTCAACAGCGCAACCGCGGCCTTGCGGTTATTCTTGATGAAGTCCTTATGCATATAGATCGAGTCACCGAAGATGCCGGTTTTCTTGTAGGCGTCCTGCGAAGTGTCCGCGACGATCTGTATGCCCTTCACGCTCTCAACCAGCTTGGAGGTCCAGGGCTCATACATATAGGCAGCCGCGATATCGCCGGAGATCATCGGCCCGACGCCTTCGTCGGCGTTCAGGTTCACCCAACTGACGTCGGCCGGCTTAAGACCGTTTATGTCGAGCCACATGCCGACCTGCAGTTGGCCGATGAAGGCCTCGGGCGCGGCAACCTTCTTGCCTTTAAGCTCGGTGGCCTTGGCGCCGGGGGCCAGCACCACCTGATCGACGCCATAGGACGGATTGGTGTAGGCCACATTGACCACCGAGAAACCCTGCTCGATGGCGATGGGGATGTAATCCAGCGTGCTGCCGTAGATATCCAGTTGGCCGGCGGCCAGCAGGTTATGGCCCTGGATCGGATCCTCGAAGATGGTGATCTCCAACTCGTAATCCGGCGCCAGATTATGTTTTTCGATAAGCTTCAGGAAAGCGTATCCCGGCCAGGACACGGCGATGCCCACCCGGATTTTCTCTTTGGCCATCGCCTGGCCCGCGGCCAGTGCGATGAAGGGCGCCACGATCAGCGCCGCGATCAGTTTTTTCAGGGTCATTTTCCTGCCTCCGTCTGGTTAGTTTTAAATTTTCATAAAAAAACTTTAGCGGACTAAAGTTTTTTAGTCTACATTAATTTTAATGCCGCGCCCCGCGGGACAAGATAAAACCACGAATCGGGGCCTGTCGGCAAGAATCGAACCGGGACTCAAAAAATGAGTGGACTTCGCGAAAGTCAGAAGGCCGGGCGGCGCCGGCAGATACTGAAGGCCGCGCGCCTGCACTTCATGGAACGCGGCTACGAGGCCGCGACCATCGAGGCCATCGCGGAAACCGCCGAGGTGTCCGCCGTCACCATATTCAATCACTATGGCACCAAGGGCGGCGTGCTACTGGCGCTGGTCAGCGAGAGCGACAGCATCCTGATCGAGAAGATATACGCGATTCTAGGCGACCCGCCGCCCGAACCCCTGGAAGCCGTATTGAATTTCTCGCGGGCGATCTGCCGCCATGCGCTGGAATATCTGAAAAAGCCGATCTGGCGGCATGTCATTGCGACGGCTGTTATCGAAGGCAATTCGGAATTCGGACGGGGTTACGCGGCGCTTGACCAGGAACTGGTGCGCATGTTGACCAGCCTGCTGTATATCCTCCGCGACCGCGGCCACCTGCCGGCGGACTATCCCTGCACAATCGCGGCCGGGGTGTTGTACAATCTACACAACGCCCGCTTCGTCGAGTTCATGTCCGACGACGAAATGCCCCTGGAGACCTTCGACGAACTGGTCCGCGCCGACATCGCCTACGCGATGAGCGAAGGATGACAGAAACCATCACGCATTGATGCCCACCGCGTAACAACCCGCCCCGACGAGTCAAGGTCAGGCCACGTTGATCCGCGCCAGGAATGCCTCGATTTCGCTGCGCAGATTGGCGGAATGTTGGGCGAGTTCCTGCGACGAGCGGAGCAGTTGTTCCGACGACGCACCCGTCGCCTGTGCGCCGCCATCGACGGCGCCAATGTTTTCCGCGACGACGCGTGCGCCACTGGCGGCTTGATGGACGTTACGGGAAATTTCCCGGGTCGAGGCGCCCTGTTCCTCCATTGCCGATGCCACCGTTATCGCAATGTCGTTAATCTCGACAATCACATCGCCAATGTCGTGGATGGTCGTCGCCGCGTCGTCGGTGGCCGCTTGCATGGCGTCAATCTGTTGGGCAATTTCGGCGGTGGCCCGGGCGGTCTGGTTGGCGAGATTCTTGACTTCGCCGGCCACCACCGAAAATCCCTTGCCCGCCTCGCCGGCGCGCGCCGCCTCGATGGTCGCATTCAATGCCAGCAAATTGGTCTGCCCGGCGATCTCGTTGATCATTTGCACGATTTCGCCAATTTTCCGGCTGGCCCCAACCAGGCTCTGGATTTTCCTGTTGCTGCTTTCAGCCTTTCCGGCTGCTTTCTGCGAGATGGCGCTGGACTTGTCGACCTGACGGGAAATTTCGTCGATGGAACTCGACAGCTCTTCGGCGGAACTGGCGACGCTTTGCATGTTTGCGTTGGACTGTTCCGAGGCGCCGGCGGCGGCCGTCGTCTGATGCTGGGTCTGCTCGGCATTCGACACCAGGGTCCGCGCGGTCTGTTCGAACTCGGCGGAGGCGTTCGCGACGACGCCTACCACTTCCTGTACGCGATTGGCGATTTTTACCTGGTCGGTGATCACCGACCAGTTCAGCATCGGCGCGACATAGGCCCCGTTGCGGTCATAGATCGGCGTGGCGGAAATCGTCAACACCTCGTCGCCAAGAGAAACATTCGTGCTGTAGGGCAGGTTCGCCGGGTCGCGCAGCAGATCCCGCACGCTCTCGGCATCGTCGGCGAACAAGACGGCGGCCGATTCGCCAACGATGTCGTCGCTGTCGTACCGAACGGCGTGGGAAAGCGATTTCAGGGTGTCGCGACTCGTCTCATTCGCATAATCGATAGTGAAGCTCTCGACATCAATCGTCATGACGTTGACAGTCGTTTGTTCCACCATCTGCCCCAGCGTGAACGCCTTGGCGACCGCGTCACGCAACACCTGCAACGAGCGCGCCACCGTGCCGATCTCGTCCGTCTTGGACAGATGCGGCACCTCGATGTCGTGATTTCCCGCGGCAAGCTGTTGTATCGCATCGATCACGCCGGACAGGGGGGTGCTTACGAGTCTGCGGAACATGATGACCAGAACCGCAACCGACATGGCGATCACCAGAACCGACAACAGGACGCTGTTCAGCACGGAGCGCGCAAGCGAACTTTCCAGCTCGCTGATATCCCAGAAAAGGACGATGTGGCCGACGGTCAGATGCTTCTCCCGCTTCGCCGACTGGTAGATGGACGGGGCCGATACGATCACGTAGCCATCTTCGATCCGGTATGCCGGCGTGTCGGCAAGCGGAACGCCTCCCTCGAGGATTTTGGCGAAATCCAAGCCTGTATCCGTGTTGGCCCGGTCGAAAATAACCGTGCCGTCACCCTTGATCGCCGACAGGTTCAACAAATTCTCGACGCTCACCAGGCCCGTCCGGACATAGGTTTCGTCAAAAACCTGCTGTTTTTTCCAGCGCAACGCGCCCGCCATCGCCGATGCCACGAGGTTTGTCTCGACCATCTTGTCTTCGAGGAAAAGGTCGATCGTATGCTGCCGTTCCGAAACGGCCTGGCTGGCAATTAAAACCGAACACGATACCAGGAAAATCACGGAAAATACGGCGATGGCCTTGCTTTGAATCGTCGTCAATCTGAATTTCGCTAACATACTCACTGCCTCTGAAATCTTGTTATTTTTTGAAATTATTTTTTCTGGCGGTAGTCATGGCAATACGCCCGGGCCAGGAATGACCCGGGCGTTTCAACGGTAAATTTCCGCTGCCGATATTACTGGAGGGCGTCGACGTTGATGCCCACCGTCACCGCGCCGATGACCTTGCCCGTTTCCGGGTCAGCCACAGAGAAGTTCGCTTGCGACTGGATCGACTGGGTCGAGCCATCGAACTCAACCTCGTCGATGAATACGGCGTCGGGCCCGACCAGGAAAGTCTTGGTGAATTTGACCTCCTCGCCCTGCCAGATGTCGGAATTCGCACTGGACTGCGCGATGCTGAGGCCCTTGGCGTCGATCACGCCGATCTCGGTAACGATACCGCCATTACTTTCGACCACCTCGCGCATCCGGGCGGCCAGGGGGTTTTCGACGA
>CBFDDT010000184.1:0-7033 GCA_965603635.1 uncultured bacterium | reverse complement strand
CATCGCCCCGCGGGCCGCGCCTTGCATTCGACTCGGCAAACGCCAATGAAAACAGTAAAATATTTCGGGCCAGACTCTTAGGCAAGGGTAACGGTGATGGAGGGCAGGGACAGAATGCCGTATCGCGCAAATCCGCTGGTGCTGGGGGTGGCCGAGCCGCCGATCGCCGAGGCCCAGGGCTGGATCGAGGGGCGGACCTTTCCGCCCGGCAAGCCCCTGCTGAACATGGCCCAGGCGGTGCCCAGCTATCCGCCGGCCGAGGCGCTGCGGGACCATCTGTCGGCGGCGGTGCAACAACCCGATTCGTCGCTCTATACCGATATTCTCGGCGTTCCCGATCTGCGCGCTGCCCTGGCCGCCCATATGGGCGAGGCCTATGGCGCCGATCTCGCGGCTGGTGATTTCGGCATCACGGCGGGCTGCAACCAGGCCTTCTGCGTGGCGATGAGCGCGCTGGCCGGGCCCGGGGATGAGGTAATTCTGCCCACGCCCTGGTATTTTAATCATCAGATGTGGTTGCAGATGCAAGGGGTTACGCCGGTCCCCCTGAATTGCGGCGAGGCCAGGGGCGCGATGCCCGACCCCGCCGACGCGGCCGCCCTGATCGGCGAGCGCACGCGCGCCATCGTGCTGGTCACGCCGAATAATCCGACCGGCGCGATTTATCCACCGGACCTGATAGCGGCATTTTACGAGCTGGCGCGCGAGCGTAACATCGCGCTGGTGCTGGACGAGACCTATAAGGATTTCATGGATGGCGCGGCGCCGCCGCACGATCTGTTCACCCGCGCGGACTGGCGCGACAACTTCATTCAGCTTTACAGTTTTTCCAAGGCCTACAGCCTGACCGGCTATCGCGTGGGCTCGGTGGCCGGCGGGCCGGCGATCATGGGTGCAATTGAAAAGATAATGGATTGCATCGCTATCTGCGCCCCGCGCATCGGGCAGGAGGCGGCGCTTTACGGGCTCGGCCATCTGGCCGGTTGGCGGGCCGAAAAGCGCGACCTGATGGCCGAGCGGACCGAAACCCTGCGCACGGCGTTCCGGGCGACCAACAGCGGTTACCAACTGGTCTCCAGCGGCGCCTATTTCGCCTGGGCGCGGCATCCTTTCACTGACCGGGACTCATCCGCCGTGGCCCGCATGCTGGCCTCCGACCATAACCTGCTGTGCCTGCCCGGTTCCATGTTCGGGCCGGGACAGGAAAGCTACCTGCGCCTCGCCTTCGCCAACCTGGAGGCCGACAGGATGGGCGAGGTCGTCAAACGGTTGGCCGAGAGCGTCTAACCGCTGTCGTTTCTGGTGGACAAAGGGTCGTAAGCGGCGAGGCGGCTTGCGCCAAAATCACGATCAATGCTAACGCGATAATAAAGAACCCTGGGGGGCAAATGTCCGACTCATACGATTCCATCGTCATCGGCGCCGGCATCATCGGCGCGGCCACCGCGCTGGCGCTCGCGCGCAAGGGCCGCAAGCCGCTGGTCATCGACAAGCTGCCGGCCGCCGGTTACGGCTCCACGGGCGGTTCCTGCGCCATTATTCGGCCCTACTATTCCACGGTGGACGGTTCGGCCATCGCCTATGAGAGCCATTTCTACTGGAAGGACTGGGAGAATTTCCTGGGCGCGCCGGACGAGCGCGGCCTGGCCCGCTATGTCGATTGCGGCTGCCTGGTGATGAAGAGCGAGGGGAACGGCATGCTGCGGCATGCGATGGAGTTGATGGCGGAAATCGGCGCGCCTTGCGACGATCTGGATCAGGCGGGCCTGCTCGCCAAAATGCCGATCGTCGATGTCAAATGCTTCGGCCCGGCCAAGCGCCCGGAAGACGAGGGCTTTGGTGAGCCGACAGGCGGCGAGATCCAGGGCGCGGTGTTCTTCCCGACCGGCGGCTACATCACCGACCCGCAGCTCGCGACCCATAATCTTCAGCGCGCCGCCGAAGCCAACGGCGCGGAATTCCGTTTCAATTGCGAGGTCGCGGAAATCCGCCGGGCGAACGGTCGCGTGGCGGGCGTAACGCTTGCAGACGGCACGGCCATCGACGCACCGATAGTGGTCAATATCGCCGGACCGCATTCGGCCAAGGTCAACCAGATGGCCGGCGTGGAAGAGGGCATGCATATCAAGACCAGGGCGCTGCGCCACGAGGTCGCCCATGTGCCCTCGCCCAAAGGCTTCGATTTCGAACGTGACGGCATGGTCTGTTCGGACAACGATGTTTCGACCTACTGCCGGCCGGAACTTGGCAACTATGTGCTGATCGGCAGCGAAGACCCGGAATGCGACGAGCGCGAATGGGTCGACCCGGACGATTTCAACAAGGAATTCAGCGAACAGTGGCGGGTCATGGTCATGCGCCTGGCCCAGCGCTATCCCGGTCTGGGCATCCCCAACCAGACCAAGGGCGTGGTCGAGCTCTACGACGTGTCGGACGACTGGATTCCGATCTACGACAAGTCCGACCTGCCGGGTTTCTACATGGGGGTCGGCACCAGCGGCAACCAGTTCAAGAACGCGCCGATCGCCGGCGAGATGATGGCCGACCTGATAGAGGCTTGCGAGGCTGGCCATGACCATGACCGCGACCCGGTGACGTTCCGCCTCAAGCATGTCGACCGCGAGGTCAGCATCGGGTTTTACTCGCGCCTGCGCGAGATAAACCCGGACAGCAGCTTTTCGGTATTGGGGTGAGGATGGACGGTTTCAAAACCCACATCTCGCCGTCATTGCGAGGAGGCGAAGCCGACGCGGCAATCCAGTCTTCGAGCCGGCATTCTGGATTGCCGCGGCGCCATGCGCCTCGCAATGACGTGGAGGGATCGAGGGAAGGCATTAGGCAGGGAGCCAAATACAAATGAAAACCCATGTACAGGTAGCCGTCATCGGTGGCGGCGTTGTCGGGTGCAGCGTGCTTTACCACCTCACCAAGCTCGGCTGGCGCGATGTGGTGCTGATCGAGCGCTCGGAACTGACGGCCGGGTCCACCTGGCATGCGGCCGGGGGTTTCCATACGTTGAACGCCGACACCAACATGGCGGCGCTGCAGGGCTATACGATCCGCCTGTACAAGGAGTTGGAGGAGATTTCCGGCCAGTCCTGCGGGCTGCATCATGTGGGCGGGCTGACCATCGCCAGCACGCCCGAACGCCTGGATTTCCTCAAGGCCGCGCGCGCCATGCACCGCCATATGGGGCTGGATACGGAAATCCTCGGGCTGGATGAGATCAGGAAGCTCTGCCCGGTGATCGATACCGACGGCATCCTGGGTGCGCTCTACGACCCGCTGGACGGCCATCTGGACCCGGCCGGCACCACCCACGCCTATGCCAAGGCGGCGCGCCTGCAGGGCGCCGAGATCTACCAGCATAACAAGGTCGAGGAATTGGTGCCCCAGCCGGACGGTAGCTGGGACGTGGTCACCGAACAGGGCACGATCCGGGCCGAGCATGTGGTCAATGCCGGGGGCCTGTGGGCGCGTGAGGTCGGCGCGATGGCCGGCGTCTGGCTGCCGCTGCAGGCGATGGAGCATCAATATCTGATCAGTGACGACATTCCCGAGGTTTATGAGCGCAAAACTGAATTGCCGCATGTCATGGACCCCGGCGGCGGGACATATTTCCGCCAGGAAGGCCGCGGCCTGGTCATCGGCATTTACGAGCAGGACTGCGATCCCTGGAAGGTCGAGGGCACGCCGTGGGATTTCGGACTGGAACTGCTGCCCGACAATCTCGACCGTATCTCGGACTCGCTTGAGGCGGCCTACCGCCGCTATCCCAGCCTCGAGACCGCGGGCATCAAGAAGGTCATCAACGGTCCCTTCACCTTCGCGCCCGACGGCAACCCGCTGGTCGGGCCGGTGCCGGGCCTGAAAAACTACTGGTCGGCCTGCGCCGTGATGGCGGGCTTCAGCCAGGGCGGCGGCGTCGGGCTGACGCTGGCCGAATGGATGGTCGAGGGCGCGCCCTCGCGCGATGTCTTCGCGATGGATGTGGCGCGCTTCGGCGACTGGTGCGACAAGCCCTACACGGTGGCCAAGGTGCGCGAGAATTATCAGCGCCGCTTCGCCATCACCTATCCCAACGAGGAACTGCCGGCCGCCCGCCCGCATCAGACCACCCCGGCCTACGCCATCTGGGACAAACAGCGCGCGGTATTCGGCGCGGCCTACGGCATGGAGCATGTGAACTATTTTGCGCGGAAAGGCGAGGAACGCATTGAAATTCCATCCTTCCGGCGCTCCAATGCTTTTGAGACGGTGGGCGAGGAATGCCGCGCCGTGCGCACCGCCGTGGGCATTAATGAAATCCATAATTTCAGCAAGTACGAGGTCACCGGCCCGGGAGCCGAGGCCTGGCTGAACCATGTGATGGCCGGGCGCCTGCCGAAAGAGGGCCGGATTTCGCTGACCCCGATGCTGGCGGAGAGCGGCCGGCTGGTCGGTGATTTCACGGTCATGCGGCTGGGGCCGGAGCATTTCCAGCTCACCGCGTCGTTCGGCGCGCAGGCCTATCACACGCGCTGGTTCCAGGACCATATGGCGGCGGATGGCGTTAGCTTGCGCAATATCTCGCTGGAACGCATCGGCTTCCAGATCGCCGGCCCGAAAGCCCGCGAACTGTTGGCCCGCGTGGCCGACACGGACGTTTCCAACGAGGCTTTCCCGTTCCTGTCGGTGCGCGCAATGAAGGTCGGCGGCATCGACGCCATCGTCGCCCGGGTCTCCTTCACCGGCGATCTGGGGTATGAGATCTACGTGGCCGCCGACAAACAGGTGGCGCTATACGAGGCGCTGGCCCCGGCCGGCGTGGATCTGGGCCTGCGTCCCTTCGGCATGCGCGCGATGATGAGCTTGCGGCTGGAAAAGAACTTCGGCTCGTGGATGCGCGAATATAAACCGGACTACACCCCGGCCGAAACCGGCATGGACCGCTTCGTGAACCACAAGAAGGACGGCTTCATCGGCCGCGAGGCTTACCTGGCGCAGATGAACAACCCGCCGGCCCGCCGCCTGTGCCATTTCATCGTGGACGCCGACGATGCCGACGTGGTGGCCTGGGAGCCGATCTGGAAAGACGGCGATGTGGTCGGATATGTGACATCCGGCGGTTACGCCCATTTTGCAGGAAAATCCGTCGCCTTCGGTTTCGTGCCGATCGAGATGATCGAAGAGGGCGCGGCGTTCCAGATCGAAATCCTCGGCGATTTGCGCAAGGCCACCCTCTTCACCGAACCCCTGTTCGACCCGAAGGCGGAAAGGATGCGGGGGTAGTGGCGGTTGTTGACGTCTGCGAACACACGCTGCACCATTTCCAGAACATGGTCCGCCAGGCGCTGGGCGATGAGGCGGAGGGGGTGATGCCCGTCAGTCCATCTCTTCCATGAACTGGTCGTCCCCGGCGGTGCTGTCCGGGTCGTATTCGCCTTCCGCCCCGGCGGCCTGGCGCGCGCTTTCCAGGGCCAGTTTTTCCAATTCCTGGCGCAGCGCCTGCTGTTCCCGCATTTGCGCGACATAACGCTCGCCGGATTTATCCATGTCCGTCGGGACGGCGGGATAACTTCCCATCATTTGCCAGACCAGCTTCATGGGATACAGCCGCTCGGCCAGCACGCAGCCGTCCGCGACCATATAGAGCCGCGCGAAATCGCTGCCACCGCCCCAGCTATAACCGACCATGTCGGGGGCGAGGCGGGTTTGCGGCGGGGCCATATTGAAATTCCCCACCAGGTTTTCCCGATGCTCCCCCTCGATCTTGAAAAACTTCCCGAATCCCGCGATCAGGGACCACTTCGCCGCCCAGTCGTCGCAGGCCGCCGTGCCCGCATGGGCCGGCTGGATGGCCAGCGCGAAGAGAATTCCGGCAATAAGCGCCGCGGCGCGGCAAAGGGTCATCGGCTGGGCCACTAGCGCACGGACATCACCGCGCAAGGCGCGAGATGGCTCACCTTGTGGGAGACGCTACCGACGATGAGCCCCTTGAGATCGGAAAACCCGCGGCTGCCCATGACGATGAGATCAGCGCTCTCGGACGCCGCCCTTTCCAGGATGCGTTGCGCCGGGTCGCCGTCCTCGATCAGGCTGCGCAGCTTCTTGGCCCCATTCTCTCGTGCGGCTTCCTCGCCGGTGTGCAGGATAAGTTCGGCGACGGCGCTCAGCATCGATTTCGTCGTATCGCCACCGTTCCCGGGAACCATCGAGACCGGGAACCGTGCCGCGGGAATGCTGGCAATCGCTTCCGGGAGTGGCCGGCCTTTGGCCAGACCCTCGACCTCGGCATAATGCTTCAGCCCTTCGTCAAGATGGTCGCGCAGCAGCACATGCAGCAGGATCAGATCGGCGTCGTATCTGCCCGCCAGATCGCCTGCGATGCGAACCGCCTTGTTGGCGTGGTCGGAGCCGTCGGTGGGCGCCAGAATCGTTTTGAACATGGCAGTGTCTCCGTCGCTCGAGCAAAGGGAATTCACCAGATCATGAATATGGACGCCATTATCGACCCCGCGCATTGACCTGCGTCAAGCAAAGCAGCGCTTGCGCGATAACAGTAGGACGTTGGAGGCCGTAGCGTGTGCTCGGGGCGCAGACCATTACCGCCCCGCGTCCCCGATCAGTTTCGCCAGCCGCCGCATCACCGGGCTCTCTCGGCGTTCTTCCAGGCAGACGATTAGCTCGGTGGCTTGCAGGTCGGCGTCCTCGATCCGGGCGTGGGCGATGCGGGTGTCTTCTCCGAGTTCGGGTTCCTGGACCACGCCCAGGCCCAACCCCGTGGCGACGGCCTCGCGCACCGCTTCGCGGCTGCCGATTTCCAGCACGATTTCCGGGGTGACGCCGGCCTCGGCCAGGGCGGTTTCGAAGCTGCGCCTGGTGGCCGAGCCTTTCTCGCGCAGCACCATGGGGGCGCCTTGCAGTTCGGTGATCGAGACGCTTGGGCGGCCGGCCCATTCGTGGGTGGCGGGCATCATCAGCACGATGGGGTGGCGCATCGCGGCCAGCACGGCGAAGCGGTCGTCCATGCGGTATTCGCCGAGCAGGCCGA
>CBFDDT010000183.1:0-7077 GCA_965603635.1 uncultured bacterium | reverse complement strand
TTCATGCGTTTCAGACCATCCCTGCGGATCGCATCGAGAAATTGGGGCGCGGTGCCGTGATACAGGGTTTCAGGAGGCTCAACCGGCTGGTAACCCAACTCGATCTCGACCGAATGGCCCTGGCTGGCGCGAATTCTCTCACCCGTTTCATCAAGGGCGAAGCGCTTCTTGTCGCTTGTCTCTATGACCTCGTCCAGCTCTCCGCGCGTGATCGCCTTGCCATGGCGCGCGGCGGCCGACAACAGGTCGGCCACGGCGACCCAGCCTTGCGCATCCAGTGTCAGGCCAATGCTGTCCGGCTGGTGGCGCAGCACGTAGCTGAGGAATTTGCTGGTTTGGGTATGCCGGCTGCGCGCCATCTACTTGCTCCCGGGCCTGAACACACCGTCCCAGTCGGGTGGCGGGTTGGTTTCGTATGTTTTGCAGCGCTGGGCCAGCGTGGCCGCCGCCGGGTCGCGGTCCGCCAGTTCGGTGAAGATGGCGCGGGCCTCGCCGAAATCGCCCTGGCGGTACAGGGCCAGCGCTTCGGCGTAGCGGGTGGCCCCGGCGCTGTCCTCTACCGGCTGGAATACCGCCGTCGGCGCGCTGCGGCCGGTTACGGCGACCAGGTCGATCTCGCGGAAACTCCCTTCTCCGCAGGCTGTCACCGTATCGTCGCTGACCAGCAGGCGCGTGCCGTAGGCCTTGTTCAGGCTTTCCAGCCGCGCCGCCAGATTTACCGAGTCGCCGATCACCGTGTAGTTGAAGCGCCGGCTGCTGCCGATATTGCCGATCAGCACCGAACCGGTATTGACGCCGACACGGATACGCAGCTGGCCCGCCGGCGCCTCGATCGGGTTTTCTTCCAGCGAGCGCAGCATGGCGCTGGCCGAAATTGCGGCATTTCCGGCATGGTTCGGGTCGGGAACGGGGGCGCCGAAAATGGCGATCAGCCCGTCGCCGATGAACTTGTCGATATGGCCGTGATTGTCCTCGATGATGTCGCCCAGCCGGTCGAAACAGCGGTTCAGCAAAGCGGCGGCCTCTTCCGGGGCCAGATCCTCGGCGATGGTGGTGAAACCCTCCAGATCGACGAACATGATCGAAACGACGCGCTGCTCGCCGCCCAGCGCCGGCGCGCCGCCGGATTCCACCAGCCGGTCGACCTGCGCCTTCGGCAGATAGAGCGAAAAGACCCGGCGCAGATAGCGTTCGCTGCTGTCGACGACCAGGCGGCGATAGCCCGCCATGCCGCCGATGCCGCCCAGGGCGGCGATCATCATCCCGCCCAGCGGCAGCACCAGCGCGCTCTTGTAGGCCGCCATCGCCAGGGCGAGGGGCGCCACCATGGCTGTAAGAAGAATGGCCACCAGCGTTACACCACTCGTCCTTACCGACAGGATGGCGAACAGGAACGCGGTCACGAACAGCAGGGCCCAGGCTGGTTTTCCCGACAGCCAGTCCGGCCCGCCCGGCCCCAGAATCTGCCTGATCGCGGCGCCATGCAGATAGACCCCGGCTATGGTGTTGTCGACCACCGGCAGTGGCAGGATAGAGCCTTCGTAATTCGAGCAGCGCGCGGTCACCGTCGCCGGCGTTGCGTCGCGCAGCAGCAGCCGGTTGCTGGCGACGATGCGGTCCTCGGCCAGCAGGTCCGACCCGACCAGAACGATGCGGCCGGCGAAATGTTCGGCGAAGAAATCAGTCTGCCCCGCCGCCGCGCAATCGTAAAGATCGGCGAATGAATAGGTGGGCGCGGGATGGCCATTGGAGCCGGGATCGAGGAACAGGTTTCCACCGGCCGTGCCGGGGACCGCCACCCCCTCGAAACTGGCCGAACCGTCATCGGCCTGGGCGACCGGTTTCCTCAGATGGCGCATGGCGATTTCCAGCGCGAAGCTGGTTTTCGGCCCGTCCTTGGCATCGAAAAACAGCGGCATGTTGCGCACCACGCCATCGGCGTCGCGGCGGATATTCACCGGCCGGATGCTGGTGGGGTGGCCGATCGCGAAGGCGAATGCCGGGGCCGGGCCGATGGGCAGCGGATCGGCCAGCAACTCGCCGATGACCACGCGGCCCTGCATGCCGCTCTTGCGCATGGCCAGCAGAAAATCGCGGTCATAATTCAACACCAGCCCGGTGGCCGAGGTGGCGAAGACCATGTCGAAACCGACGACGCTGGCCCTGGCCTCCGTCAAGGCGTTCAGCACCGCCCCAAGGTGCGGGGTCCACAGAACCCGCGGCGTTCCCGCGAAGGGCGGGCGACTGTAGGTTTCCTCGTCGATGACGATCACGCTGACCGGGGTAGTATCCCGGTCGGCCGGCCTGTCCGCCTGTTCAGACCGGTCGGCCTGGATCCAGTAGACCGCGTCGAAGGCGATCCCGTCGACCCAGGGCGCCAGAAACAACCCCGCAAGGCAGGCCAGCAGCGCAATAACCGCCGCCACACCCGCATATCGGACAGATTGAATCAAAAGCGGACGAGACGTTCCAGGGCCGGGACCGTGGTCAGGCCCGCATAGCGGTCGATCT
This sequence comes from uncultured bacterium, assembly GCA_965603635.1. GTDB lineage: Bacteria > Pseudomonadota > Alphaproteobacteria > UBA8366 > JADFVY01 > JADFVY01. The sequence continues at coordinate 4,566 of CBFDDT010000183.1, read as the reverse complement.
TGATCTCGGTCTCACGATCGCCAAGCTTCACACGGTAATGGCCGCCGCGGCTCAATGGTTCGCCATTGCCCAGCGTGTCGAACAGGGGGCCGGGACCCGCCAGCTCGCGCGTGGCTTCCGTCCGGTCGAGGCGCTCGATGATCAGCGTGCCCTCGGTTACGCCGTCCAGCAGGAAGGCCGGGTTTATATCGCTTATTTTTGCCGGAAATTCCGGGCCGTCCGGGCCGCCCCGGAAAATAAGGGCGCCGGCCTCGCCGGACTGCGATGAGGCCGCGGCCGAGGCGGATTGGCACTGAATCGTCTCACGCGTGACCTCGCCACCGGATACCTCGCTCTGGTCGGCGCCGACGGTCGCCTTGCCGCCGGCGATATGTTCGCGCAGGCATGAGCCCAGATAGCCCAGCACGATGCTGGTTCCATCGGGCAATTCGATCACCGCGCCTTCCTCTAGCAGTTCCATGATCTGTACGGGAACGCCCTCACCCTGCGCATCCTCGACGATCGCCACCGGCTGCGCATGGGCGGCGGCAGCGGTTAATATGACCGTGGTGGCGAGCAATATCGCCGGAAATGTATTTGTTCTCATAATCTTGCGTCCCTCCTGGAACAATATTCTCCCTACCCCCCGCCACGCGTGGCGCTTTCTTCGTACGCCGTCGTGGTATCATTATATAGTAATACACCCGTGGGCGGAAAAGATGTGGGTTTTCGCACTGCCGCCGCCGATTGTCGGCGGCTTGTCCGGATTTCGCAATAACGCTACAATAACGGGGGAAGCGTAATTTATGGGATTTGCCGCATGATCAGGGCGTTGATCGTTGTTTTATTTCTGGTTTTGACCGGAATTTTGCCGCCGTGGGGCAGCCAAATCCATGCGCAGGAGGTTCCCGCCGACGAGGTTTTGCCCGCGCAGCCAGCCGGGGCGGAATCGGTTCCTCCCGCGGCTGACGAGACCCAGGCGGAAGAAGCGACCGTGGCGCCTGTCGAAAATACCGCCGCGGATGCCGCGGAGGCCCAGGATGAGACGGAACCGGCGGCGCCCAAGGTCCCCAGGAGTTCTCAGCTTTACAGCAATTCCTACGCGCTGGTGATCGGCATCAACGCCTACACCAACGGCTGGCCCAGCCTGATCAACGCGGTCAAGGACGCGGAACTGATGGCGGCGGAGATGGAGAACCGGGGGTTCGAGGTCACGCTGGCGACCAACCTGAATTCCGTGGAAATGAAGCAGACCTTCGAGGAATTCTTCGTCATCAAGGGCGAGGATCCGCAGGCCCGGCTGTTTGTCTGGTATGCCGGCCACGGCTTCACCGAATTCGGCGAGGGTTTCCTGGTGCCCGCCGATGCGCCGCGGCCCGAGGCCGGGGCCAGGTTCCGGCTGAAGGCGCTGTCGCTCAGGCGGTTCGGCGAATATGTCCGGATGGCGTACGCGAAACATGCCTATACGGTGTTCGACACCTGCTTCGCCGGCACCATTTTCGCCTCCCAGCGCGGCGCGCCGCCGCCGGCGATCACCCGCGCCGCGATGGACCCGGTGCGTCAGTTCCAGACCGCCGGCGACGCCGACCAGGAAGTGCCCGACGACGGCCGCTTCCGCGAACTGTTTCTGGGTGCGCTGAACGGAGAGCGGGGCGCCGACGCCAACACCGACGGTTACCTGACCGCGACCGAGTTAGGCATTTTCCTCGGCAACGCGGTCAGCAACTACAGCCAGAACCGCCAGACGCCCCGCTATGGCAAGCTGCGCGACCCCGATTACGACCAGGGCGATTTTGTCTTCGAACTGCCGGGAACCGAGGGCGGTGCGCTGGCCTCGCCGGACGGTGGTGAGGCGGCGCCGGCCGCCCAGGAAGACGCGGTCGAGCTTGCCTTCTGGGACGCCGTCAAGGACAGCGACCGACCGGCGCGGCTGGAGGCCTATCTGGCGAAATATCCGCAGGGCGCCTTTGTCGAACTGGCGCAACTCCACATCGCGGAGTTGAAGGAACGCGAGCAAAAACTTGCCGCGCTGGCCCAGAAGGAAGCCGAGGGTGAAGCCAACGCCTACAAATCGCGCGACGAAATCGCCGTCTATGTTGCGGAAAATCGCGAGGCGATGGAACTCCGGCTGCACGATTACATCCGCCGCGCCAATATTTCCTGGCCCTGGCTGCAGCGCCCCTATATCTCGGGACTCGATGTCCAGCGGCTGGACGACAAGATCGTCGTCGCCGACATCGTCTACAAGGCCGACGCCTTCGGCTCGGCGGAGACCGCCGAAACCAGGCAGTTCACCATGAAATGGACGGACGACAAGCTGGAATTCATCACCCACAAGAAGGATTGAGGGTAGAGGGGCTCGGCGGAGGACGGTCGAGTGGTTTCATCCTTCGACAGGCTCAGGATGAGGATTTTTATTTAAAATCAATCCACTCACTCCTCATCCTGAGCCTGTCGAAGGATGCGTCGGTGGGGAGCCGTGGTGCTTACGAGACGCAAATACGAAAACTTGCCGACCTGTTCACTCCCCCGTCGCCTCCAGCGCCGCCTGCGCTTCCAGCCACTCCGCCTCGGCGGTCTCGATATCCCGGTCTATCTCGCCGGCCCGCTTGTTCAGCGCCGAGACCTCGTTGGCCGGGCCGTCATAGAGCTTCGGGTCGGCCAGCTTGCCGTGCAGGGTGTCTTTTTCCGCCTGCAGTTTCCCAACCCGCGCCTCCGCCGTTTTGATGGCCTTGCGCAGATTGGCGGTGACGGTGCGGGCCTCGGCGCGGCGTCGGCGTTCGTCGGCCTTGTTGACGGACGCCTTGGGTTTCTCGCCCCGCGCCTGGCGGCGTACCGCGCGCGCCTCGTCCAGCAGCAGCCGGCGGTAATCCTCGAGGTCGCCCTCGTAGGACTTGCAGGTTCCGTCGGCGACCAGCCACAGCCGGTCCGCCGCCAGCTCCACCAGATGGGCGTCATGGCTGACCAGTATCACCGCGCCCTCATATTCGTTCAGCGCCTGCACCAGCGCCGCGCGGGCGTCCACGTCCAGATGGTTGGTGGGCTCGTCCAGCAACAGCAGATGCGGCGCGTCGCGGGTGATGGTGGCCAGCAGCAGGCGCGCCTTCTCGCCGCCGGACAAATCCGTGATGCGGGTGATGGCGCGGTCGCCGGTCAGGCCGAACCGGCCCAGATGGCCGCGCACCCGCGCCTCGCCGAGAAGCGGCATCAGGGCCGTCATATGCTGAACCGGGGTTTGCCCCTCGGGCAGTTCCTCAAGCTGGTTCTGCGCGAAATAGCCGACATTCAGCTTGCCGGACCGGTTGACCGTTCCCTCCAGCGGGCCGAGCCTTTTGGCCAGCAGGCGTAGCAGCGTCGTCTTGCCGTTGCCGTTGGCGCCCAGCAGCGCGATGCGGTCATCCATGTCGATGCGCAGGTTCATCCCCCGCAGCACCGGATTGTCGGCATCATAGCCCGTGGACGCGTCTTCCAGGGTTACGATCGGCGGGGCCAGCGGCTTGGGCTGGGGGAAGTCGAAGCGTTCGGTGCGGTCCTCGATCACCGAGGCGATCGGCTCCATTTTTTCCAGCGCCTTGATTCGGCTCTGCGCCTGCCGGGCCTTGGAGGCCGTATAGCGGAAGCGATCGATGAAGCCTTCGATGCGCTTGCGCTCGGAAGCCTGGCGAGTCGCCATGGCCGACTGGTGGACCATGGCCTCGCGCCTTGTGCGTTCGAACCGGTCGTAACCGCCGCGATAGGCGACCAGCTTTTGCCGTTCCAGATGCCAGATGCCGTCGACCGCCTTGTTCAACAGGTCGCGGTCATGGCTGACCAGCAGCATGGTATTGGGATAGCTGGCCAGGAATCCCTCCAGCCACATGGCGGCTTCCAGGTCCAGATGGTTGGTTGGCTCGTCCAGCAACAGCAGGTCGGGTTCGGCGAACAGCACCGCGGCGAGCGCCACGCGCATGCGCCAGCCACCGGAAAATTCCTGAATGGCGCGCGCCTGCGCCGCCTCGTCGAAGCCCAGCCCGGCCAGGATGGTCGCCGCCCGCGCCTCCGCCCGGTGCGCGTCGATATCGGCCAGTCTTTCATGGATTTCGGCGACCCGGTGCGGATCGGTCGCGGTTTCCGCCTCGGCCAGCAGGGCCGCGCGCTCGACGTTGGCGGCCAGCACGATTTCCAGCGGGGTTTGCTTGCCGGTCGGTGTTTCCTGGGCGACGGTGCCGATGCGCGCGCGGTTTCGGATGCGGATATCGCCATCGTCCGGCGCGATAGTGCCGCCGATCAGGTTCAACAGGGTCGATTTGCCGGTCCCGTTGCGCCCCACCAGTCCGATTCGCGCGCCGGCGGGCAGCCGCGCGGAGGCGCGTTCCAGCAAAGTCCGGCCCGCGATCCGGTATGTCAGTCCATCGATTGTCAGCATGGCGCGTGCTATTAGCACGGCTGGTCCCGCCGTCAAAGATGCTGTTGTTAAAAGTTTGACCGGCTCCAGCCCGCTCCCCCACCCGGCCACCCACCGCGTACAATGTCGTTGGGAGGCCGGGTGGGGGAGCGGGCCGGTGCCGCCCACGCAAGTGGGGACTATTTTTAAGCCGCCGCCTTGCC
>CBFDDT010000182.1:0-7082 GCA_965603635.1 uncultured bacterium | reverse complement strand
GCGGGCCGCGCCTAACATTCGACTCGGCAAACGCCAATGAAAACAGCAACATATTCCGGGCCAGACTCTAAACACCGCGCCGGGCTATTGGTGGCTGTTGCCTGTATCCTGTTGTCATGGAGCACCGCCGGCGCCCAGACCATAACGCGGGACGGCCCCCTGCCACCGCCGGCCACGGCGCCGAAGTCGCGCCTGACCGTCACCCCGGCCGAGTTCGCGCAGTGGCTGGCGGGGCTGCCGCCTTCCGACGAACCAATGATCGCAAGCGACCCGGACGAGACACCGCCAAGTCTGGTGACGGCGCCGCCACCACCGCCAACGCTGGTAACGCCACCGCCGCCACCGCCGACATTGGTGACGCCACCCGCGCCGCCAAGGATCGCCCCGGTCCCGCCGGCCGCCGTGCCAACGACGGCTCCGCCGGCCGCAACGACACCCGGTGAGCCGCCGCAACTGCCGCAGCCCACGCTGACGCCGCCGCCATCGCCGGCGTTGCAGGTGCCCGAGGAGCCCCGAGTCGCCACACTTCCGCCGGATTCTCCGGTTACCACTCCACCGGCGACGGCGCCCGATACGCTGGCGCGGCCGGTTGCCATAAAAATCCTCTATTCGGAGGGGGTAATGGAATTACCGGATTCGGCGAAGCCCGATCTGGACAAAATGGCGGCCTGGCTGATGCAGAACCCGTCCGTGCGGGTACAAATCACCGGCTATGCCAGCGAAATGGCCGGCGGGGGCGCCCCGGCGCGGCGAACGTCCCTGTACAGGACACTGGCGGTACGGAAATATCTGGTAGAGAATGGCGTGCTGAGCACAAGAATGGATGTTCGCGCACAAGGCGACAAAACCGAAGAACTGCCGCGCGACCGGGTGGAGATTTCACTGCCGCCATCGTAACGGAGCCTTGAGACGGAGAGTCGGAAGATGAGGGAAGCAATATGACGAGACCGACGATTTACCTGATCCGCATGGGAATATTCCTGAGCGTTGTCACTGCTCTCGCCGCCGTTCTGTCCTTCACGCTGCTCGACGCCTTCCGCGCCAATATTGGATTGAACGGCGTAATCCTGCTGGTTTTGTTGTGGGGCATCATCCACAGTTTCCGCAATGTCGCCTCGCTGGGCCGCGAGGTAACCTGGATCGAAAGCTTCCGGCGAGACCAGGCCGCGGTCACCAGCAATATTTCTCCGCGGCTGCTATCGCCCATGGCGACCATGCTGGGCGAACGCGCGGCGGGCCGCTTCTCGCTCTCGACCACCGCCATGCGCACCCTGCTGGACGGCATCTGGAGCCGGCTGGACGAACGGCGCGAGCTCGCGCGCTATGTCATCGGCCTGCTGGTCTTCCTGGGCCTGCTGGGCACATTCTGGGGCCTGCTGGAGACCGTGCGCTCGATCGGCGGCGTGATTTCGGGCCTGTCGGTCGCCGGCGGCGGCGATATAAGTGCGGGTTTCGAGCAGTTGAAGGCCGGCCTGCAGGCGCCGCTTTCAGGCATGGGCACGGCGTTCAGCTCGTCGCTGTTCGGCCTGGCGGGGTCCCTGATCGTCGGCTTCCTGGAACTGCAGGCGGGCCAGGCGCAAAACCGGTTCTACAACGATCTGGAAGAATGGCTTTCGGGGCTGACGAGGCTGAGTTCGGGCGGCATCGGCACGGAGGGCGATACCTCGGTGCCCGCCTATATCCAGGCGCTGCTGGAAAAAACCGCGGACAGTCTGGAGCGGCTGGAACGCATCATGAGCCAGGCCGAGGGCACCCGCGATTCCACCGACCGGCATTTACAAAAAGTGGCGGACAAGCTGGACAAGCTGGGCGACAGCCCCGCGCTGCAGAGTATCGACCAGACGGTGTCCCGGATCGCGCAGGACACCACGCAGGGGCGCGACCGGATGCTGGAAGAGTTGCGCGGTGAGATCCGGCTGCTGGCGCGCACCATTGCCGCGGCCGCCGGCCAGTCCAAGCCGCGGCAGTAGGGATGGCCGCTCCATCGCGCAGAAGCCGCGCTACCGCGGACATCTGGCCGGGCTTTGTCGATGCCCTGGCCACGCTTCTGATGGTGATCATCTTCCTGTTGATGCTGTTCGTGGTGGCGCAGTTCTATCTGGCCGACGTGCTGAGCGGCAAGGACGAGGCGCTGGAACGGCTGAACCGCGAGGTGGCGCAGCTGTCGGACCTGCTGGCGCTGGAGGAACAGGCCAACCAGGATCTGCAGGCCACCGTCGCCTCATTGTCGGGCGAGTTGCAAAGCACCCTGTCGGAGCGCGACCGGCTGGCCACCCAGGTTCGTTCCCTGCGCGACCTCACCGATACGATGACCGCGCGGCTGGCCGACCTGCAGGACGAGGCGGATTCCAGCGAGGCCGAACGCAGCCGGCTGGCCGCCGCGCTGGCGGCGACCGAGGCCGTGCTGGCCCGGCGCGAGGCGGCACTGGATGAGACGGAAACAAAGCTTGCCGATCGCGAGGCGACGCTTGTGGAGACACTGGCCGCGCTGGCGCTGAGCCAGGCGACGGCGGAGACCGCCGAAACGGCACTGGCCGACCGCGAAACCCAGCTGGCGGCGGCGGAAGCGGCGCTGGAAAAAATACAACAGAGCATGGACGAACGGATCGCGGCGCTGGAGGAGGCAAGCAAGCAGGTCCTGTTGACCGACGCGGCGCTGAAACAGGCCGAACGCGCCTATGCCGACAGCGCCGCCGAACTTGCCCGGCGCATGAAGGAGCTGGAGGAAGCCAACAAGACCATCGACGCCGACGCCGAGACAATCGAAATCCAACTGCGCAAGCTGGCGGAACTGGAGCAGGACATTACCGCCATGGAGGCCTATCGGGCGCAGCTTGAGGAAGAGCTGAAGACCCTGATGGTCAAGACCAAGGCCGGCGAGGAGGATCTCGCCAGGGAGCGCGATATTTCGATGGCCGCCAAGGCGCAACTGGCGATGCTGAACAACCAGTTGGCGGAGCTTCGCGCCCAGATCGCCGCCCTGAACGAGGCCCTGGAGGCGTCCGAAGCCAAGGACGTGGAACAGCAGGCGCAGATCGTCGATCTCGGCAAGCGGCTGAACGCGGCGCTGGCGGCCAAGGTGCAGGAGCTCGCCCGTTACCGTTCCGAATTCTTCGGGCGCCTGCGCGACGTGCTGGGCGACCGCAAGGATATCCGCATCGTCGGCGACCGCTTCGTGTTCCAGTCGGAACTGCTGTTCGCCTCGGGCAAGGCGGAACTGGGCCAGGCTGGCCGCGAGCAGATGGCGGCGCTGGCCCGCACCCTGCGCGACATAGCGAAATCCATCCCCGGCGAAATCAACTGGGTCCTGCGGGTCGATGGCCATACCGACAGGGCGCCGATACACACGCCTGAATTCCCGTCGAACTGGGAGCTGTCGACGGCCCGCGCGATCTCGGTCGTGCGCTTCCTGCAAAGCCAGGGCATCCCCCCCGAACGCCTGGCCGCCACGGGCTTCGGCGAATACCAACCCCTGGACTACGACGAGTCCCCAGAAGCCTTCCGCCGCAACCGCCGAATAGAGATGAAGTTCGATCAGCGGTGAATATCAGATGCCAGATGCCGGATGTCAGGGATCGGCGTGCCCCGTGAGGACCGCGGGACAAGGCGGCGACCGCGCCCGTTCGACTTCAGGATACGCGCGAAAATTCGGCGCCTGCGGGCGCGGCGTTATTCGGCGAAGTTGAAGCTGTCGTTAAACCCGCTCACCGGAAAAATTTTGTCGCCTTAGTGAGCATGCCATCAACTGTTCGAGCGCTTGCTCAAATTCGAATATATGGTTCGTATGGGCGCTCTCACCCTTGAAAAAACTAGCGAGATCGTCACCGGTCGCCGATGCATATCGAACACCTCGCAGGTATGACGCGATGTCTTGAAAATGCAAAACATCACCACCCCCATCTTCGAGATTCCGTCCGATAAAAACCAGCGTATTCAATTCCGGAATCCGCATTTCGTCATCAACATACGTAACGGAAAAATAGACTTCGGTTTCTCGGAACTGGTCTGGGGGAACAGGTTCAGCATAAGATTTTAAATCGCGCGCTTCAAATCGCATGTACTTTCTCCCCCGCTTCGCGGTAGAGGGGCTTTTTCGCCCCTACTCCGCCGCCCGTGGCAACACCTGGGCGCTGGCGTAGTCGCAGATTGCCGCTACCAGGGCGTCGATGCCGGTTTTCAGGCGCGCGAAATTGCGGCTGGGGTGGAATTTGTCTTCGTCCATGTAGAGGGCGCGGTTGATTTCTATCTGCAGGCTGTGGCGGCCACCCATGGGATCGGAATAGGCGCGCACCAGTTCGACGCCCTTGTAGGGGTCGTTGACCGCCACCGCGTAACCCAAGCCTTGCAGGGTCTCGCGCACTAGCATCGTGAATGCCGGATCGCAACTGGTCCCGTCGCGGTCGCCCAGCACAAAGTCGGCGCGCCGGCGCGACCCGCCAGCCGCCGTCATGGGCGAACTGACCGCCGGCATGGAATGACAATTGACGTGATAGACAAAGCCGAAGCGATCAAGCGCCCGTTGCATGGCGTAGCGCAGCGCCCGGTGATAGGGCCGGTAATAGCCCTGGATGCGGGCCTCGATTTCCGCCACGCGCAGCTTGCGGTTATACATCGCAATGTCGGGCGGACAGAGCCGCCAGATCAGCCCGTGGCCAAGCCGCGACTTGTCGCTCATCCGCAAATCCCCGGACCAGACGCCATCGATCAGGCGGCGGTCGAGGTCGTGCAGGGCGCGGTTCGGGTCGATATAGCTGCGCGGGAACAGGGCAGCCAACAGGGTCGCGCCCATCGGCGGGGCGGAATCGAACAGGGATTCGACGAACATATCCTCGGCCCGGCGTAGCCTGGCCTCGGGCGCAATGGTATCGAAATCGACCGGATAGTCGGCGCCGCTGTGAGGCGAATCGAACACCACCGGGACGGCCGCCTGTTCGGGCAGCCAGAGATCGAACACGCCCGGGATCGTCTGCTTCATGGCGTCACGCCCGCTTTTCCAATTTGTTCATTTTCAGCCTGCGGTGCTGGCGCGAGGCCGCCGCATCGCTATAGTATGGCCCGCCTCGCCCGTAAACCCAAGTCCCGGATGCAATAAACCATGACCGACCTTGCCGCGACCAGCCGCGAACTGCTCGAAAAACTGATCTCCTTCGACACTACCAGCCGCGATTCCAATCTGGATCTGATCGATTTCGTGCGGGACTATCTGGCCGGCCACGGCGTGGAAGCCACGATCCTGCGCGACAAGAGCGAACCCAAGGCCAATCTATACGCAACAATCGGGCCGGCCGACAAGGCGGGCATCATGCTGTCGGGCCATACCGACGTGGTGCCGGTCGACGGCCAGGACTGGGCCACCGACCCCTTCAATGTCGTCGAGAAGGACGGCAAGCTGTATGGGCGCGGCACCTGCGACATGAAGGGCTTCATCGCCATGGCGCTGGCCCATGTGCCCGAGATGCTGCGCCGCGGGCTGGATACGCCGATCCATCTGGCTTTTTCCTACGACGAGGAGGTGGGCTGCATCGGCGTGCGCCATCTGATCCACATGATCAACGGGCTGCCGATCAAGCCGCGCATGGCGATCATCGGCGAGCCGACCGACATGCAGGTCATCGTCGCCCACAAGGGCAAGACCGACGTCACCGCCCATGTGCACGGCTTCGAGTGCCACTCCTCGCTGGCGCCCACCGGCGTCAACGCCATCCAGTACGCCGCCGAGCTGATCGGCTTCATTTCCGCCCTGGCGCAACGGGTCGGCGAGGAAGGCCCCTGGGACAATGAGTTCGATGTGGCGCACAGCACCGTCCATACCGGCGTGATCCGGGGCGGCACGGCGCTGAACATCGTGCCCAGGGATTGCTCGTTCGAGTTCGAGATCCGCAACCTGCCGCTACAGGACCCGCAGCCGCTGTTCGACGAGATCTACCGCTTCGCCGCCGAGGAACTGGAGCCGCGCATGCGGGCGATTCAGCCCGGCACCGGCATTACCTTCGAACAAGGCGTCACCTATCCGGGTCTCGACATGCGCGCCGACGACGAGGCGGTGACCCTGGTCAAGGCGCTGGCCGGCCAGAACAACCATTCCAAGGTCGCCTTCGGCACCGAGGCCGGCCTGTTCCAGCGCGACGCCGGCATCCCCTGCGTCGTCTGCGGCCCCGGAAGCATCGCCCAGGCCCACAAACCCGACGAATTCCTCAGCCTCGACCAGTTCAGGGCGGGGCATGATTTCATGGGTCGGCTGTTGGACCGGGTTTGTTTGGGTTAGGCTAGGCCTCATGTGAGAATCGTGACCATCGCCTAAAAGCCGACGGCTGCATAACCGCCGATTACGGTCATGTCGCCACGACGGCTTGCTTGCGGCTTATTGCCAAGAGGAGACATTGGCAATACTTAAACCTCGCTTATAAGGCGGGCGTGACGCTATGATCTCGTCGTACTGTGCACGCACGAGCGAAATCATCGGATGGAGATGCAATGAACGAAGTCGTTGTGTACGTCACGGTCGGAGCAAGCGCGGTTGCGATTGGTCTCTCGTTGTCTTCCCTGTATCTGCGATCCCGCTATTTCTTCTGGTTGATAATTTTCGCCGGGTGCGTCGGATTAACGGCTTCCGTTTGGGCCACTATTTCGTCCGGCACAGCTCACTGGCTGCGGGCTGTTTTACACGGAGCCGGATATATTATGTTTATATGGCTGGTTGTGAAGAAGTACCGCGCCCAAGTGAAATTCTTTGAGCGAGCCGGAGCGAAGGATTAAGCAACCCGAGGCAGACGGGGTTGACTGTCCCGCTATATAGGTAGTGTACCTGCTTAGGATCAAAAGCCGAATTTCGGCGACCTGTTCCGGAGTGACCGCTTTTAATATGAAAGCGGACCCGGAACTGTTCGATCACTCCGCTGTTATTTCAGAACACAGCCGCCGGATACCGGCCTTCAGGTATCCCAACGCCCCGGGCGGGCGTCGTGCCTTAATCCGAATATATAGCGATCCACCGTAATATCCCGCACCGCATGAAACGGCCGGTCGCCTCGGCCCTGGAAGCCGGGGGCGCGCATCAGCAGCAGGTCGCCGGGCGCGCAGGG
>CBFDDT010000181.1:0-7183 GCA_965603635.1 uncultured bacterium | reverse complement strand
CTGCTGCGAAAAATCGACCGGCATGGAGAACGTGTGCTCCTGCTGATCCTCTATTGCTTCATCGTCCTGGCCATTTTTACCGAGGTCGTGCGGCGCTTCGTGTTGCTCTATTCCTCGGTCTGGGGCGAGGAGACGGCGCGCTACGCCTTCATCTATCTGGTGTGGATCGGCGCGGCGGTGGCGGTCAGGGAGCGCGCCCATATCCGTATCGACGTCGTCATGCATTACCTGCCGCCGCGCGGCGTCGCCGCGCTGTACCTGTTCGGCGACCTGCTGACCGCGGTGCTGGCCTGTTTCGCGATCTACTGGTCGATGGACCCGGTTTTGATTTCGTGGAAATTCGGCAATGTCACCGACGGGCTGCGCATCGTGCGAGTCTGGTTCCTGATGGCGGTGCCGCTTGGCTTCAGCCTGGTAATGTTCCGGCTGGTGCAGTCGATCATCCGCGATATCGGCGACATTCGCGCCGGACGCCCGCCCTATACGGGCGAAAAGCTGTTCGATTAGGAAGCCCGGATAATGTACAACATGTATGGAATTCCCGAGGCCTCCACCGAGCTTGGCTGGGAAATCGGACTGCCGCTGCTGCTGATGGTGCTGCTGTTCGCCATGGCTGTGCCGGTATGGGTCTCGCTGGGCATCGCGGCGATTGCGCTGCTGATGATGACCGAGGTGCTGCCACTGACGCTGTTCGGCGAGGCGCTGTTTTCCGGCATCGACGCCTTCGCGCTGATCGCCATTCCACTGTTCATCCTGACCGGCGACGTGCTGGTGCGATCGGGCCTGTCCAACAAACTGCTGGACGTGGCCGAGGCGACGATGGGCAGCCTGCGCACCGGCCTCGGCACCTCGACCGTGCTGGGCTGCGGCTTCTTCGCCTGTATTTCGGGCTCCGACGCGGCCGGGGCGGCCGCCGTGGGGCGCATTACCATCAAGCGCCTGACCGACAGCGGCTATCCTCTGCCTTATGCCTGCGCGGTGGTGGCCGCGGGATCCTGCACGGGTATCCTGATCCCGCCCTCGATTGCCTATATCATCATCGGCCTGGTGCTGGGCATTTCGGCCTCGACGCTGTTTCTGGCCGCCGCCGTTCCCGGCGTGATGATCATGATCTCGATCATGATCACCAACGTCATCATCAACCGGCGCAGGGGCTATGAGCACAGCCACTCGCTATTCTCCTTCGCCCGCTGGGGCAAGGCGGTGTGGGACGGCAAGTTCGCCTTGATGATCCCCTTCATCATCCTGGGCGGCATCTATTCCGGCATCTTCACGCAGACCGAGGCGGCGGCCGACGCGGTCGTCACCACCATCGCCATCGGCATGATGCAGGGCACGCTGACACTGGCGGATTTCCCGAAAATGCTGGAAAGCTCGGCCAAGGTGAACGGGGTGATCGTGCCGATCATCGCCTTCGCGCTGCCGCTGGCACAGGTGCTGTCCGCGCTGGAAGTGCCCCAGACCTTCGTTCAGGGCATCACGACGGTGACCAGTGACCCGACGATGATCGTCCTCATGATGCTGGGCATCTTCATCGCGGCCGGCTGCGTCATGGAGACCACGCCGAACATTGTGATCCTGTCGCCGATCATGCTGCCGTTGGCGCAGGAAATCGGCATGAACGATATCCAGTTCTGTATCTTCATGGTGACCTCGCTGGGCGTCGGTTTCATCACCCCGCCGCTGGGCCTCAATCTCTTCGTACTCTCGGGGCTAACCGGGCAATCGGTGCTGGGCATCGCGCGACATGCCGTGCCGTACGTGCTGTCGATGCTGGTGGTCGTGCTGCTGCTCGCCTTCATTCCCGAGATTTCACTCTGGGCCATTCCGGAACATCTCCGCTAGGCCTTAATCTGCACAGGACCAAGGACCATGGCTGTCGAATATCTGAAGAAAGCGACCAAGACCTCCGCCACCGGCGAGGACGACACCCGGCGCATCGTTGCCGAAATGCTGGCCGATATCGAAGCCGGCGGCGAGGACCGCGTACGTCATTATGCCGCAAGCCTGGACGGCTGGACCGGCGATATCGTGGTGTCGCGCGACGAGATAGCGGCGGCCGCCGACAAGGTGCCGCAACGGCTGCGCGACGATCTGCAATTCGCCCATGAACGCGTACGCAAATTCGCCGAAGCGCAGCGCGCCAGCCTGGCCGAATTCGAGACCGAGTTGTCGCCCGGCCTGTTCGCCGGCCAGAAGCTGATCCCGGTAAACACGGCAGGCTGCTATATTCCAGGCGGGCGCTATTCCCATGTGGCCTCGGCCATCATGAGCGTCACCACGGCCAAGGTGGCCGGCGTCGACAACGTGATCGCCTGCTCGGTCGCGCAGAAGGGCCAGGGCGTGCCGCCGGCAATCCTCTACACCGCCGACCTTTGCGGCGCCGATACAATCCTGGCGCTGGGTGGCGTGCAGGGCATCGCGGCCATGGCCTTCGGGCTGTTTGGTGGCAAAGCCGCTGATATCCTGGTCGGACCCGGCAACCGCTTTGTCGCCGAGGCCAAGCGCCTGCTGTTCGGGCGCGTCGGCATCGATTTGTTCGCCGGGCCCACCGAGATCGCCATCATCGCCGATGGATCCGCCGACCCGGACATACTCGCCTCCGATCTGGTGGGTCAGGCGGAACACGGGCCGGATTCTCCAGCCTGGCTGATCACGCTGGATCGGGGAGTTGCCGAGGCCACAATGGCGCGCATGGAAGCGGTGATCAGCGCACTGCCGGACGTACAGCGTGACGCCGCCACCGCCGCCTGGCGCGACTATGGCGAGGTGGTGTTGTGCGACAGCCGCGAGGAGGCCGCCGAAATTTCCGACACGTACGCCGCCGAGCATCTGGAGGTACAGGCCGCCGATCTGGACTGGTGGCTGGCGCGTTTGCGCAATTACGGCTCGCTGTTCGTCGGCGAGGAAACCACGGTGGCCTTCGGCGACAAATGCAGCGGCACCAACCATATCCTGCCGACCAAGGGGTCGGCGCGCTATACCGGCGGGCTGTCGGTTGGCAAGTTCATCAAGACCGTCACCTACCAGCGCATGACCGAGGAGGCCAACCGGGAGGTCGCCGCGGTAACCGCCCGCATATCGCGGCTGGAAGGCATGGAGGCCCATGCGCGGACCGGCGACGACCGGCTGCGCAAATATTTCCCCGGCATGAATTTCGATACCGAAGCGGCATGACCGGCCAGTTCGACCTGACCGGCAACGTCGCGCTGGTCACCGGCGGCGGATCTGGCATCGGCCAGCGCATCGCCATCGCGCTGGCCGGCGCGGGGGCGTTGGTCGTCGTGGCGGCGCGGCGGCTGGAAAAGCTGGAGGAGACAAGGGCCGGGATCGCGGCGGGCGGCGGCAAGGCGGCCTGCCTGCAGGCTGACCTTGAGGATATCGGCAAGCTCGATGAGGTCGCGGCCAAGGCCGCCCAGCCCTTCGGCGCGCCGGATATCCTGGTGAATGCGGCGGGAGTGAATTTTCGCGAGGCGGCGGCGGATGTAACACCGGAGAGCTGGAACCGGACCCTGACCATCAATCTGACCACGCCCTTCTTCCTGTCGCGGGCGCTGGTCCCGGCGATGAAGAAAAATGGCCGCGGACGCATCGTCAATATTGCCTCGCTGCAGACCGTGCGCGCCATGCCGGGCGGTATCGCCTACGGAACGTCGAAAGGCGGCGTCGGGCAGCTGACCCGCGCCATGGCCGATGAATGGTCGCGCTTCCGCATCACCTGCAACGCCATCGCGCCGGGCTTCTTCCCGACCGAACTGACCGCGCCGGTTTATGAGGACCAGGGACGGTCGGAAGCCCTGGCGGCCCAGACCGCCATGGGAAGGAACGGAGAATTGAACGACCTGGATGGGCTTTCAGTCTTCCTGTGCGCCCCCGCCTCGGACTATATTACCGGGCAAGTCATATTCATCGACGGCGGGTTTACCGCGAAATAGAGGCATGCAGGCATGAAAGCCCTCGTCTATACGGCGCCGCAAACGCTCGATTACCGAGATGAGCCCGACCCTGTCCCCGCGGCCGGGGAGGCGCTGGTGCGCATCGATGCGGTGGGAATCTGCGGGTCCGACATGCATGCCTGGCACGGGCATGATTCGCGCCGCCTGCCGCCGCTGATCCTGGGTCACGAGGCCGCCGGCGAGGTGGTCGGCGGCGAGGGCGTGGGGCGGCGGGTGACCATGAACCCGCTGATCACCTGCGGCCATTGCGATTATTGCCTGACCGGGCGCGGAAATCTATGCGAAAACCGCACCATGATCGGCATGACCCGGGCCGGCGCCTACGCGCAATATGTGACGATTCCGGAACATTGCCTGGTCGACCTGCCCGAGGGGATGGAGCCGGCGCAGGCCGCGCTGACCGAGCCGGCGGCGACCGCCTGGCATGCGGTGGATCTGGGCGCGCGTGCAGCCTGGCGTCCGCTGGCGGAATGCAACGCCATGGTGATCGGCGGCGGCGCTGTCGGGCTGTTGACCGCGCTGGTCCTGAAATCGCGCGGCGCCCGCATGGTCCGCCTGGCCGAAACCAACAAGCTGCGGCGCGAAACCGCCGCCAAGGCGGGCATCAACAGCTTCGACCCCGTGGACACGAACCCGGCGGGGCAATGCGCCCATATCGTCTTCGATTGCGTCGGCGGGCCGAAGACCCGCGAGCTCGCCATCCACGCGGCCCGGCCCGGCGGGGTGGTGGTTCATGTGGGACTACAGGATTCTTCCGGAGAGATCGACGTGCGCAAGATTACCCTGGCGGAGCTCAGCTTCATCGGCGTTTACACATACACCACCGCCGACCTGCGCGCCTCGGCCGATGCGCTCTATCGCGGCGCGCTGGGCGATCTCTCCTGGGTGGAACATCGCCCGCTGGCGGACGGCCCGGCCGCATTCCAGGATCTCGACGCCGGCCGCACGGCGGCGGCCAAGATCGTTCTGTTGCCGGAGTAACGCTTATACCAAGGCTCGCTGATAAAGACTCATTCGAGCGGTCAAGGGAAACCGGCCTCCGGTGGGGCTTCGCGGCCCTCCGGGTGCGTTGCGGCCCTTGACCGATGCGCAAGCATCGCTCCGCGGACCGCGCCTGCCCGGCGGGCCGCGAAGCCCCATCGAATGGGTCTTTATCAGCGAGCCTTGGTATTACCCGATTTGCTTGCGCATATAGACGCGGGCATAGCCTTTTTCGGTGACGCGGTGGGATTCCTCGTATCCCAGGCGCGGGTACATGGCGATGTTTTCGGTCATGGTCTCGTGGGTATAGAGGCGTATTTCGGAATAACCGCGGCGTAGCGCCTCGCCCTCGGCAAAGGCGATCAGGATTCGGCCAAGCCCCATCCCCTGGCAGGCCGGGTCGATCGCGACATTGTCCAGCAGCATGTAACCGGGGAAATTCAGCAGCACCAGCGCCCCGCATATGGCGCCGTCACGTTCCAGAACATATGCCGCGCCATCCGCGATGCGCGCGGCGTAATCGTCCACCATGGGCCCCGGCTCCTTGCCCATGCGCGGCACATACATGGCATAGGCGCGGCGGATGAGGCCGCGGATGGCATCTTCCTCTCCCTCGCGCGCCGGTCTGACAGACATTGATGCCTGATCGTTCATGCGGCCAGTGTGTTGAACCCGCGCGAACCGAGAAAGGGCCAAATCGATGTTTTGGCTGGGTCAGCCCCCCGCCAGCATCGTCAGTTGCTGATGCAGTTGGGCCGGCACCTGCACGCCCTTGTATCGCGCGTCGCGGCGTTTGGCCTCGCGGTGGGAGCCGGGAATGTGCGTGCCCGGCTGTATCTTGATCTGCGAGATCAGCGACTCGATGCGCCCGGCGAAGCCGTGGCCCGTGAAGACATCCACGGTGGCGCCGGGATCTATGGCAATTAACGTCTGGCCCACATGCGGCGGTTTGCCATCGGCGTCGAAAAAGGAACTGGCTTCATAGCCGTAATTGGCCCCGGTCAGGGTCGCCGCCATAATTTCCACCATCATCACCAGGGCCGAGCCCTTGGCGTCGCCCATGGGCAGCATGGTTCCGTCCATTGCCGATTTTGCATTCGTCGTCGGTCGGCCGGCGCTGTCCACCGCCCAGCCTTCCGGGATCGGCTCACCCGTCCGCGCCGCCACCATGATCTTGCCGCGCGCCACCTTGCTGAGCGACATATCGATCACCAGCGGCGTGCCGGTGTTGCGTGGCGCTGCGAAGGCAATGGGGTTGGTGCCGAACAACGCCTTGTTGCCTCCCCAAGGGGCAATTGCAGCCGGGCTGTTGGCGAGCATGATGCCGACAAGGCCCCGCGACGCCAGCCGCTCCACGTGGTAGCCCAAGGCCCCGCAATGGTGGGAATGGGCGATCGCGGCGGCCGAAATACCGTATTTTTCGGCCAACGGGGCCATGTTGTCGATCGCAACATCGATGGCCGGGAAGGCAAATCCGCTCTTGGCGTTGACCTGGATCACCGCCTTGCCGGGGCGTTCGTTCACCAAGGGCACGGCGCGGCCGTTCACCTTGCCGCTGCGCACCTGCGCGGCATAGCTGGGCAGGCGTGATAGCCCGTGGCCTGACAGGCCATCGGATTCGGCTACCGCAATCGCGGCCGCGACATGGCCGGCATTATCTTCGCTGGTCCCGCTTTTCGTCAAGACGCGCAGCGCGAGGCCGTACATATCGTTCAGGGTCAGGGTGACGGTATCCATTTTTTGCTCTTCTTCCAGCCGAACCATATTCATAATCGTAAAATTCCTGTTGTGTGTAATTGATTTGGCCCAATTGCACGCAGGAAACATGCCAAGGGCGGCCCTTTTTAAAGGCCGCCCCGGGATATTCGTGTTTTTATAGGGTATTCAGGCGCTGCGATAGAGTTTGGTCAGCACGAACTCGCGATGGCCCAGCGCTTCCGCCGCGGTATAGCGGCCGTTACAGGTGCGCAGCGTCATCTTCAGCAACGCGTCACCGGCCTCGTCCAGTGTCATTTCGCGACGCAAAATGCCCGACACGTCCACGTCGATATGCTCGGCCATCTCGCGCGCGGTGCGCGGATTGGCGGTCAGTTTGATCACCGGCTCGATCGGGTTGCCGATGACGTTGCCCTGGCCAGTGGGGAACAGGTGCACGACGAAACCGGCGGCGGCCTGCAGGGTGACGCATTCGGCGGCCGCGGAAGAGGTGTCCATGAAGTAGAGGCCCGGGCCCTTCGAGGGTTCCT
>CBFDDT010000180.1:0-7321 GCA_965603635.1 uncultured bacterium | reverse complement strand
TGATCGCCGAATCGAACGCGCTGGGCTTCGCGCTGACCCCCGACGAGGCCCGCGATATCGCCGAGACCGGCATCCGCATCACCAACGCGGCGAACGAACAACTCGGCTTCACCCACCCCGAAAACCCCGACTGGGCGCATATTTCCTTCTGCCAGGTCGCCGGGCCGGTGGTGGAACAGGACGGCGTGAAGACGGGAAAAAACGCGGTGGCGATCCAGCCCGGCAAGATCGACCGTTCGCCCTGCGGCACCGGCTGCAGCGCCCGCATGGCGGTGCTGCATGCCGGGGGCGAGCTTGGCGTCGGCGAGCCCTTCACCGGTCTCTCACTGCTCGATTCCCGTTTTGACTGCTGCATCGAGGGTGAGACCACGGTCGGCGGCCACCCGGCCATCCTGCCGTCGCTATCGGGCCGCGCCTGGATCACCGGCACCCACCAGCACATGCTGGACCCGGCCGACCCCTGGCCCGGCGGTTATCGGCTGAGCGATACCTGGCCGGTGCGGCGGGGGTGAACTGCGGTTCACCGCCGCGCGGATATCCTCGGCTCCGGCCTTCGATTGACCCTATCCCGATATCGGCCCGGAACCGCCGCGTCCATTGAGTTAACTCTTGTGTAACCTACATCTGGCACATTCCCCGCGGGCGGTAGCGTTTCGTCGCAAATTTAATGGCGGACGTTGAGTCCTTGTGGAGTTTCCCGATGGTCGACAAAAATAAATACCTATACCCCTTGGCCATTATGGCCGTGGTTACCCTGGCTTGCTTTCCCCAGATATTGATGGGAGTCCAGAGTGGGCACAGCCTTAGGCTTAATATTTCCTGGGCCACCGGGTTTACCGGACAGCTTCTTGGCGGCGAGTTGTATCCGCGCTGGCTGGTTGACATGAATGATGGGTTGGGGAGTCCGGTATTTTTCTTTTACGGGCCACTGCCATTCTATCTGATGGCGCCGACCGCTCTTTTTTGCCCGGACTGCAGCGCCAATATCGTAGTGGGAATAACGGGATGGCTGATCGTCGCGCTGTCCGGGCTCGCCTTCTACGTCTTCGCCCGGCAGCACGCCGCGCCGCTGGCATCGACGATCGGCTCCGTGCTTTACGCGATTATGCCCTATCATTTTTTTATCGACCTCCTGGTCAGGCAGGCGCTCGGCGAGGTCGCAGCGTATATCTGGATGCCCCTGATTCTTTATTTTACAAGGAAAATAGCGAGTGACCGTTATTCCGTCATCGGGTTCGCCTTTTCCTATTCCTTCCTGATTTTATCCCATCTGCCGTCGGCACTGCTGTTTTCGATGTTTCTACTCGTGTATGCGGCGATTTCCGCTTATCAAAACAGGTCGATCGGCCAGTTTAACGTATTCGCTTCCGGGGTTCTCCTGGGGATCGCGCTCGCCGGCATATATCTCGTCCCGGCGCTATTTTCACAGGACTACATTTCAGCCGACCAGTGGGTCCGACCCGATTTCCAGTATCACCAGTGGTTCTTCCTGGACGGCATCGCCGCGCCCAACCCGCTATTCGACAGCGGCCTGTTCCCGCTGCTTCTGGTCTCCACCCTCGTGTTTTTCGCGGCCGGGTACATCGCCTTTCGTCAACGCGAGGGGCACGAGCGTCTCTCGCTGCTGCCTTGGCTGCTATTCGTCGTCGGCGCATGGTTCCTGATGACACCGGTCTCCCGCTTCCTGTGGGAACTGCTTCCCTTCCTGCAAAAGGTCCAGTTCCCTTGGCGCGTGGCCATCATGCTTGACCTTTCGGTCGCGATAACCATCGTCATGGCATTGCGCGACATTCCGATGGGCCTGAACTGGCGGTTCGCATCCATCTCCACCATGGCGGCGCTGCTGTTGCTGCTTTCCGGCGGTCTCGTCGCCCAGTTTTTCGCCGGCGACTGGGAGCTGTCTAAAAATGCGAAACACCAGGAATTGATCCAGACGGTCATATCCACGGGATACGATGCCCAGGAATATATTCCGGCGTCGGTAAAGCTCTCCCAAGAGGAGGTGCTGGCGCATTTGAAGTCGACTCCAAAGGTCGGCTTCGACGCGGACAAGGGCCGGGTCGGCGTCGTTCGGTGGGAGGCGCGAAAAATCGCCCTGGATGTCGATTTGTCCGCCGAAACCAGGCTGACCGTTCGCCAGTTCCATTATCCCGACTGGCGGGCCACGATCGTGGGCAGCGGCGCGGATGTTCAGGTTGGGCCAAGCGATCCGGCCGGCCTTCTCGAACTTACGGCGCCCCCCGGCCAGTATAGCCTGGAACTGGAGTTAACCCGGTCATGGCAGGAGTCGGCCGGAGGCCTGACCAGTGGCGCGGGGCTGCTGATCGTCATGCTCCTGGCGGCCGTTCGGGCCCTGCACCGTCGCCAAGTGACCACGCTGGCGTCCCAAGTTTAATATAATCTCAATGGTTGGGCGCGGATAATTCGACTGACCGGCATATCCGACGCGAGACCAGGAAAGGCGTTTCCATGAGCAGTGCACCCATGTCCGTGATCGACTCGGTTCGTTCACGTGGCGATTTTCTTGTCCTGCTACTGGTGTTGGCGGTTTTTATAATCGCGGCTGCGTTACAGTTTCTATATATCCTTCCCAACCATGACAGTATCTGGTTGCTGATCGCCGCCGAGCGAATGCTCGAGGGCGGGACCTACGAACGGGATTTTTCGGAACTCAATCCACCGCTGGCGATCCTTATTCACGCGCCAGCCTTTCTCATTGGCGCCATCTCGGGGCTCTCCCCCTATTTCTCTTATACCGTTCTGTCGTTTATCTATACGGGAAGCACCCTTGTGCTGCTGCGAAAAGTCGTTGTAAACGGCTTTCCCCAGACCAGCGAATTGCGGCTATGGCTGCCACTGGTCGCGGCCCTGCTGATCCTGCTTCTTCCACGATACGATTTCGGCCAGCGCGAGCATCTGATTAGCATTTTCATCATCCCTTACCTTGCCTTACATTCAACGACGTTGCCGCAACGCCCACAGTTTCGGAGATTGACGATTCTGATTTCCGCCTGGGCCTGCCTGGGCTTGTTCCTCAAGCCTGTTTTTCTTCTGCTGCCTATTTTAATTTCGCTGGATCATGCCATCAGGCAGCGCTCGTTGCGAAGCCTCTTTTCGCTCGACATGATTACAATCGGCGCGATGGGGCTGGTCTATACCGCCGCGGTTTTGATCTATTTCCCCGATTACTTCATCTTCGTGCGATACGCTCTGGAGTTCTATGGCGCATACAACAACAATTTTTTCCTCGTTGCGCTGGTGGCGGTCTTATATGTGCTGGTTGCCATCGCGCTTGCGTTTTTTGCGGTCCGCGTCACCGAGTCGCCGGAGGATCGCCGGATGTTCATCCTCCTGACATTTGCCGCCGGGATTGCCGCCGGATCGGTGATAATGCAGCAGAAAGGCTGGGGTTACCATATGCTTCCGGTCAGGATATTCGTAGGCGTGTCCGGAGTGATGTTGGCTGTGATCGCCGGCGGGCGGATCAGGCGCGGAACACCGAACCGCACATTCGCGCTGTTAGCCAAAGCCGCGCCGTTTATTATCGCCGCACTGCTTTTAGACCCGGTGGGTTGGACTACGGAACAGTGGACCCGGCAAAATCTTACGAAGACGGAACTATATCCCGAACTGAAAACGGTGGCGGCGGACAAGCGGTTCTATGTCTTTACGGCCGCTGTCTGGGTGGGAACGCCGTGGGTGGCCTCGATCAATGCGAAATGGACGTCACGGTTCCCTTGCCTCTGGCTGTTGCCGGGATATGTGGCGGCTATCGACAATGGGACGCTTTCGGCGGCGCGGCAGGAACAGGTGGCGGGGGATATCAGACGCTTTGTTGCGGAGGATTTCGAACGGCACCGGCCAGAGGTTGTCCTGGTCGACCGGCGGGAGTATAAGCAGGGCTTCAAACGGCCTTTTGAATTTATGGATTTCTTTTTGGCCAGCGAGCGATTTGCGATGATCTGGAAATCCTATTCCTTCCACAAAACCACCGACGGTATCGATATCTATCTCCTTTCGGGACAGACGGACGCCGGAGGTTCTACCGTTGGGCAATAAAATTAAAACCCGTAAATCCGCCAAGGCTGGAACGCCGATACACGGTGAAACCGCGAGGGCTCCGGGGCAGCCTTTCGCCTTGAGTTTGATTGTGCCCATGCACAACGAGTCCGAGATGTGCGCCATCTTCTTCGACCGCGTCATTCCGATTCTGCAGGGCCTGACCGAGGATTACGAGGTCATTTGCGTCAACGATGGCAGCCGTGACGATACGCTTGAGATTCTGACCGGTTTCCATGTTCAAAACCCCCGTATCAAGATCGTCAACCTGTCCCGAAATTTTGGCAAGGAAGCTGCGTTAACAGCGGGGATAGATTTCGCAATCGGGGATGCAATCATTCCCATCGACGCCGATCTGCAGGACCCGCCGGAACTTATCCCCGATCTCGTCAAACGCTGGCGGGAAGGATCCGACACGGTTCTCGCGGTGCGCCGCGACAGGCAGTCCGATAGCTATTTAAAGCGGACAACGGCGAACATGTTCTATCGCGTGATCGGCAGGCTGTCCGAAGTGCCCATTCCCGCCAACGCCGGCGATTTCCGGCTGCTCGACCGGACCGTGGTGGAGGCCCTGAAATTGCTGCCGGAGCGCAGACGCTTCATGAAGGGACTATACGCCTGGGCAGGGTTCAACTCTTCGTCCATCGAATATTCCAGAACACCCCGCGTGGCCGGCGATACCAAATGGGGGTTCTGGGGGCTCTGGAACTTCGCCCTGGAAGGAATATTCTCCTTCACAACGCTGCCGCTGCGTATCTGGACTTACGTGGGACTGGGAACAGCCGTATTCGCCGGCATCTACGGGCTCTATATAATCTTATACACACTGATTTACGGATCCGATGTTCCGGGCTACGCCTCGCTGATTGTCCTGTTGCTGTTCTTCAGCGGCATGAACATGATTGGCCTTGGAATTCTCGGCGAATATGTGGGCCGGATATTTACGGAAGTGAAACAACGGCCGCTATATCTGGTCGAGTCCGTCGCCGGCATCGAAAATGGGGCGAGCGAGCGGATCCGGCAGTCCCGCGACGCCGAAATACATGAGTGAGCCACCGCCGGTTAACGAGCCATGGCGGCGGCTGCTGGTTCAGGGCCTGAAATTTGGAACCGTCGGTGGCCTGGCGACCGTCGTTCATCTGGCGCTTTTCGTCTTTTGCATCGAACTTGTGGGAATGCAGCCTTTCTGGGCCAATTTCCCCGCCTTCGCCGTCGCGCTGGTCGTTGGTTTTGCCGGCCATTTCCTGTGGACATTCCGGGACCGGGACGACGCGAGTTCCTGGACGCCGGCGTTCGTGAAATTCACGGTGACGGCCTGCGTCGGCCTGTTGCTGAATTCGCTGATCGTCTACGGGGTGGTGAACACATTCGGCCTGGGTTACGGATACGCCGCGGTGCTCATGGCCACGCTCACCCCCGCCACCATCTTCACCATTAGCAAGTTCTGGGCATTCGCCTGACTGGAAAAAACTCTATTTACGCCGCGCCAGGCAGAATATGGTCAGGCCGGCGACTATGTTGAAGCGAAACAGCGTGGCGCGCTCTACATCCTGCAGCAGGACAAGCGCCCAGTTGAGCAGCGCCGGCACTTTGCGCAGATCGCTTTTCGGCGCTGGCCCTTGCCTTTTCAGCCGCCAGGCGGCGTAAAGCCTGATCGCCGCCGCGGCGGGAAATAGAAACCCGAAGAAATAGCGGCTTCGCACGACCTTCAGGCCGGCACGCGAGACCACATCCTCGATCTGGCGTTTTGTGTAGCGCCGCCTGTGCTCCAGAAAAATGTCGTGCCCCGACCACAGGAACTGGAAGGCGGGGACGGATATCAGAACCCAACCATCGGCCGGCAGATTTTCGCTATAGTGACGAAGCAGGCCAACGTCGTCGTCCACATGCTCCAGCACGTCCATCATCACGACCAGTTCCTGCGACGGCCGATCAACCTGCCGGACGAACGCAATCTCGCGGCCGTTATGCGATTCGGTACGTTCCTCTTCATAGGCGGGATCGACACAGGTCGCGCGCTCGCAGACGCCGGCATCAAGCAGTTGGCGCGAAAAGATGCCCGAGCCCGCGCCAACATCCAGCAGAGACACGCCGCGGACATGCCGCAGAAAGGAAAGGAGCGCGCGCCCCTTCGAGACATAATACCAGTGCCGTGCGAGCTCCGGCCCAAGAATGTCTTCTTCCTTTACGTCCATGGGTTCGGCAGCTTTCTGGCGATTTCACGGGTAATTTGGCACAGACCGTCCGGCGCCACAACCGACAGCGTCAACTCACCGCCGCGCGGATTAACTCGGCCCTGGCGTCCATTTCGGCGGCGCGGTCGTCTTCGCCGGCGTTGCGCAGGACCTTGGCGAAATTTAACAGGGTGGGAACCAGTTCGGGGTGATCGGCGCCGAGGCGCGATTCCCTGATTTCCAGGGCGCGGTCGATCAGCCGGACGGCGTCCCGGTCCCGGCCCTGCGACTGGAAGACCGAGGCCATGCGGCCCAGCGTCGTGGCGATATAGGGATGATCGGCTTCCAGCGATTTTTCCTGAAGCTGCAGCGCCTGTTTATAGGCATCCAGCGCCTCGTCATGGCGGCCCTTGTCGTCCAGCATTCCGCCCAGATTGATCAGCAGGTCGGCATGTTCCGGCCGCGCCTCGTTCGCCGCCTTGGCCATGATCTTCAGGGCCTGGCGATAGAGATTCTCGGCTTTTTCGTAATTGCTGCCATCGTGATGAATGAGCGCCAGATTATTGATCGTCGCCGCGAGATCGACGCTGTCCTTGCCCAGGGTCTTTTCCTGGATTTCGATGGCGCGTTCGAACAGCGGGATCGCCTCGGCCACCCGTTCGGTGGCGCGATAGAGCTCGGCGATGCCGTTCAAGACGCTGGCGGCTTCCGGGCTCTCGGCCCCGTAGGAAGCCTCCATGATCTGCAGCGCGCGCTCATAGAGCGGCAGCGCGGCCTCGTATTCGCCATAGGCGTCGTAAAGGGCGCCCAGGCTGTTCAGCGCCATGCCCATCTGCGGGCTGTCGGGATCGGCCTCTTCCGCGGCCTTCACCGCGGCGGTGAGTTCCACTTCGGCATCGATATCGTTGCCGGCATTGAGCGCCGCCTGCGCGGCGTTCATATGGGTTTCCCAGTCTTTCATCTTCGCTTGCGCTGTCATCGGTAATTTCTCCTTGCGCGCATAATATGCGGCAATGGTGACGAGAAGGTAAATAAACCGCGAGCGGGATTATACAATTTTGCCGCTGGCGGCGGAGCCGCCGGTTGAG
>CBFDDT010000179.1:0-7387 GCA_965603635.1 uncultured bacterium | reverse complement strand
ACAGGTCCGACCCGCCATAGGCGGCGATCTGGTCAACGATGGTGGCGCGTTCCCGGCCGATCCGGTCGATCGCGGTGGCGGCGAGGCGCATCATCGGCATGGTCGGCGGGTGGATTTCATCGCCCTGGGCAGCCCATTCCGCGGCGATCGCCTCGGCCAGGGCGGCGTTGGACGCGGTCAGCGGCGCCCCGCCCGGCGTGCGGATCGGCCGGCCGTCCAGCGCAACCCCATGGCCGCCGCCCGCCGCATCCGTGGCAGCGGCTTCCTTGTAAAATCGTTTCGTCACTGTCCAAAAAGTCCCTTGATGCCCTTGGTAATACCCTCGCCGGCATCCTTAAGCGTCTCGACGGCGCCGCCGGAGTCTTCTTTCTGTTTGCCGCCCTTGGCCTTCTGAATACAGGGATTGTCGTCGCCCGCCCCCAGATCGACCAGGCCGACCACGGCGGCCGGCGGGAACAGCACGATTCCCAGAACGCCGCCTACCTTGCGGGCCACCGCCAGCTTATCCAGGCTGTATGCCGGATTGGCCAGCGTGCCCCCGATATTCACCGGCACGGCGGCACTGATCGTCGTTTTCTTGACGTCGGGGTCGATGACCAGATCCAGCTTTTCGCTGCCCAGGTTTATCGTGCCCTCGCCCAGAAACGCGGCGACTTCGGTATCCAGCACCAGCGGTTCGGCCGTCGCCACACCCTTGCTGACGGGGAAGCGCACGACCGCGCAGTTGATCGCGGTATATTCGCTGTCGCCGCCGGTGAAGATATCGCTGAGAATTTGCGTCGGGCCGCCGATCAATGTGTTCAGCGCCGTGCTCTTCATGCGCCCCTTGCCCATTACCAGGCTGGTCTCGCCGTTCAGGCCCGCCATGATCGCGGCCACCGACGTCCCCGCGCCCGCGACATCCACCTTGATGCTGGCATGGCCTTCCAGCGCGTCGCTGACGCCCATCTCTTTCATCAGCCGGCCGAGATCGACCCTGGCGAGATCAAGGCTCGCCGCCAGTCCCGCCGCTTTCTTGCGCGCGTCCAGTTGGACCGACCCGTCCATGGCGCCGCCGGCGAGTTTCCCCTGGATCGGCTTGACGACGAGGTTGCCGCCACTGAGGGCGACGCCCAGCGTCGCGTCCTCCAGCCGCGCGCCCGCGAAGACGACGGCCTTCGCCTTGAGCTGCAATTTCGCATCGACCGCCTTCAAACCGTCCAGCGGCAAGGGATCGGCCGGGAACAGCTTGTCCGGTTTCGCACCGGCATCCCCGCCCGCGCCGCCGCCCAGAGCCGTCAAGTCCACGGTTTCGGCGGCCAGCGTCGCCGCGATCGCGGGGCGTTTGCCGTCGAGTTTGACCATGATTTCACCGCCCAGATCGCTGCCCGCAAGAGCGGCCTTAAGCCCGGCGAAGGTCAGCGCCGTGGCGGCGTCGCCGGTCAACCTGCCGGACAGTGTATAAGCGCCCAGTTTGGGAACCTCCGCGCCAGCCAGGGCCGAGAGGGCGCCAAGTTCCTTGCCCGCGACAGTAACGGCAAGGTCGATGCCGCTGGCCGTGGCGGGTTGGGCGATGACGCCCTTCATGTCGATTTTTGCGCCGCCCGCCTCAAGGCTCATATCCACCGGCCAGGGGCTGTCGCCCGACATCATCGCCGACGGCGTGCCGAGGATGGCCGAGGCCGTAACCGGCGCCTCGTTATAGCGTCCCCTGAATACCAGGCTGACGGGATCGTCGAGGCTCTTTCCCTTGAGCGTCAGGCGGTCTATGTGCGCCTTGTAGCTGGCGCCCGAGGCCTTGTCGTTATAGGTCACGACGGATTTTTCGATCGCGACCTCGCGCGCGCCGATCGGGATTTCCATTGATCCCGCCTCGCCCTCCGGCGGCGCCGCTTTCGCCCCGCCGAAATTGAAATTGGCGCGGCCCTTTTCATCGACCTCCAGCAGGATGTCGGCGCCCACCAGAACCAGCCGGTCGATTTCCAGCCGGCCGAACAACAGCGGCAACACCGCGATTTGCGCCTCGAAGCGGTCCAGCGCCACCATCTCGGGCCGCGACCCCCACTGCGCGTTGGCGAAGCTGACGCCTTCGACGGCAACGGCGGGGTTCATGGATATTTCAATTCCAAGATCGCCGGCGATAACAAGGTCCCGCCCGGTGATCTTCTTCACCTCGGCGGCAATTTCCGGTTTATAACGATTGAAATCCGTACTCTTCAGAACCGCGACGCCGCCAACCGCCACTGCGATCAGCAGCAGCGGCACGGCGACCAACAGTATCTTCAATATCCTGACAAGCCGCATTTTTATCTCCCCGAATTATCCGCGACCTCGTCCTTCGAGACGGCACTTCGCGCCTCCTCAGGATGAGGGCACTAACGGTGGAGCCTCATCCTGAGGAGGGCCGAAGGCCCGTCTCGAAGGGCGAGGTCACACCACGTTCCCGCTTACTGGAACAGGCCCTTCAGCCCCTCCTTGACCTTGTCCTCGATCTGCTCGCCTGCATCCTTGACCGCGTCTTCCGGCGTCGTCGGCAGTGCGGGCTTCGTCTCGGCCGGTTTTGGCGCCGGTTCGGCGGCCGCCTTGGCCGGGGCAGGCGGGGCGCAGGGGCCCTCGATCAGTGGCGCTTCCGTACCGCCCTGTGTGCCGGTCAGCGCACCCGGCAGTTCGATCCCCAGCATGTCGGTCAACTTACCGGCAGCGGCCTTTTTGTCGATCTCGTAGTCGGGCGCCAGGAAAGTGCCGGTGATATGCACCGGCAACACGGCCTTGTCGATTTTCTTCTTGTTGCGCGGGTCGACGATGAGATCCAGCGTCTCATTGCGCAGATTGATCTTGCCGGTGCCGATGATGCCGCGGGCCTCCGCGTCGATATAAAAGGCCTTTGCGGTGGCGATCCCCTTCTTGATCGGGAAATCTAGAACGGCGCAGGAAACCACCGTGTAACCGGCCTTGCCCTTGTCCAGCACCTGGTTCAGTACCTGGCCGGTGCCGCCCAGCATATTCTGCAGGAAGCTGGTCTTCATGCGGCCCTCGCCCATCAGCACGCCGGCGCGCCCGTTCAGGCCCGCCATGATCTTGGCGACCGAGGTGCCGCTGCCCGCGATATCGATATTGATGTTGCCCTTGCCCTCGATGTCCTCGGTGATCTGCATGTCGGTCAGCAGTGTGTCGAGATTGACCTTCGACAGCAGCATTTTGACCGCCAGACCCGCCGCCTTCTTGCGGCCGTCGAGATTGATTGAACCGTCGATCGCGCCTTCGGCCACGGTGGCCTTCACGGGCTTGATCGTCAGGTTTCCGCCCTTCAGCGACAGGCCCACATGGGCGCCCGACAGCTTCGCGCCGGCGGCGAGGATCATGTCGGCGTCGAAGGTCAGCTTCGCGTCGACCGCGCGCAGGCCTTCCACCGGCAGCGGATCGGCGGGGAACAACTTGTCGCCCGGCTTTGCCGGCTGCTTCTCGCCAGCTTCAGGCGCGGCGCCGCCGGCTGCCCCGCCCAGCGCGGTGACGTCGATCAGTTTCGATTTCAGCTTGGCATCGATGAAGGGCCGCTTGCCCTTCAGGTTGACGGTTACGTCGCCGGCCACGTCGCTGCCCGCCAGTTCGCCCTTGAAGCCCACCATGTTGAGCGCTGTCGCCGGATCGCCAGTGACGTTCGTCGACATGGAATAGGCGCCCATCTTCGGCACTTCAGCGCCGGCCACTGCCGACAGGTCACCCAACTGGCTGCCTTTGACGGAAACCGCCAGATTGAGCCCCTTGCCGTCCCTCGGCTCGGCGACGGTTCCCTTGACCGAGATATCGGCGCCGCCGGCTTCCAGCGTCAGTTCAACAGGGTAAGGTTTCGTCGGGGCGATTAATTCGTTCGGCGCGCCCAACGACGCCGTCATCGTGATGCCGGCATCGTTGTAGCTGCCCTTGAACAGCATCTCGATCGGGTTTTCCATCCCTTCTCCGTTGATCGTCAACTCGTCGATCTTCGCCTCATGCGAGGCCCCGGCCTTGGCATCCGTATAGGTAAGCCTGGAGTCGCGGATCACGACCTCGCGCACAACCGGGACCAGCCCGACCCCTTCAGCTTCCGACGGCTGTTCCACAGGAGCGGCCGGTTCTTCTTTCGCGCCCGGCGCCTTGAAATCGAAATTGGCGCGGCCCTCTTTGTCGACCTCCAGCAGGATATCGGCGCCGATAAGCACGATCCGCTGCACGTCGATGATGCCGAAAGCCAGCGGAATCAGCGCCATCTGTGCTTCGAAGCGCTCCACCTTGACCATCTCGGGCCGCTTGCCCCATTTTGCGTTGGACAGCGTCACGCCAGCGACCGATACCGATGGCGTCAGCGAAATTCCAATTTCGAGGTCACCGGCGATCACCAAATCGCGCCCCGTCGCCTTTTTGGTTTCCTCGGCGATAAGCGGCTTGTACTTGTTGAAATCCGTCGTCATCAAAACCGCAATGGCGCCGACCACAAGGGCAACCACCAGCAGCGGAACAACAACGACAATAATCTTGATAACCTTACCGAGTCGCATTTTCGCCTCCAAGCAGCGTGGCGGCCAGCGCCGCCAGTTCACCGAAATCATCGATTACGCCGGCCGCCCCGGCCGCGCGCAACTCATCCGGATCGTGATAACCCCAGCTTACACCAATCGAGCGCACTTGTGCATTGCGCGCCATTTCAATATCGAAAACCGTATCGCCGACCATCACCGTCGACCCCGGACCGACGCCCACTTCGGCCATGGCTTGCTCCAGCATATGGGGGTGCGGCTTGCCGGGACCGTCGTCGGCGGTCTTGAGGGCGATAAACCGGCCTTCCAGCCCGTGGCGCGACAGCGTCGCATCCAGACCGCGGCGGGATTTACCGGTCGCCACCGCCAGCAGGTAACCGGCGGCCTCCATCGCATCCAGCGCCTCGACGGTTCCGGGATAGAGCGGCTCGTGATGATCCGGCTGTTGCCGCATGCCGTAAGACGCCTCCTTGTAACTGTCCGTCAGCGCCAGATGGGCCTCGCGCGAACCCAGGGGATGCAGGCTGGCGACAGCCTGCAGCAGCGGCAACCCGACGGTGCGGCGCACCGACATCGCGGGCAGCGGCCCCAGCCCATGGGCGCGCCAGGCCGCGGCCATCGCCGCGACAATATTATGCTGACTATCCACCAGGGTGCCGTCGCAATCGAAGACGGCCAGGCGCGTTTGAGGCATTTCGTTCCGAATCATATGATTGTTGGCTGGAATCCCTACCCAACAGATAGTGGAACATGACGCCAAATACCAGCCCGGCGAAACCCGCCGCGCCCACGGAAAAATTCGCGATTTGCGTCACATCACTTTGTTTCGCCACAATTTTCGGTAACATTGATATAAATAGACATGTAGGTGGCATGAAGGAAAAGCATGAAGGACAGGGGTATTACAACGACCGGAATTTCAGGGACGATAGCCGCAGCCACGGTTCTGGTCGCGCTGTCGGCCGGCCCGGCGCGCTGCGCCGACACTGCGCCCGAAACCCCGGTGTACACAATCCCCAGCCCCAGTAACGAAGAGACACCCCCAGGCACCGTGGATAAGGGGCATGCCGGAACCTCGGAGCGCGTGCGGCGGCTGGGCGCCTGGGTCGATCGCTTTTTCGCCGACGAAAATTACGAGGCCGAAGTCAATAAATCATGGTTGCGCATACGCCTTGACAGTTTTTCCGAACTTTACGAGGGGACCGACCTGGATGCCAAGGCGCGGCTTCATCTCAAAGTGCCCGCCCTCAACAAACGCCTGCGCTTCGAAATCCTAAGCCCCGGCGAACCGGACGATCTTGAAGCAACCGGCGGCACCGATACCGGGTCACCACCGCCCGGCGCGGCCGAGGAAAAAACTTCCGCCGCTGTTTCCTATGTATACCGGGCCTTGAATGAGCGTTCGATCATCGCCAGGCTGGGGCTGAATTTCGACGGGTATACTCCCGACCCCTATGTGGGCGGTCGCTATCGCGAACTCATGTCGCTGAACGACGACTGGAATTTCCGGTTCACCCAGAGACTTCGTTTTTACACCCTCGATGGGCTGGAATCGCGCACCTCCTTGGACTTTGAGCGTGTTTTGGAGGAGGATATGCTGTTTCGCACCAGCCTGAACGGCACCTGGCTTCAGGAATACCCGGACTATTTCTACAGCCTGGGCTTTGCACTATTCCGGCCACTGGACGAAAAATCGGCCGTGGAGTACCAAGTCATCAACAGCTTCAAAACCGATCCGCACCGACTCGACGATATCACGGTAAGGATCCGGCACCGCCAGAAAATTTGGCGCGACTGGCTGACCTTCGAGGTCGCGCCGCAGGTCAGCTTTGGCGACGACCGCGATTTCGAACCGACGCCGGGCATCCTGTTCCGCCTGGAGGCGACCTTCGGGGGGTGACTTTTATTCAATACCCGCGAACGGATCGCCGGCGTAATTGCGGTCGAAACCAAACAGGTCCCAGCTTTCGGCCATGTGGGGCGGCAGCTCGGCGGTGATGTGCAACTCGCCGCGCCCCGACGGATGCGGCAGGCGCAGTTCACGGGCGTGCAGATGAACCTGCCGCGCCACACCTTCGGCCACCAGAAAGGCTTCCTCGCCGCCATATTTTCCATCGCCGGCAACCGGATGGCCGATGGCGGCGCAATGGGCCCGCAGTTGATGGGTCCGCCCGGTCAAGGGCCAGAGCGCCAGCCATGAGGCTGCCTTGCCGGCGCGCTCGACAACGCTGTACAGGGTAACCGCGCTTTTACCCTCTTTTTCGTCTGGCATCATGCGTTCGCCATGCGGGCCGGGGCGTTTGCCCAGCGGCAGATCGATTCGCCCCTCATCCCTTTCGGGCACGCCAACGGCCAGGGCCCAGTATATCTTTCGCACATTGCGGCCCTGGAAAGCCTTGCCGAGTCGGGCCGCCACCTTCGCATCGCGCGCCAGCAACAATACGCCGCTGGTGTCGCGGTCGAGCCGGTGAACCAGCCGCGGGCGTTCCTTCGACCCAAATCGCAACCCATCCAGCATGCCATCGATATGGCGCGCCGTTTTCGTGCCGCCCTGAACCGCCAGCCCGGGCGGCTTGTTCAGGGCGATAACCTCTTCGTCCCGGTAGATCACCAGGGACTGCACGAACGCCGCATCCTTGGCGTCCAGCTTTCGAATTTCATGCCGTGGCGTTTCGACCGGCGTTGCGGCGGCCTGTGGCGGTATGCGGATCTGCTGGCCCTCGGTGAGGCGCAGGTTCGCCTTCGCCCGCTTTCCATCGACACGGACCTGGCCCGTGCGCAGCAGCTTTTCCAGCGCGCCCTGCTTCAATCCCGGATAGCGCCTGCGAAACCAGCGGTCGAGTCTGATATCGTCATCGTCCGCGCTTACCTCTGCCGTCTCGACACCGCTCATG
>CBFDDT010000178.1:0-7424 GCA_965603635.1 uncultured bacterium | reverse complement strand
CGAGCCCGAGCCCGAGCCTGAGCCCGAAGTGACCGAACCGGAACCCGAACCGGAACCCGCGCCCCCGAAAGAAGAGCAGGTCGCCATCGTCACGCCGGTCGCCAAGCCGCGCCCGAAGAATATCAAGAAGAAAGACGATTTCGATAACATGCTTGCCGGGCTGACTCTGGATGAAGACCCGCCGACCGAGGCGCCCGATAAAAAACCGAAGGAACAGGATTTCTCCGACATTCTGGATTTGGATAGCATCGAGACCGACGACAAGCCGAAGCCCCGCGAGAAGACCCAGATCGCCACGGTGATCGGAACCAGGCTGACGGTCAGCGAGGAGGATGCGGTCCGTCGCCAGATCGAGAAATGCTGGAACGTGCCGATTGGCGCCCGTAATCCCGAAGAACTGGTCGTCGAGATCAGGATAAGGGTGGGCCGCGACCGTACCGTGAGAGATGCGATTATTGTGGATTCCGCCCGTATGGCTGCCGACAAGTTCTTTCGGACCATGGCCGAGAGCGCCCGGCGCGCGGTCTTGCATGACAAATGCAGTCCTTTGAAACTTCCGCTGGAAAAGTATGATACGTGGAAGGATATAACGCTGACTTTCGATCCGAGCAAAATGGTGGGACGGTAAGGAACATGGGTATGGACAGGATGAAAACCGGTTTTTCGGCCTTGGCTTCGCTGCGCCTTATAGTCATGGCGACGTTGTTGCTGACGATATCGGCGACCGTGGCGCGCGCCGAACTGCGCATCGACATTACCCGGGGCAATATCGACCCGATGCCGGTTGCCGTTACCGACTTCTACAGTGCGGACGCGCGGACCGCGGCCATCGGGCGGGAACTTTCCGAAGTCATTGCGGCCGATCTGGAACGCTCGGGCCTGTTTGCGCCGATTGACAAGCGCGCCTTTATCCAGTCGAACGAATCCCTGCTGGTGCGGCCGCGTTTTTCCGACTGGCGGGTGATCAATTCCCAGGCGCTGGTCAGCGGTGGCGTGAGTTACGAACAGGACGGGCGGCTGAAATTCGAATTCCGATTGTGGGACGTCTTCGCGGAAACCCAGATGACCGGTTTCGCCTACCGCACGCCGCGCGACAACTGGCGGCGGGTCGCCCATATCATCGCCGACGCGATCTACAAGCGGATCACCGGCGAGGAGGGCTATTTCGACAGCCGCATCGTCTATGTCGCTGAAACCGGCCCGCATACCATGCGCATCAAGCGGCTGGCGATCATGGACCAGGACGGGGCCAATCATAAGTACCTGACCGACGGCAGCGCGCTGGTGCTGACGCCGCGCTTTTCGCCGACCCGCCAGGAAATAACCTACCTGTCCTATTTCAACGACACGCCCAGGGTCTACCTGTTCGACATCAATACCGGCCGCCAGGAAATGCTGGGCGCCTTCCAGGGAATGACCTTCGCGCCGCGCTTCTCGCCCGACGGTAACTCGGTCATCATGTCTTATGCGAGGGACGGCGATTCCGATATCTGGAGCATGGATCTGCGTACCCGCCGGGCGCGCCAGATCACCAAACATCCGGCGATCGATACCTCGCCGTCCTATTCGCCGGACGGGCGGCAGATCACCTTCAATTCCGACCGTGGCGGCAGGCCCCAGCTATATGTAATGGAAGCGAACGGCAGCAATGTACGGCGTATCAGCTTTGGGCAGGGCAGTTACGCAACGCCGGTCTGGTCGCCGCGCGGCGATCTGATCGCCTTCACCAAACAATCCGGCGGGAGGTTCTTCACCGGGGTGATGCGCCCAGACGGAACCGGCGAGCGCCTGTTGACCGAAAGCTTTCTGGACGAGGCGCCGACCTGGTCGCCCAACGGCCGCGTTTTGATCTTCTTCCGGCAGACCCGGACCACCTCCAGCGGCGGCGGCGGGGTGACCAGAGTCTATACCGTCGACCTGACCGGTTATAATCTTCGGCAAGTTAAAACACCGACCGATGCCTCGGATCCGGCCTGGTCACCTCTAAATCGTTAAGGGTCCCTTAATCTCTTTTAACAGAGCCTTTAAATAACCCCGGGTTTGCCCAAAAAAATGCAGGATTGGCGCATGTAAACAGTTGTATTCGGCGAATTTGCATGGTTATATGGGCCACCGTACCGTTTGGGTGCGAGCCTTTTTATTTCCTTTTGACCTCTAAGGGGGGTTACTGATGCGCATGAAATTACTTGGCCTTATGGCTGCTCTTTTACTCGTCGCCGGTTGCGAAACACCTGCGGATGACAGTGGCACTAGCGATAACGGTGGCACCGAACCCGTAGCCAGCGACGACGGTGCTACGCCGCCGCCGCCGCCGCCGCCTGTTGCAGGGCCGATTGACCCGCAGGAAGATCTGGTGGTTAATGTTGGCGACCGCGTGTTCTTCGATTTCAACATGTCGAATCTGCGTCCCGACGCGATCGACCAGTTGAATCGCCAGTCCGACTGGATGAAGATGAACGGCAGCATCACTGTCGTGGTCGAGGGCCATTGCGACGAGCGTGGCACCCGCGAGTACAACCTTGCGCTCGGTGAGCGCCGCGCCAGCTCCGCGAAACAGTATCTCGAGAGCATGGGTGTCGGTGGTGGCCGCGTGGATACCATCAGCTACGGCAAGGAGCGTCCCGCCGTCCTCGGTTCGAACGAGGATGCGTGGGCCCAAAACCGCCGTGCGGTTATGATTGTCAAGTCCGGCTCTCTGTCCTGATTTGATCGCATCGCTTTAACGAGCGGCCCCGGCTTCTGGCCGGGGCCGCTTGTTGCGTTTTGGGGTTTGTTGCGTTCCGGGCAAGGGCTTATTGCGTTCCGGGCAAGGGCGCGTCATATTCTCGCCCAATCTTATGCATACAACCATACCTATGAAGTATCCAATGGCACAGTCACGAAACATAACCTGGCGCCGCATGTTGAAATTGGCGGTTGCCGCGTTGTTCGGTGTAACGATCCTGCTGGCCGCGCAACCCGCGACGGCCCAGGACTCAGGCAATCTGGCGCGCCAGATGGAACGGATGCGCAAGGATCTGGCCGACCTCCAGCGATATGTCTACAAGGGCGGCCAACGGCCCGCGGGTGCAACGACAGGCGCAGCCTCGCCGCCCTCGGACGACGTAACCGCGCGCATGCAATTGCAGATCACCGAGATGCAGGAACAACTGCGCGCGATGACCGGCCGCGTCGAGGAGGTCCAGCATGGTATCTCGGTGCTGGAACAGCGCCTGGACCGGATGTCGGAGGATATGGAAGGCCGCCTGCTGGCCATCGAGGATGCGCTTGCAAAAGGCGTGCCGGCTGCCGTGGCGCCTGCCGGCGAGACGCCGGTCGAAAGTGGCGGCGGAGAAGTCGCGGTCGCGGAACCGCCCGTCGTAGTGCCGGAATTGCCGGAAGGAACACCCCGCGAGCAATATGACTTCGCCTACAGCCTTCTGAAAAAGCATCAGTGGTTGGAAGGCCGGGGCGCACTGAAGGCATTTCTTGAAAAAAACCCCAATGACGAATTGGCGGATAATGCCGCCTACTGGGTGGGTGAGACCTATTACATCAAGAAACAATACAAGGAAGCCGCCAAGGCGTTTCTTGAGGGGTACAAGAATTATCCGAAGGCGGACAAGGCGCCGGACAACCTGTTGAAGCTGGGCAAATCGCTGGACGCGCTTGGGGAGAGCGACAAGGCCTGCACCACCTACGCCAAACTGCTGGAAGCCTATCCAAATTCGCTCCCGCGGATCATTAAATTGGCCCAGAGCGAGCGAAAAAAACTGAACTGCAAATAACCATGCCAAGATACGGGCCTACAGAGTTCGCGCAGTCCATCGCTTCGCTGGGCCCCCTGGAGACCAACCCGCATGTCGCTGTTGCCTGCTCGGGCGGGCCAGACAGCCTGGCCCTGACCCTGCTGGCGGACGGCTGGGCGCGTGACGGCGGCGGGCGCGTGACGGCCCTGATCGTCGACCATGCCATGCGCCTGGAATCGGCGGCCGAGGCGGCGGACGTCCGGGAAAGGCTGATCGCGGCCGGGGTCGATGCCGTGGTGTTGACCCGTGAGGGTCCCGCCCTGAAATCCGATCGTCAGGCCGCCGCACGGCGTGCGCGTTATACCCTGATGACCGAATGGTGCCGCCACGCCGGCGTTCTGCATCTGATGCTCGGCCACCACCAGGGCGACCAGGCGGAAACGTTGATGCTCAGGCTTGGGCGTGGCAGCGGCGTGGACGGTCTCGCCGCGATGGCGCCGGTAACCGAGAATGCGCATTTGCGGCTGCTGCGCCCGTTGCTGGATGTCCCGCGGGAATATTTGATAGCGTTCTTGCGCTCGCGCGGCATGGACTGGGTCGAGGATCCGTCGAACAAGGACACCTCATTCGCCCGTGTGCGGGTGCGGCGCATGCTGCCGGATCTTGCCGACGAAGGGTTCTCTGAACCCCGTCTGGCGGCCACGGCGCGGCGCATGGCACGCGCGCGTGTTGTGCTGGAAACCGCCGCCACCGAATTACTGGCGCGCGCCGTCGCTATTTATCCCGAAGGCTATGCGATGCTTGCGCCCGGCGTGTTGGTGGCGGCGCCAGAGGAAACCGGCCTGCGGGCGTTGGCGAGGTTGCTGACCTGCATTGGTGGCGGCGAGCACGGGCCCCGGCTGGAGCGGCTGGAACGGCTGTATGAATGGCTGGCGCGGGGCGGTGGCGGTAGCGGTAGCGGCGGGCGAACGCTGGCCGGTTGCCGGATTGCCGGACGCCAGGGGGGGCTTGTACTGATTTGCCGCGAGGCCGCGGCGGTCGGCGAGGCGGTGCCCGCGACCGACGGCGCCCTTTGGGACGGGCGGTTTATGTTGGCGGCCGACTGTGGTCAAGATGCCGAAATGTCCGGATTGGGCCCCGGTGGGTGGGCGCAAATCAAGGCGCGAGGCTCGAATTTTGGGACTAAAACACTGCCATCCGAGGTTCGCAACGCGATTCCGGCGATATGGAGACTTGAAGAGGTGCTCTATGTACCCCACCTCCATTATCAACGAATGCCTTTGGATGGCGCGCCGCTCGAACAGTCCGAGCTGACGTTCTTTCCGGCGCGTTCTCTTGGCACGGCCCGTTTTTCGACGGTTCCGGGCTTTTCGTGAACGCGATATCAGGGTATTCTGTCCAGCTTGGCGTCACCGGGTCGGGGTGTCGCGGGGTGGTTTAAAACCGGCAATCGAGGGATCGTACAAGTGAATTTGTTTAGTCGAAATTTGGCAGTCTGGATTTTTATCGTCATCCTGCTGATAGCGTTATTCAGTTTTTTCAATGGCAATCCGGGGGGGCAGGCCGAACATGAAATTCCTTATTCGGAATTCCTTGAGGCGGTTGATGCCGGCGAAATAAACGACATTGTCATTAAAGGGCCCCGTATCGAAGGCCATTACAAGGACGCCGGGCGGGACTTTTTTACCCGGACGCCGACTGGTGACGATACGTTGATTGCAACGCTGCGTAAGGGCGGTGTGAGCTTCAAGGTCGAAGAATATGACCGAGGCGCGAAATCGCTGCTGGAAATATTCTTCTCGTATATCCCCTTCCTGCTTCTGATTGGCGTCTGGATATTTTTCATGCGCCAGATGCAGGGTGGTGGCGGAAAGGCGATGGGCTTCGGCAAATCGAAAGCCAAGCTGCTGACCGAAAAGATGGGCCGCGTGACATTCGACGACGTCGCGGGTATCGACGAGGCGAAGTTTGAACTGGAGGAGATCGTCGAATTTTTACGGGATCCTCAGAAATTTCAGCGCCTTGGCGGCAAGATCCCGAGAGGCTGTCTTCTTGTTGGTCCGCCGGGCACCGGCAAGACGCTGTTGGCGCGCGCCATTGCCGGTGAGGCGAATGTGCCCTTCTTCACAATTTCTGGTTCCGACTTCGTCGAGATGTTTGTCGGCGTCGGTGCTAGCCGTGTCCGCGACATGTTCGAACAGGGCAAGAAGAACGCTCCCTGCATCATCTTCATCGATGAAATTGACGCGGTCGGGCGCCATCGCGGCGCTGGCCTGGGTGGCGGCAACGACGAGCGTGAGCAGACCCTGAACCAGTTGCTTGTGGAAATGGACGGCTTCGAGACGAACGAAGGCGTGATCCTGATTGCCGCAACCAACCGGCCCGACGTGCTTGATCCCGCGCTGCTGCGCCCTGGTCGATTCGACCGTCAGGTGGTCGTGCCCAACCCGGATATTCTGGGGCGTGAAAAAATTCTCAAGGTACATTTGCGCAAGGTGCCTCTGGCGCCCGACGTGAACGCCAAAACAATCGCCCGCGGGACACCCGGATTTTCCGGCGCGGATCTTGCTAATCTCGTCAATGAGGGCGCATTGCTTGCGGCGCGCAAGAACCGCCGCGTAGTAACCATGCAGGACCTTGAGGATGCCAAGGACAAGGTGATGATGGGCACCGAGCGCCGCTCGTTGGTTATGAGCGACGACGAAAAGAAACTGACCGCCTATCACGAGGCCGGGCACGCCATTGCGGCCCTGCATTCGCCTGCCTCGGACCCCATTCACAAGGCGACGATCATCCCGCGCGGGCGGGCGCTTGGCATGGTTGTTCGGCTGCCGGAAAGGGACCAGTACTCGCTGGCCCGCGACAAGCTGGAATCGCATCTCGTCGTTGCGATGGGCGGGCGAATCGCCGAGGAATTGATGTTTGGTCATTCCAAGGTGACCACGGGCGCGTCCAGCGATATCTCGCA
This sequence comes from uncultured bacterium, assembly GCA_965603635.1. Classification (GTDB taxonomy): domain Bacteria; phylum Pseudomonadota; class Alphaproteobacteria; order UBA8366; family JADFVY01; genus JADFVY01. The sequence continues at coordinate 728 of CBFDDT010000178.1, read as the reverse complement.
AGCGACTAAAATGGCGCGCAGCATGGTTACCGTATGGGGTATGAGCGACAAACTGGGACCGCTGCTCTATAACGACGAACAGGGAGAGGTTTTCCTGGGCCATTCGGTCACTCAGACCAAGAACGTTTCGGCCGCGACGGCGGAACTTATCGATAGCGAGGTCCGGCGTATCATCGACGAGGCCTATGAAGGCTGTAAGAAGATACTTACCGAGAATAAGGATCAGTTGGTGTTGCTTGGCGAGGCGTTGCTCGAATATGAGACGCTTAACGGCGACGAAATCAAGGCAGTGATCGCCGGCGAGACGATCGTGCGCAATGACGACGACACGATGACAACTCAAGCCAAACCATCTGTTCCAAGCACCGGCAATATTGGCGTCACGCCCGACCCGAAGCCGCAGCCTGGTAGCTGATACCGAACGTGTAAAGAAACGGCCACCGGCCACCGGACGATTGCGCCGGTGGCCGGTGAAATATCGGCGCCTCGAGGAACCAGACAAGACATTTTGGGCCTGAGTCAAATCCAGACGTTCAATTTATTTGTAAAATTATGCTTATTTATCTAATTAGGTAGGTGGCATAAACAAATATTGTAGATTATTGATTTGGTGCTATAGAGGCTTGGTAATTGCGGAATAAGCCTTGAATTATATGGGTTACAGCGGTTTCCAGCCATACGCGGAAGCCGAATTCCGGCCGGCAACTCGGGAAACAAGGCCATGTTTT
>CBFDDT010000177.1:0-7459 GCA_965603635.1 uncultured bacterium | reverse complement strand
GATGCGGGCTTCCAACAGGCGTCCGTCGCGCGCCAGTTCCAGATCGACCACCGGCGCCACCCCGGCCAGATCCCGTAGGTTGAAGCGCCCGTAAGTCCAGAAATTACCCAGGCTGTAGGCGATGAAACGGCCGCGATAAACCTCCACCGCGCGCGGCACATGGGGTCCGTGCCCCAGCACCACATCGGCGCCCGCGTCGATTACCGCATGGGCGAAGCCATACACGTCGCCGCGCTCCTCGCCATAAAATATCTCCATCTCGCGCGGCACCCGCGTCATCGCCCGCCCCTCGGCGCCGCCATGGAACGAGACCAGCACGATATCGTGGCGAGCATTCAACTGGCGCACGATATCGGCCGCCCGCGCATGGTCGTTGATGCTGACCGTGCCCCAATTCGGCGACACCGCCAGCACGCCAACCCTGACACCGCCATCGAGTGTCAGTGTCGCCGTGCGCAGGCCCGGCGCGTCGATCCCCGCAAAGGCGATGCCGTTGCGCGCCAGAGCCGCCATGGTGGCGTTGCGCCCGGCCGCACGGAAATCGCCGCTGTGGTTGTTGGCGACGGACATCACGTCGAAGCCCATCTCGCGCAGGAATTCGCCGTGGAACGACGGGCTGCGGAAGACGTAACAGGTTTTGGGGTTCTTGCAGGGTTTGTGCTCGACATCGTTGTCACCGTCGAACAGCGAGCCCTCCATATTGCCGAAGGTGATATCACCCGATTGCAGCAGTCCCAGCAGCCGCGGCCCGATCAGCGCGGCAAGGTCGGCCCCGGGTGTCAGATCCGGATTGAGATATCTCGCATCCGGAAAATCAGTCCCCATCATGATATCGCCCACACCGACCAGCCGCACGGTACGCGGCGTCGGCGCTGGAACTGGCGCGGGCGGCGGCATCAGGGGCTTGAGGGTGATCCGTTCCCTGGGCTCCGGCGCCGGTTCAGGCTCGGGCGGCGGCTGCGTACAAGCGGCCGCCAGCAATGCCAGCCCCGCCAACAGGACCATTCTCGAAAAGCAATTCACCCTCGCCACCGGCTCCTCCCCCGCATTGCAGGGGCACAGTATGGGCAAGAGCGCCGGCCTGCGCAATATCCCGAAACCGCCCGACGCGGGTTCGGGATATTGCGCCAGGGTTTTCTGCGGGTTTCAGAAAACGCGGTGGCTCACCCGCCAGATATGTCCTTTCCTCCCGTCATTAGAGGGAAGTCCGGTCGCGCCTTGCTGTCCTATTTGTCGTGTTCGCAGGTGACGTTGGGTGAAAACGGGTTCAGCTGATCGGCCGGGTTCGCCATCTTCTTGAAATAAACATGCTGGTCATGATGGGGCTCGAAACCGTGCGCCTCGTCGTTGGGTGTTCCGGAGTTATCGGCCATGGTGTCCCACGTCCGTCCGGCGAACATCGGCGGCGCCTGATTTCCGGCCGCGTGCCAGGCGTTCAGGAACACCAGGTTTTCGACACCGACGAGAACAAGGGACCCGTCCGCCTGGGGCTCGTAAAGCAGGATGGCGGGATTCATGAAGTCGGTATGGGTGCTGCCCCCGTCGACGCGCGCGCCGCCCGCCGCCAGCTTCAACATCTGCGGGTTGACGTAGTGAATGCCCATGCCCCCCCATTCCGGCGGAAGCCCCTCATGGGCGGCGGAGATGCACTCGCCCGGCGGGGCCGGAACGTATCCTTCAGCCAGGGCGACCTTCACATCGGCGAAGCGCTGGCTTGCAATCCGCACCTTTTCAATTTTCGCGGCGACATCCTGCGCGGCGGCGGCGCCTGGCAGGACCAGCATCGTCAAGCCCATGGCCGCGACGGCAATGCCAATAACATTGGCGTGTCTGGAGCTCATTTTTCCCTCTTTTTCTGTATTACCCAAGGATGGACCGGAAGCCTTCCAATTAGCTGGATTTACTTTCGACTACAGGAAGACATTACCCCAAACGTACTCCCCCCGCAGCAAAATTCAATTTGCCGCGCCCGCCGCCATATTTACAGATAAGAATAGAAGCTGGCGCCCCTACGCCGCCTCGGCCTTCACCCCGTTGACCAGCAGGCCGCCCTCGCCGGCGCTGACCTGCACGGTCTGGCCGTCGGCGATGCTGCCTTCCAGAATCATCTGGGCCAGGGTGTTTTGCAGGGCGTTCTGGATCACCCGCTTCAGCGGCCTTGCGCCGTAGACCGGGTCGTAGCCGGTGTCGCCCAGCCATACCTTGGCGGCCTCGTCAAGGTTCAGCACGATCTTGCGGTCGTCCAGCAAGGTCTGAAGGCGCCTTAACTGGATTTCGACGATGCCGGTCATATGCGCGCGGGTCAGCCTGTGGAACAGCAGGATATCGTCCAGGCGGTTGATGAATTCGGGCCGGAAGACCATCTTCACCACCTCCATCACCTGGCCGCGCACGGCCGTGGAATCTTCGCCTTCGGGCTGGTTTGCCATGATGTCGGCGCCGAGGTTGGAGGTCATGATGATCAACGTATTGCGGAAATCCACCGTGCGGCCCTGCCCGTCGGTTAGCCGGCCGTCGTCGAGCACCTGCAGCAACACGTTGAAGACATCCGGATGCGCCTTTTCGACCTCGTCGAACAGCACAACCTGATAGGGCCGGCGGCGCACCGCCTCGGTCAGGGCCCCGCCCTCGTCGTAACCGACATAGCCCGGGGGCGCGCCGATCAACCGGGCGACGGAATGCTTCTCCATGAATTCCGACATATCCATGCGAACCATCGCCTGCTCGTCGTCGAACATGAAGCGGGCCAGCGCCTTGGTGAGCTCCGTCTTGCCGACGCCGGTGGGCCCCAGGAACAGGAACGAGCCGATCGGCCGGTTCGGGTCCTGCAGCCCGGCGCGCGCGCGGCGCACCGCGTTGGAAATGGCGGTGATGGCCTCTTCCTGGCCGATCACGCTGGTGCTGAGCGCGCCCTCCATCTGCAGCAGTTTCTCGCGCTCGCCTTCCAGCATCCGCTCTACCGGAATGCCGGTCCAGCGCGAAACAATGGCGGCGATGTCGTCCCCGGTCACCTCTTCCTTCAGCATGTGCCCCTCGGCGGCCTCCTCGGCCCCCTCCAGCTTCTTTTCCAGTTCGGGGATAACGCCGTATGAAAGCTCGCCGGCGCGCGCCAGATTGCCCTCGCGCTGTACCTGCTCCAGTTCGAGGCGCGCGGCATCGAGCTGTTCCTTGAGATGCTGGCCGGCGGAAAGCTTGTCCTTTTCGGCCTGCCACTGGGTGGTCAGCCGGCCGGACTCTTCCTCAAGCTCCGCCAGTTCCTTCTCCAGATTGCCGAGCCGGTCCTTAGAGCCTTTATCGGTTTCCTTGCTGAGCGCCTCGCGCTCGATCTTGAGCTGGATAATGCGCCGGTCCAGTTCGTCGATTTCCTCGGGCTTGGAATCCACCTCCATGCGCAGGCGGCTGGCGGCCTCGTCCATCAAATCGATGGCCTTGTCGGGCAAAAAGCGATCGGTGATGTAGCGGTTGGAGAGCGTCGCCGCGGCGACCAGGGCGCTGTCGGTGATGCGCACGCCGTGATGGACCTCGTATTTCTCCTTCAGGCCGCGCAGGATAGAGATCGTGTCGGGCACCGTCGGCTCGTCGGTAAAGACGGTCTGGAAACGCCGCGCCAGCGCCGCGTCCTTCTCGATATGCTTGGCATGCTCGTCCAGCGTGGTGGCGCCGATGCAGTGCAGGTCGCCGCGCGCCAGGGCGGGCTTGAGCATGTTGGAGGCGTCCATCGCGCCTTCCGCCGCGCCGGCGCCGACCAGCGTGTGCAGTTCGTCGATGAAGACCACGACATCGCCCTCGGCCGCCGCGATTTCTTGCAGCACGGCCTTCAGCCGCTCCTCAAACTCGCCGCGGAACTTGGCGCCGGCCACCATGGCGCCCAGGTCCAGCGCCAGCAGCCTCCGGCCCTTCAGGCTTTCCGGTACGTCGCCATTGACGATGCGCAGCGCCAGCCCTTCGACGATGGCGGTTTTGCCAACGCCGGGCTCGCCGATCAGAACGGGATTGTTCTTGGTGCGCCGTGAAAGCACCTGGATCGTCCGGCGGATTTCCTCGTCGCGGCCGATCACCGGATCAAGTTTGCCTTCGCGAGCCGCCTCGGTTAGATCGCGGGCATATTTCTTCAGCGCGTCGTAGCTGTTTTCGGCTGTCGCGCTGTCCGCGGTGCGCCCCTTGCGGATCGCCTCTATGGCGCCGTTCAGGGACTGTGGGTTGACGTTGGCCGCCTTTAGCGCCGACGCCGCCGGAGTTTCCTGGGCCATCGCCAGGGCCAGCAACAGGCGTTCGGCGGTGACATAGCTGTCGCCCGCCTTCTCGGCGATCTTGACGGCCTGTTCGAACAGTTTGGCGGTTTCCGGCGCCAGATAAACCTGGCCGGCGCCCGAACCCTCGACCTTTGGCTGCTTGGCCAGCACGGCATCTGTTTCCCGCAGCGCCAGGGCCGGATCGCCACCGGCGGCGCGGATCAGGCCGGCCGCCAGGCCTTCCTTGTCGTCCAGCAATATCTTGAGGATATGTTCCGGCGTCAGCCGCTGATGGCCCTCGCGCAAGGCCAGATTCTGCGCGGCCTGAATGAAACCGCGAGACCGTTCGGTGTAATTCTCGAAATCCATGTCGTTCCTGTTCCCCATTACGCCCCCTCGATGAGGCAGGCGATCAAGATTGAGTCAGATAAGCGGACCCTCACAAGAGGCGTCCAGAACTCATATGGCGATGCACCAGCCGGCGCTCAAGACCATATTCTCGCATATTAACCTTTTGCTCACAGGTCGGAGCGCTATATTATGTTGCAGTGCAGCATTAACGCGCCAGGCAGACAGGAAACAATAACGCATGAACGGCATTAGTACATTCAGCCATTATCTGGCGGGCTGGCGGGACAAGGCCGCCACGGCCTTCCATGTTTCGCGGCCCAACACACATAAGGAACCGCACCTGGCGCTAGCCCTGCAGGGCGGCGGCGCCCATGGCGCCTTCACCTGGGGCGTGCTGGACGCGCTTATAGAGCGCGGCGTGGCCGTGGACGCGGTCAGCGGCGCCAGCGCCGGCGCGTTCAATGCGGTATTCATGGCCCATGGCTGGCTGGAGGGAGGGCCAGACGGCGCGCGCGAGGCGCTGGCGACACTATGGCGGCGGATCGGCGACAAGGCCGCGTTCAGCCCGCTTCAGTCCAACATGATGGAGCAGTTGACCAGCGGCTGGAACATGGAAGGCAATTCCCGGCATATGGGTTTCGACCTGTTCACCCGCTTCCTGTCGCCCTATCAATTCAACCCGCTGGATATGAATCCGCTACGCGATCTGCTGGTCGACCATATCGACTTCGAACGTCTGCAACGCAGCCGGCGCATCCGCCTGTTTCTGGCTGCCACCGACGTTGAAAGCGGCCACCCCAAGCTGTTCACCAACAAGGAGATCACGGCCGACGCCGTCCTGGCTTCGTCCACCCTTCCCTGGCTGCATCATGCGGTGAAGATCGGCGACCGCCATTACTGGGACGGAGGCTTTACCGCCAACCCGCCGATCATGCCGCTGCTGGAAGAAAGCAAGGCGCGCGATATTCTGCTGATCCGGCTGGACAGCGAAAGTTCAGACGGTCCGCCCTTGACGGCGCGCGCCATTCATGCGCGATTGAACCAGATCATGTTTACAGCACCGCTCAACCACGATCTGGACCAGTTTGCCGACCTGCAGCGCATGGCGCGCGACGGGTCGCTTGGCGGGCCGCTTGGCCGTCGATTTGCGGAAACCAGCCTGCATGTGATCGAAGGCGGCGACGACTTGCGGGCCTTCGGACAATCCAGCAAGATGAACGCGCATCGGGGGTTTTTGCAGGAACTCCATGATCTCGGCTGTAAACAGGCCGCGAAATGGCTGGACAAACGCAGCGAGCCCGCCGCCGACCAGCACCCTGCCCTTGCCGCGAGAGAAGAACCATGCCCGTCACAATAAATGAAATCCGCCGCTATCCGGTGAAGGGATTGAACGGCGAGGCGATCGAGTTCGCCATGCTGGAACCCGGCGAGGGCCTTCCCCACGACCGCCGTTTCGCGCTGGCCCATGCGGCCAGCCCGTTCGACCGCGACAATCCAGAATGGATGCCCAAGCGCAATTTCCTGCAGCTGATGCGCGACGAACGGTTGGCCCTGCTGGACACCCGTTTCGATCCGGATACGGGGGTTCTGACCGTTTTCCGCGATGGCCGCCAAGTTGCCCGTGGCGACATCACCCAGCCGCTGGGCCGCACCCTGGTCGAGCAATTTTTACAGGCATTCATCCCGCCCGGGCCGCGCGGCAACCCGCATTTTGTAGAGGTACCGGGCCGGATGCTGAGTGACGTTCCCGACAAATACGTCTCGATCCTGAATCTGGCGAGCGTGAAAGATATCGAACGTGTCGCCCGAAACCCCGTCGATCCGCGCCGATTCCGGGGCAATCTGCATCTCGACGGTCTACCGGCCTGGGCCGAAATGTCATGGGTGGGCAAGGAAATCGTGATCGGCGATGTGCGGCTGGAGGTCGTAAAGATCACCGGCCGCTGTGCCGCGACGGAAGTCAACCCCGACAGCGGCGAGCGCGACCTGCATATGCTGAAGACTTTACAGCAGGGATTCGGGCACACCCAGTGTGGCGTTTACGCAAAGATTACCGCGGGCAGGCGAATCGAAAAGGGCGACACCGTTACGGCGCCGCCCTCCTGAACAGCTTCTCTTTAAGAGCCTGGACCGGTTATTCCTCTGGCTGGGAAGGCAGGATGTTGCCATCGGCCGCACCATCCGATGCGCGCGGAGTTCGCCCACGACCGCGCGGTGTGCGCGGCGTACGAGGGGCGCGGGGTTTCTTGGGCGCGGAATCTTGCGCTTCACCCGATCCATTCGCCGTGGCATCCACGACAACGGGGAACTCGACGGCCGGCTGCTCGCTGCCCTCGCCGAATTCCTCGCCGTTGTCCGTGGGGAGAGGCTTCACGGCCTCCACTACCACGGCGGCTTCGGTATCGGTTTCGCCGGCGCCGTCAGACTGGCTTTCCTGTTGCAACCGGTTGGCGCGCTCGGCGTCGCCTCGCCCGCGGCCAGCACCGTCATTGTCGACGTTTATGATGCGGTAATAATGCTCCGCGTGCTGATGGTAATTTTCGGCGGCAATCCTGTCGCCGACGGACGCGGCATCGCGGGCCATGGCCAGGTATTTTTCGTGCACCTGCGCGGCGTTCCCACGAATTCGGACACTGGGTCCATTGCTGTCGAATGTCTGATGCCGCGATGGAACATTACTACGCCGCCCTTGGCTGCGTCCACGCGTACGCTTCGAGTTCTGACCTTGCCTCATAGCACCTTCACATTGGATAAAATGTTTATCACGGGTACGTATCGCCGTACCATTTGCTCCACCCTGACATACCGTTTACCCGCACCCTGGTGCCAGGCCAGTATAGCTATTTGTCCGGGAGCCCAATAACATAAACCTCATT
>CBFDDT010000176.1:0-7582 GCA_965603635.1 uncultured bacterium | reverse complement strand
TTCGTGCTCGGCATGTTCCTGGAGACCATCTCGATCATCCTGATCACCACCCCGATCGTGCTGCCGGTACTGGACGCGCTTGGCATCGACCCGATCTGGTACGGGGTCCTGCTGATGATCAACCTGGAACTGGCCCTGATTACGCCGCCGGTCGGCATGAATCTGTTCGTCATCAAGGGCATCGCCAAGGCGCCGATGATCGATGTCGTGCGCGGCATCGTGCCCTATGCCGGGCTGATGATGCTGGGCCTGCTGCTGATGCTGCTGTTTCCGAGCCTGAGCACCTGGCTACCCGCGACAATGGGCTACGGGCGTTAACAGGAATCCCGATTAAGGTGCAATTGTTGAATTAATTGCGCGCATAGCGTATGCTGCCGCCCATGTCGAAGGCTCTTCCGTCATGGCGCGGCGACAACGTGCCGCTCCCCGTGCGAAGCGAGATGGAATCGCTTCGAGCGGCGCTCGACCACACCATACCGCAGAAGCGAACAGCCAATCGCAACCTCTTGATCGGCACTTGGAACATAAAGGCCTTCGCTTCGCTGACGGCAGACAAGTGGACCGCCACAGGAAACGATAGCCCCAAGAGGGACCGGCGGGCGCTATGGGCTATTACCGAGATCGTTTCGCGCTTCGACGTCATTGCCATTCAGGAGATCAAGGGAGACCTGCGTGCCCTGCGCACCATGATCAAGACGCTGGGGCAGGGATGGAATTTTCTGATCACCGACATTACGCGTGGCGATGCCGGAAACAACGAACGGCTGGGATTCGTTTACGATTCGCGACGTGTCGAATTGTCGGGCCTGGCCGGGGAACTCGTGGTTCCGGAAGATTTCGAGGACATCATCCCGTCAGGAGCGCTCCAGCGCCAGTTCGCGCGCACGCCCTATGCGGTCAGTTTCCGGGCGGGGAGTGAGACTTTCATTCTCACGACCCTGCATGTGGATTATGGCGAATCGTCCGATGAAAGGATTCCCGAGCTGCAAGGCATTGCCGAATGGATGGATAGGTGGGCGCGGCAGGCGAATTCCTTCGGCCACAATTTCATCGCCTTGGGAGACTTTAACATCGACCGCCATGACGATGTGCTGTGGAGGGCGTTTACCGGCACCGGCCTTACCGTCCCGGCCGAGCTCCACGCGATCAGGCGATCAATCTTCGCGACCGAGAACGACCCGTTGCTCGAGAAGTACTACGACCAAATTGCCTGGTTCGAATCGGGCGGTCGCCGAAAACTGAATATGGAATTCGCCAGCGCCGGCGGGTTCGATTTTGTTCCGTTCATTTATACTGAACGGTCAATGCCGAAATCATCCCTGCAACACAGACTGTCGGACCACTATCCGCTATGGACCGAGTTCAACTGCCGCGGCTAGAGCAATATCCGATCGGATCGAACCGGTTCGGTTCAATTCGATCGGATAAAATTGCTCGCCATTTTAAGAAGATAGAGCATCTTTATCCGATTAATTGGATCGCATAAGCGATTCCAATTGATCGGATGATGCTCTAGGTTCCGCCCCGAACTCCGCTGCCAGCAGTTCATAGCTCCGCCGCCTGGCCGCTTCGTCGAAGGCCCAGGTTACCACCGCGACCTCGGCCGCACCGACCGCCTCCGCCGCCGCCTTTATCCGCCCGGCGACCTCGCCGCCCGTGCCGACGAAGGACTCGCGGCGCAGCTCCTCGATGATTTCGGCTTCCTTGTCGGTGTAGTCGTGCGCCGCCGCGTCCTCGGGGCTTTCCAGGGGGCCGTAAATGCCGCGGTCGCGGTAGAGCTTCCAGCGGGCGCGCGAGGTGAAATGATGCTGCGCCTCGTCATGGCTGTCGCCCGCCAACGCCCACAGGCAGATCGCGGCGTGCGGTTCGGGCCAGCGTTCGCTGGGGCGGTAGTTCTTCCTGTATTGCTCCAGCGCCTCGGCGCAGCCGAAGCCGTCGGTGATGAACCAGGCGAAACAGTAAGGCAGCCCCAGCACGGCGGCCAACTGCGCGCCATAAAGCGAGCTGCCCAGCATCCAGACTTCGGGCGCCGTCTCGCCTTGCGGATAGGCCGCCATCGCGGCAAAGGGATGTCCCTCGACCAGCGGCTCGCCATGCACCCAGGCGTCCAGGTCGCGGGTGTCGGCGGGGAACTGCTCCGCCCGCTGGTTGGCCAGGGGATGCAGCGCGAAGGCCGTCTTGCCGTCCGAACCGGGCGCGCGCCCCAGCCCCAGATCGATGCGCCCGGGCGCGATGGCGTCCAGCACGCGGAACTGCTCGGCCACCTTGTAGGGCGAATAATGCGGCAGCATGACGCCGGCGCTGCCGACCCTGATACGCTGCGTAGTCGCGGCGATGGCCGAGATCAGAATTTCCGGCGCCGTGCCGACGATGGTCGGGTGATTGTGATGCTCAGACACCCAGTAACGGTAATAACCCAGCCCCTCGCAATGCCGCGCCAGCGCAATGCTATCGCGGATCGCATCCCCATGCGGCCGCCCGGCGGCGGCAATCGACTGGTCGAGAACGGAAAGGCGCATGAGGCGGGGTTCCTGAATGATTGGCGAATCGGTGCGGCAATCCTAGGGCAATATCCGCCCGGCGATCAATCAATCGTCCCGGTACGAAATTTCCAGTACTTCGAGTTTCTCGACGCCATTCGGGGTGCGCACGTCCACGACATCGCCCTCCGTGGCGCGCATCAGGGCGCGGGCGACCGGGGATATCCAGCTAATCTCGCCTTGGTCCGAGCGCGCCTCGTCGACGCCAACGATGCGGATCGTGCGCTCACGGTCGTGGGAATCCGCATAGGTCACGGTGGCGCCGAAGAACACCTGGTCGCGTTTTGTCTGCAGCTTCGACTCCACCACCTCGGCGATTTCCAGCCGCTTGCGCAGAAAGCGCACCCGCCGGTCGATCTCGCGCAGACGTTTCTTGCCGTAGATATAGTCGCCATTCTCCGACCGGTCGCCATTGCCCGCCGCCCAGGACACGACTTCGACAACCTTCGGCCGCTCCACGTTCCAAAGCGCCCGCACCTCATCCAGCAACCGCGCGTGACCGGCGGGCGTGATGTAATTCTTCAACCCCGCGGGCAGCGGATCCGGCTCGTCGGGAAGATCCTCGTCGAGTTCGTCGTCGGACTCTTTGGTGAAGGCTTTGCTCATGATCGCGTTTTCACTTCGGCGTGGGCGGAATGTTGTCGCGCAGTTTAACCCAAAAGCCTGGCGTTTGATATATTGGCCCGGATCGACTCGCGAAACCGTTCAACGTCCCCTGCGCCGGCGAAGGCCCGCTTTGGCAGCGGCGCATAGGAGTTCCTGGCCGGATAGAGCAGGAAGTGGTCCGCGGACTCAAGGACGGTCGCGTAATTGGACCATGCCGCCTCCTGCTTCCCCAGGCGGCTATGCGTCACAAGGCCCTCGCTGGAAACCACCCCCTCCATCTCCACGCCCAGATAGGGGGAGCCGCGTGCCGAGCGCCTTGGCTGCCACGACCAGGCCAGGACAAAGAACAAGGCCACGCTTGCAACCCCGGACAAGGGGGGCAGAAGACGGTACAAAGTCTCGCCAGCCGGCCCGGGATTGAACGCAACGGCGGCAAGCGGCACGATCCACAAGCCAAAAAAAACCGCCCATGTGATCCACCATTTCTTCTGTGACATCGCATGCGCATGGGCCGCGCGGACGAAGTCTTCTTCCGTCAGGGTGAATTTGAAGGTAATGCTGTCGGACACAGGAACTCTTTCTTTGCCGTATGTCGCTGTCAGATAACATCGCGGCATCAGTTTTTAAAGTGCTGAACCGAGAGATGGCGAACGACACAGACACCACAACCGAACCGGAGGACACCCTCCTCCCCCCTGCCGTGGTCTTCCATAGCCTGGCACAGGCTGAGGCCGCGCTGGCGGTTGCGGGAGAACTCAGGCTTCCGGTGACGCTTATCAGCGCGCCTGCCGCAGCCGGTTATGCGGGGCCGGGGTGGTTTCGCTCGGTGGTGAAACAGGCGCGCGCGGCGCATCCCGAGGCGCAAGTCACGGCGGTGCTGGATTGCGGGGAATATTCCGGGCTGGCGCTGGCCTCGCTGCGTGAAGGTGTCGCGGTTATCCGGTTTTCGGGCGACACGATGGACAAGATCGCCGATATTGCCGCGCAACTTGGGGCGCGGGTGATTACGGCGCGGCCGGAGGCGCTGGACCTGGCGGGCGTTGAGCGCCGGGGCTGGGACATGGCAAGGGCCTGCCGCGAATGGCTGGAGAAACATCGAAATGACTGACCAAACGACCGATGAAGAGCCCTGCCGGCTCTACCTGATCACCCCGCCGCGCATCGACCCGGCGGCATTCCGCAACGTGCTGGCGGGTGCGCTGGACGCGGGCGATGTCGGCTGTCTGCAGATCCGCCTGAAGGAGGCGTCGGACGACGAAATCCGCCGCGCCACCGATATCCTGCGCCCCGTCGCCCAGGAGCGCGGTGTCGCGGTGCTGATGAACGACCGGCCGGACCTGGCCGCCGAGTTGGGCTGCGACGGCGTCCATATCGGCCAGGAGGACATAACCTACAAGGCGGCGCGGGGCATCGTCGGCGACGACGCCATCGTCGGCGTCACCTGCCACAACTCGCGCCATCTGGCCATGGAAGCGGCCGAACGGGGCGCCGATTACGTGGCCTTCGGCGCCTTCTTCCCGACCGGCACCAAAGAGCCCAAAACCAGCGCCGAACTGGAAATCCTGTCCTGGTGGAACGAGATTTTCGAGGTCCCCTGCGTTGCCATCGGCGGCATCACGACCGACAACTGCCGCCCGCTGATAGAGGCCGGGGCCGACTTCCTGGCCGTCGTCGCGGGCGTATGGGATTACACCGACGGGCCGGATGCGGCAGTTCGCGCCTTCAACGAGATCATCGCCGAAACCGGTTAACGCTTTTCAAGGTTGAAGTAATCCGGCTGCTGAATCCAGGCCCTTATGTCGTTTGACATGGAAGTCGCGCCACGAAGAGTTTGGGGAACAGCCACAGGGTCGCCAAGCCATTTGAATTCGCCACCGAGGACCAACGGGATAGAGAGCGTTTCGAATATGCAGGAGAAAAACCAATCGCCGGAATGTGCCGCCGCCAGCAGATTTCGGCTATCCAAGCCCACCGATAATTGGGATGCCATAGTCGCTTTCTACAGGGACGGGCTCGGGTTATGTAAGGTCGCGGCGTTCGAGGATCACGCCGGATATGACGGGATGATACTCGGACTACCCGGGCTAAGCGTCCAAATCGAGATCGTCCGCCACAAGGACGGATTGCCCGCGCCAGCGCCGACACGAGACAATCTGATCGTCCTTTATTTCACTGACCCCGACGACATCCAGACGCTCTCCGCCAGGCTGAAGGCACACGGGTATGCGCCGATAAAACCGGAAAATCCCTATTGGACCGACAGGGCGGTATGTTTCGAAGATCCGGACGGATGGGGTCTAGTTTTGTGCCGGGACGGCGTGTAGCCGAACTAATTTCTCCCATTAATCGCTTCACCCTGAGAGTCCGCAAACCATTCTGCGTTCGTCTTTTTCGGAACAAGGAGAATTGATTACAGAGACACAGAGGCACAGAGGGCTCCGCGTTTCAGAGCGTCCTCCCGAGCATCGCGCCACTTTCAAGACCGTGGGAAGGGGGATATGGGGATGGGGGAGATAGGGAGATAAGAGAGAAGGCGGCCCTTGGCCGCAATAGACTGCCGACAAGCCCGTTTTTTCGTCATTGCGAGGAGGCCGGAGGCCGACGCGGCAATCCAGATCGCCGCGGGAACCGGCGCTTTTCTGGATCGCCACGGCTGCTTTGCAGCCTCGCGATGACGGCAGGGTCCATAAAGAGAAGCTCCAGCCTCTCTGTACCTCTGTGTCTCTGTGGTTCATCCTGCTTGCTTCGGCGCGGGCGGATGTTGCCTAACGCCGCCGCAACAGCTATAACCGCGCCGCCTTACCGAAAATCGAAAAAGCGACCCGGACCATGAAGATCAACGGCAATGCCATTCGCCCCGGCAATATCATCGAGCATCAGGGCCGGCTGTGGCGCGCGGTCAAGATCGCGCATACCCAGCCCGGCAAGGGCGGCGCCTACTTGCAGGCCGAACTCAAGGATATCCGCGACGGCACCAAGCTGAACGAGCGTTTCCGCGCCTCGGAGACGGTGGAGCGCGTGCGGCTGGACCAGAAGGACTACCAGTTCCTGTTTTCCGACGGCGGCGACTACACCTTCATGGACAACGAAACCTACGACCAGATCACGCTGAATATCGACTTCATCGGCGAGGATGCGGCGGGTTTCCTGCAGGACGGCATGACCGTAAAAATCGAGTCCTACGAGGAATCGCCGATCGGCGTGGAATTACCGGAAACCGTGATCATGAAAATCGTCGAGGCCGACGCGGTGGTCAAGGGCCAGACGGCTTCCTCCAGCTTCAAGCCGGCGATCCTGGAGAACGGCGTGCGCGTGATGGTGCCGCCGCATGTTGAATCTGGCACGCGGATCGTCGTAAACACCGCCGACGCCACCTATGTGGAGCGGGCGAAGGACTAATTTTGTTTGAAGTCAGTCGGCTCCAACCCGCTCCTTGAATTATACTGAACCGGAACCACGATGGCCTATAGATCCGCCGACATCAATGTAATGGTGCGCGCCGCCGAGAAGGCGGGCCGCGCGCTGATCCGCGACTTCGGCGAGGTCGAGCAGTTGCAGGTCAGCCGCAAGGGTCCGGCGGATTTCGTCTCGGCAGCCGACATCAAAGCCGAACGCATCGTTCGCAAGGAACTTGAAAAGGTGCGCCCGGACTACGGTTTCCTGATGGAGGAAAGCGGTGAGATCAAGGGCGCCGACACGCAAAACCGCTGGATCGTCGACCCGCTGGACGGGACCACGAATTTCCTGCACGGCCTGCCGCATTTCGCCGTGTCGATTGCGCTGGAACGCAACGGCGAGGTGGTCTCCGGCGTCATCTACGATCCGGTCAAGGACGAGCTGTTCTGGGCCGAAAAGGGCCAGGGCGCCTTTATCGGCGACCGCCGCATGCGGGTATCGGGCCGCGGACGCTTGGCCGACTCGCTGCTGGCAACCGGCATCCCCTTCCTGGGCCACGACGAGGGCGAAGGCCACAAAAAGTCCCTGGCCCAGGTGGCGGCCGTGATGCGTACGACCTCGGGCGTGCGGCGCTTCGGCGCGGCGGCGCTGGATATGGCCTATGTGGCGGCCGGGCGCTATGACGGTTTCTGGGAAGCGAGCCTCAGCCCCTGGGACGTGGCGGCCGGCATAATCATGGTGCGCGAGGCCGGCGGTTACGTCAGCGAAATCAGCGGAAAACCTCACAAGCTCGACTCGCCCACCATCCTGGCTTCCAACGACCGGCTTTATACCGAGATCGTAAAGCTGTTGAAATCCGCGGGCTGAGGCTTTTCCGTTTTTCCCGGCGGCCGCATGGGGTATCCTGTGCGCTTGATAATGACGGCGGGAATAACAACGGACAGGCGCAGTTTCGCATCGCATGAACGCAATCCATCCTCAGAGCCTGGCCCGGAATATGTTGTTGTTTTCACAGGCTTGTGTTTTCCTCCGGTTAGGAG
>CBFDDT010000175.1:0-7598 GCA_965603635.1 uncultured bacterium | reverse complement strand
CGGCGTTGCGTCCCTTGACCGATGCGTGGGCATCGCCCCGCGGGCCGCGCCTTGCATTCGACTCCGCAAACGCCAATGAAAACAGCAACATATTTCGGGCCAGACTCTTAGAAGGGCGTCGTTCGTTTGATTCACGTCACCAGTCTGTGCAAGGGAGAATACCAATGCAGAAGGCTGCCCTCTATACATCCAGCGTCTTCTTCACCGCCGCCGCCATCGCGTACCTGCCGCGCCTGACCGTGGGCATCGATATTGTTGTCGAAGGGGCTGTCGTGCCCGTCTGGGTGTCGTTTCCCGGAGTTCTGGCCGCGGCCCTGCTCGCCATCTGGATGCTGGTAGCGGCGCGGCGCGCGTAGGCGTGGCGGCGGGGGGCGGCGTTCCCGTGGTAATATTCCCTCGCGCGGTTATCGTGCGCCTTCATGAATGCATATTAAATAAGCATGCATAAGAAAAACATGGCTGAGATCTCGCTTTGCATCGGGCATCAAAATCCAGAGAAATATATCCCACACGGGAAGTCGCCAGCTGCACGCTCGAAACATCAGAGAAAACGGCGTTAAACAGCAGTAAAATACCGCCGTGCTGCTTTTGCGGGATTTTTAATATATATGCATAATATATTAAATTTATTCTGGAAGATATATATAATGCTTACATATTAAATTAATGCCCCGCTACAGCCAATTGCCGTTCCCAAGAACCCTAAAGACGCTGTAACCCGCGGAAAACGTCTTTGCATGGGGTCGAATTCAGAAATCAGGTATCAGGCCGGCATTGCGCCGGCCCGCCCCTTCGGCTACAAGACCCGCCGCAATCAACGGAGTTTCGGAAACGCCATGGCGTCCTATCTTTATGTCTATGTGATGAAAGACCTCCGCAAGGCCTATCCCGGCGGGAAAGAGGTCTTGCGCGGCATTACGCTGTCCTTCCTGCCCGGGGTCAAGATCGGGGTGCTGGGCTATAACGGCGCGGGCAAGTCGACGCTACTGAAGATCATGGCCGGCATCGAGACCGAGTACACCGGCGAGGCCTGGGCCGCCGATGGCGCGACCGTCGGCTATCTGGCGCAGGAGCCGCAGCTGGACGAACATCTGACCGTGGCCGAGAACGCCATGCAGGGCATGGGCGAGATCAAGGCAGTGGTGGACCGCTTCAACGCGGTGTCGATGCGCCTCGGCGAGGTCGAGGACGCCGATGAGATGACCGCGCTGATCGAGGAGCAGGCCGAGCTGCAGGAGAAGATTGACGCCGCAGACGCCTGGGACCTGGACCGCACCGTCGAGATCGCCATGGATGCACTGCGCTGCCCGCCGGGCGACGCCAGCGTGGACAAGCTGTCGGGTGGCGAGCGGCGGCGCGTGGCGCTCTGCCGGCTGTTGTTGGCCAAGCCGGACCTGCTGCTGCTGGACGAACCGACCAACCATCTCGACGCCGAATCCGTCTCCTGGCTGGAACGCCATCTGCGCGAATACAATGGCACCGTGGTGATGGTGACCCATGACCGCTATTTCCTCGACAACGTGACGGGCTGGATTCTGGAGCTCGACCGGGGCAGCGGCATTCCCTACGAGGGCAATTATTCGGCCTGGCTGGAGCAGAAACAAAAGCGGCTGGAGCATGAGGGCAAGTCCGACGACGCCCATATAAAGACGCTGGCCCGCGAGCGAGAATGGATTCAGCAGAGTCCGAAGGCGCGCCATGCCAAGTCGAAGGCACGCATCCAGGCCTATGAGGCGATGCTGGCCGAAGCCAACAACAAGGCGCCCGATACCGCGGAGATCGTCATTCCCGTGGGCCAGCGGCTGGGCGACCGGGTGATTGTGGCCGACGGCCTGCGCAAGGGGTACGGCAATCAACTACTGATCGAGGATCTCAATTTTATCCTGCCGCCGGGCGCGCTGGTCGGCGTAATCGGCCCGAACGGCGCCGGCAAGACCACCATGTTCCGCATGATTGCCGGCCAGGAAACACCGGATTCCGGCACGCTGACGGTCGGCGATACGGTGGAGTTGGGTTATGTGGACCAGAGCCGGGATGCGCTGAAGGCCACCGCCACCGTGTGGGAGGAAATTTCCCAGGGCGAGGCGGAAATCGATCTCGGCGCGCGCAAGATAGCGTCGCGCGCCTATGTCGGCGCCTTTAACTTCAAGGGCTCGGATCAGCAGAAGAAGGTGGGCCAGCTTTCGGGCGGCGAGCGCAACCGGGTGCATCTGGCCAAGATGCTGCGCACCCGCGCCAATTTCCTGATGCTCGATGAGCCGACCAACGATCTCGACGTCGATACACTGCGGGCGTTGGAGGATGCGCTTCTGGCATTTGCCGGCTGCGCCATGGTGATCAGCCATGACCGCTGGTTCCTCGATCGCATCGCGACCCATATTCTGGCCTTCGAGGGCAACAGCCAGGTAGTCTGGTTCGAGGGCAATTACCAGGATTACGAGGTCGACCGCCACCGCCGCCTGGGTACCGAAGCCGATCAGCCCCACCGCATCAGATACAAGCCGCTGACGAGGTAAGTTGGGGGGCGGGTCACAGCCCCAGATACGCCGCCTTCACGCGCTCGTTGGTCAACAGTGCCTGGCCGCTGTCTGTCAGGGTGATTTCGCCGGTCTCCATGACATAGCCTCGGTCGGCGATCGACAGCGCTTTCCAGGCGTTCTGTTCGACCAGAAAGATGGTGACGCCGGCCTCGCGCAGCCGCACGATGGTCTCGAACACCTCGTCGACCAGTTTCGGCGCCAGGCCCAGGCTGGGCTCGTCCAGCAACAGCAGTTTAGGGTTGCTCATCAGGGCGCGGGCCACCGCCAGCATCTGCTGCTGGCCGCCCGACAGGGCGCCCGCCAGCTTGTCGCGGGCCTCCTTGAGCGCCGGGAACATTTCATATTGCTTTGCCAGCGCTTGCGCATGTTCGCGCCGCGGTCTTGTGTAGGCGCCCATCAGCAGGTTTTCCTCGACCCGCATCGGCGCGAACACCTGGCGGCCCTCGGGCACCTGCACGATGCCCATGCGCACCCGGCGGTCGGGCGGAGCCTTCGTGATGTCCCGGCCGTCGAAGGTAACGCTGCCGCCGCTGGCCGGCCGGATGCCCGAGATCGTGCGCAACAGGGTGGTCTTGCCCGCCCCGTTGGCCCCGACCAGCGAAACCAGCTCGCCCTCGCCGATCGCCAGCGACACGCCACGCAGCGCCCGGATGCGGCCGTAATCGGAAGACAGGTCGTTGAGTTCGAGCATCACAGACTCCGCCCTTCCTCGCCCAGATAGGCGGCGACCACGTCCGGGTTGTTTCGGATTTCCGCGCCGCTGCCCTCGGCCAGCAGGCGGCCGTTGTCGATCACCAGGATATGCGCCGACACGCCCATCACCAGCTTCATGTCATGCTCCACCAGCACCACCGTGACCCCGGTTTCGCCGACCTTCTGGATCAGCGCGTCGATCTCGGCGGTTTCCGCCGGGTTCAGGCCGGCGGCCGGCTCGTCCAGCAACAGCAGTCGCGGCTCGGCCGCCAGCGCGCGGGCGATCTCCAGCCGCTTCAGCGCCCCGTAGGGCATGGAATCGGACTCGGCCCCGACGTAATCCCCCAGCCCGACGAACTGCATCAGTTCCGCCGCCTTCTCCGCCAGTTCGCGGTCGCGCCGCACGATGGCGGGCAGGCGCAGCATGGCCGGCAGGAAACGGTGATCGCAATGGCGGTGCATGCCGACTTGCACGTTCTCGGCCGCCGTCATGTTGAAGAATATCTGGAGATTCTGGAAGGTGCGCGACAGGCCCAGTGCCGCCATCTTATGGGCCGGCGTGGTGGTGATGTCCGTGCCGTCCAGCGATACCGCGCCATGGTCGGGCCGGTAGATGCCGGTCACCAGGTTGAAGAGCGTGGTCTTGCCGGCGCCGTTTGGCCCGATGATCGAATGGACGACGCCGGGGCGGATCGACAGCGTCAGATCGTCGATGGCCGTCACGCCGCCGAACGCCTTGGTGAGCGACTGCACGGTCAACAGGCTCATCGCGCGCGGTTCCTGACCCAGGTCTGTATAGCGGGAACCAGCCCCTTGGGCATGAAGATCATCACCCCCATCAGGATCGCGCCAAAGCCCATCATCTCGTAATCATGCAGGAAGGTCAGCAGTTGCGGCAGGGTGGTCAGGATCGCCGCGCCCACGACCGCGCCGAAAATCGAGGCCATGCCGCCCAGAACCACCATGGTGACAAGCTCGATCGAATGGACGAACCCGGCCTCGCTGGGCGTGATGAAGCCCATGTAATGGACGAAGATGCTGCCCGAAATGCTGGCGAGCACGGCCGAGACCACGAAGATCAGTACCTTGTAATGGGCGACGTCGACGCCGGCGGTGCGTGCCGCGGCCTCCGACCCGTGCACCGCGCGCAGCGCCCGGCCGACCGGCGATTCCACGATGTTCAACGCAAGCCAGACGGTCAGCAGCAACAGCCCACCGACAATCCAGTACCAGGTCAGCACGCCCGGAGGCTCCCAGCCCAGAATCGAAAAACCCTGGACCGGCATGCCGTCGGGCCCGCCAGTCAATTCCACCTCCTGGGTCAGCACGATGGAGATAATGATCCCCAGTCCCAGCGTGCCCATTGCCAGGTAATGGCCGCTGAGCTTCATGATCGGACGCGCCACGGCGAAGGCCAATAGCCCGGTGCCGGCGGCTCCGGCCAGCAGTGCCCCCGCCGGCGGCCAGTCGTATGCGCCGGTCAGGATGGCCGAGCCATAGGCGCCCAGCGCGAAGAACCCGGCATGGCCCAGGCTGATCTGCCCGGCATAACCGATCAGCAGGTTCAGGCCGATGCAGACAATGGCGTTCAGCCCGACCATGATCGCCACGTCGTAATAGAAACTGTTGGGCAGGAACAGCGGCAGCATTGCGATAATCGCGGCCAGCGCCAGCATGCCCCCATGGCGCGCTGTTTTAAGACGGTTCATACCCGGTCCGCGCCCCGTTTCCCGAACAGCCCGTTCGGCATGAAGAACAGAGTCAGCAGGATGATCACGAAGGCCACCGCGTCCTTGTAGGCCGACGAGATATAGCCCGCTGTCATATTTTCGCTGATGCCGACAATCAGCCCGCCGACGATGGCCCCGTAGGGAAAGCCCAGCCCACCCAGTATGGCGGCGCAGAAGCCCTTCAGGCCCAGCATGATGCCGACCTCCGGATAGGCCAGCGACATTGGCGCGATCAGCGCGCCCGCGGTCGCGCCCAGGCCCGCGGCAAGCGCGAAGGCCAACATCAGAATGCGCCTGTTATTTACCCCGACAAGCTGGGCGGCCAGCAGGTTGAAGGCGACCGCCCGCATGGCGCGGCCGGTCATGGTGCGCGAGAAAAACCAGTTCAAACCCAGGATGACCAGAACCGTGACGCCAAGGATCCACAGGCTTTGCGGTGCGACCGCCGCACCGGCCATGTCGATGGGCTGGTTCCCCGACAGCGCGGGCACCGAGTGGAAATTCCGGCCCCATGCCAGTTGCGCGGCGCCGCGCAGGAAGATTGCTGCCCCGATGGTGATGATGATCAGGGTGACAATTGAGGCGTTGCGCGCCGGCTCGATGGCGAATTTCTCCAGCGCCATGCCGACCGCGACCGTGCCCGCGATGGCCAGCGGAATCGATGCGGCCATCGGCATGCCGGCCTCTTCGAACAGAAACCAGGTCATCATGCCGCCCAGCATGACGAACTCGCCCTGGGCGAAATTGATCACCTGGCTGGCGTTATAGATGATCGAAAAGCCGACGCCGACCAAGGCATAGGTCGCGCCGACCGTGACGCCGGCAACAAGAAACTGCAGGAATTCGGCACTCATGGGGGCCCGCCAGAAAGACAAAAATGCTTCCCCGCCCGGCGGACGGGGAAGCGCTATCCTAGATCACTTTGCGACTAATCCAACAGTTTCCAGCCGCCGTTCCGGATTTCGACCATCACGAAGGAATCGGTGTCGAGACCCAGATGATCCGTCGGCGACAAATTGTATATGCCATCGACGCCGATATAGTTCTTTGTTTTCTCGATTTCGTCGCGGACTTTCTGCTTGTCGGTACCGCCCGCGCGCTCGATCGCGCCGACCACGATCATCAGCCCGTCATAGGCATGGCCGCCGAAAGTGGAGATCGGCTCGTTATATTTTGCCGTGTAGGCCGCCTCGAAATCGAGCCCCAGTTTTTTCTGGGGATGGGAATCGGGCATCTGTTTGGCGACCAGCAGGGCGGCGGCCGGCAAGCGCATGCCTTCCGACGCGCCCTCGGTGCCCTTGACGAACCGCATGGAGGCCGACCCGTGGGACTGGTAATGCGGCAGGGTCATGCCAAGCTGTCCGTAGTTCTTTGCCTCGACCACCGCGTCGGCGCCGAAACCGCAATAGACCAGCGCCTGCACGCCGGGCGCATTCTTGATTTTGGTCAGCGGCGCCGTCATGTCGGTGTCGCCCTTGCCGTGGGTTTCATCGGCGACGATCTCCATGCTGTATTCTTCGGCCAGTTCGGTGGCGTTCTTGCGGCAGGACTTGTCGAAACCGCCGCTGCCCGCGAACAGCGCAATCTTGGAAAGTCCCTGTTTTTTGATATCCTCATACATCTTTCGCACCGCCAGCCGGTCGGTATGCGGGGTCTTGAACACCCACTTCTTCACCGGATTGACGATTACGCCGGCGCCGCCGAAGGAAATGAAGGGGACGCCCGCTTTCTCGACCAGCGGTATAACGGCCATCGTCTCGCCGGTGGTCGAACCACCGAGGATGAGATCGACCTTATCGTCATTGATCAGGCGTTTGACGAAACCCGCCGCCTTCTTGGCATCGCCGCCGGAATCGTAAAGGATAAGCTCGATCTGCCGCCCGCCGACGCCGCCATTGGCGTTGATCTGGGCGACATACATTTCCAGCGTCTTCTTTTCCGGATCGCCAAGGAAAGAGGCGCCGCCGGTTACGGCCAGGAACGACCCGATTTTAATGGTTTCCGCCGCGGATGCACCGCCGACGGCCATAATAATTGCGAGCGCCGAAACAAGTCCCACGGCGCATTTGCCGAACAAATAACGAATCATTTTTTATCTCCCTGCAGTATCAGTATGTTGCCGCCTCCGCGTCCGCGCAGGGCGGTGCGTCATTGTTTCCACTCGACCCGCCGATCACTTAGTTTTATTTTTTATGTGGTTTAAAAACCATATAGCCGATAAGTGATTGGTGCAATCCGTTTCAGGACGCGCTATTCTGTCACAGCTCATATGTGAACAAAGGGATTGTGAACCGTGGACGCTAAAGTGGAGACCAAGAGCGGCGAGGATCAGGACAGCGCCGAAAGGAAGGCGCTGGACGGGGCTGTTACGCGCCCCATGATCGGAAACGAGGCGATCGCCCGCGGCGCCTGGGAGGCCGGGGTCAGGGTCGCCGCCGCCTATCCCGGCACGCCCAGCACCGAAATCATGGAATTCCTGGGGACCTACCCGGCCGGTGATGTCCATGTGCAGTGGTCGACCAACGAAAAGGTCAGCCTGGACGTGGCGATCGGCGGTTCCTTTGCCGGTGTGCGCTCGATGACCGCGATGAAGCATGTGGGCCTCAACGTCGCGTCCGACGCGCTGATGTCCCAG
>CBFDDT010000174.1:0-7599 GCA_965603635.1 uncultured bacterium | reverse complement strand
GAACTACACATGCGCCGTCACCGCGACCGGCCAGGTGCAGGAGTGCTTCCCGCTCTACTGGTAGGCGCTAGTCCCCGGTGGCGAAATCGTCCCACCAATATTCGTTTTCGTACCGCTTGTCCGGGTCGTGGCGGTCGCCGCCGCGGCGTTCTTCTTCCAGCACCCGCAGTTCCACGCGGCGAATTTTGCCCGAGATCGTCTTGGGCAGATCGGCAAATTCCAGCCGGCGGACGCGCTTGAACGGGGCCAGATACTTGCGCGCATGGGTCAGGATGGCGGACGCGGTCTCGGCTGTCGGCTCCCAGCCGGGGGCAAGCGCGACGAAGCCCTTGGGCACGGCCAGGCGCAGCGGATCGGGGCTGGGCACAACGGCGGCCTCGGCCACCGCGTCATGCTCGATCAGGACGCTTTCCAGTTCGAACGGACTGATCCGGTAGTCGGACGCCTTGAAAACATCGTCGGCGCGGCCGACGAAGGTCAGGTAACCGTCGTCGTCGCGCCGGGCGATATCGCCGGTCCGGTAATAACCGCCGGCCATCACCGCCCCGGTCTTTTCCGGGTTGCCCAGGTAACAGGGCATCAGGCCGACCGGCCGCGGGTCCAGCGCGAGGCAGATTTCGCCCTCCTCGGCCTCGCCCCCATCGGCATCCAGCAGCGCCACGCGAAATCCCGGCAGCGGCTTTCCCATGGCGCCGGGCTTGACCTTCTGGCCGGGCGCGTTGGCGATCTGGGCCGTGGTCTCGGTCTGGCCGTAGCCGTCGCGGATGGTCAGCCTCCAGGCCGCCTCGACGGCCTCGATGACTTCCGGATTCAGCGGCTCGCCGGCGCCGGTCAGGTTGGTCAGGGAGGTCTTCCAGGCCGCCAGATCCTCCTGCACGAACAGCCGCCAGACGGTGGGCGGCGCGCACAGCGAGGTCACGCCCTTGCCCGCGATCACATCCAGCGTCGCCTTCGCGTCGAAACGCGCGAAGGCATGGACGAAGACGGTGGCGCCCGCGTTCCAGGGGGCGAAGAAACAGCTCCAAGAATGTTTGGCCCAGCCCGGCGAGCTGATGTTCAGATGGATATCGCCGTCCCGCAAGCCCAGCCAGAACATGGTCGATAGATGGCCGATGGGATAGGACGCATGGGTTTGCAGCACGAGTTTGGGCTTCGCCGTGGTTCCGGAGGTGAAATAAACCATCAGCGAGTCACCGGCCCTGGTGTCGCCGCCGGGCGAGAATTCCACCGGGGCATCCGCCGCGCCGCTATAGCTCACCCAGCCAGAAACGTCGCCGCCGACGACAATGCGCTTGTAGTCGCCCGGCAGGCCGTCGAACTTCCCGGCCTCGGCGGCGGCGGTCACGACATGGGCGACGGTCCCGCGTTCGATGCGGTCAATCAGATCCTTGCGGTTCAAGAGCGTGGTCGAGGGAATGATAACCGCGCCCAGCTTGATCGCCCCCAGCATGATCTCCCACAGGGGTGGCACGTTGCCCAGCATCAGCAGGATATGATCGCCGCGGCCCACGCCCTGGTCTCGCATGAAGTTGGCGGCGCGGTTGGAGCGCTCGCGCATTTCCGCGAACGACGCCTTGAATTCGCTGCCGTCGTCATTGACGATCCACAGGGCGGGCCGGTCGTTGCCGGCGGCCATCGGGTCGAAATAATCCAGCGCCCAGTTGAAATGCGACGGCCGCGGCCAGACAAACTCGCGGCAGGCCGAGTCAAGGTCTTCACGGTTTTGGAAAAGCAGTTCGCGCGCGGCGAGGAAATCGCCGGCGGCAGCGGTATTGTCGGTCATTATAGCCTCCCGATGGCGGATTTTGCGAAAACCATATCACGCGTCGGGATATACGGCAAAACACCCCTGTTTAACATCAGTCAAACTGTGTTTATTGAAACTCCGTTATAAAGCGCTAATTGGGAATGCGACAATAATTCACGGGTTCGGGACCGCTTGACCGGCTATAACCTTCCGGCGCTGGAAGGTTATTTCGGGACCGGCGTTCGGCGTTGGAATGTTGTGAGGTGCTTCGTTGCGAAAAACTCGATTGATAATGTTGTTCCTGATCGCGACCGCCGTTGCGGTTGGCGGCGCGCAGTTGGTGATCCGTATGATGGACCAGACTGTGGCACTGCCCGAGGAAGCGGAGCGGGCGCGTAGCGCGCAGGAAGTCCTGCGGGAAATCGTGACGGGCGAATTTTCGCTGAACGACCATCATGGCAATGCCGTCACGGACGAGGATTATCGAGGATCCTGGCCGCTGATCTTTTTCGGATACACCCATTGCCCCGACGTCTGCCCGACGACCCTGGCCGTGGTAGGGCTGGTCATGGACGCGCTGGAGGAGGATGCGGCGAAGGTGCAGCCGCTGTTCATCACCGTCGATCCCTCGCGCGACACGCCGGAAATCATGGCCGACTATGTCGCGGCCTTCCATCCGCGGATCATCGGGCTGACGGGCAGCGAGAAACAGGTCGCCGCCGCCGCGCAAAGCCACCGCGTCTATTACGCAAAGGTCCTGATGTTCGAGGACGACAAGATTATCGAAGGCGAATACTCGATGGACCATGGCGCCGGCCTGTACCTGATGGACCCGCAAGGCGTTTATACGGCCGTCTTCTCGCCGGTCGACACGGCGGAGGAGATCGCCGCCAAAATTCGCGAATTCATGAGCAAATAAATCCGTTTTTGCATAAAGGAGTAACAGATATGCGTATGATTCTTTCGATTGCCCTGGCCGCAATGGCCCTGGCCGCAACCGCCACCCAGTTCCCGGCATTCGCCGAAGACCCGGTCGCCGTCGGCGATTTGCGGATCATGCATCCCTGGGCGCGGGCCAGCGCGGGCCATGGCAAGGCCGGCGCCGCCTTCATGACGATTACCAACACCGGCGGCGAAGACGACAAGCTGGTCGCGGCCGCCACCGCGAACGCCAAAAAGACCGAAATCCATGAGACGAAAATGGAAGACGGCGTCATGAAGATGCGCATGCTGATGGGCGGCCTGGCCATTCCGGCCGGGGGCGAGGTCAAGCTCAAGCCGATGGGCCTGCATGTCATGATGATGGGCGTCACGGAGAAGCTGGTCGAGGGCGAGACGCTGATCCTGACGCTGACCTTCGAGAAGGCCGGCAGCGTGGAATTATCCGTCCCGATCGCCGGCCCCGGCGCGATGATGGCACCGGGCATGAACTAATCCTCTGCCGGGTGGGAATTATCCCACCCGGCATGACGGTTTCGCGCGCCCGAAAGAACCGTTATAAGCTGCGCCAGTAATCTCCACGGGAGTCTGGTTGATGGCAAAGCGCGCGACGAAGGGAAAATCTTTCCGCAAGCTGCTGGTCGCGAACCGCGGCGAGATCGCAATCCGGGTGTTCCGCGCGGCCAACGAACTGGGCCTGCGCACCGTCGCCGTCTATTCCCACGAAGACCGCTTCGCGCTGCACCGTTTCAAGGCGGACGAGGGTTACCTGATCGGCCAGGGCAAGGAGCCGGTCCAGGCCTATCTGGATATCGAGGATATCCTGCGCGTCGCCCATGACGCCCATGTGGACGCCATCCATCCCGGCTACGGCTTTCTGTCTGAAAACCCCGATTTCGCCCGCGCCTGCGCCAAGGCCGGGATCGCCTTCGTCGGCCCGCCGCCCGAAGTGATGGAAAGCCTGGGCAGCAAGGTCGCGGCCCGGGAACTGGCGGAAAAGGCTGGCATCCCCGTGATGCCCGCCACCGGCGCCCTGCCCCATGACATAAAGCAGATCAAGCCGCTGGCCGAACAGGTCGGCTATCCCTTGATGCTGAAGGCAAGCTGGGGTGGCGGTGGGCGCGGCATGCGCGTTATCGAGGACGAATCGCAACTGGCCGAGCAGGTGCAGTCCGGCCGGCGCGAGGCCAGAGCCGCCTTCGGCCGTGACGAGGTTTTCCTGGAAAAACTGGTCCGGCGCGCCCGCCATGTCGAGGTCCAGATCGTCGCCGACCACCACGGCAATGTGGTCCATCTGTTCGAGCGCGACTGTTCGATGCAGCGGCGGAACCAGAAAGTCGTCGAGCGCGCGCCCGCGCCCTATCTGGACGAGGGCCGCCGCGCCGAGATTTGCGACGCGGCGGTGCGGTTGGCCCAGGCGGCGGATTATCGCAATGCCGGCACGGTCGAATTCCTGATGGATTCCGACAGCGGCGATTTCTATTTCATCGAGGTCAATCCGCGCGTCCAGGTCGAGCATACGGTGACCGAGGAGATCACCGGCATCGACATCGTCAAGGCGCAGATCCGCATCGCCCAAGGGGCGCGCATCGGGGCCGAGGAATCCGGCGTGCCGCCGCAGCATCAAATCGCGATGAACGGCCACGCGCTGCAATGCCGGTTGACCACCGAGGACCCGACCAACCGCTTCATCCCCGATTACGGCCGCATCACCGCCTATCGCGGCGCCACCGGCTTCGGCATCCGGCTGGACGGCGGCACCGCCTATTCCGGGGCGCTGATCACGCCGTTCTATGACTCGCTGCTGGAGAAAGTGACCGCCTGGGCGCCGACGCCGGAGGAAACCATCGCCCGCATGGACCGGGCGCTGCGCGAGTTTCGCGTGCGCGGCGTGGCGACCAACCTGGTTTTCCTGGAAGCGCTGATCGGCCACCCGAAATTCCGCGCCGGCGACTACACGACGCGCTTTATCGACGAAACGCCGGAACTGTTCGACTTCCCGCCGCGCCGCGACCGGGCGACCCGGCTGTTGACCTTCATCGGCGACGTGCTGGTGAACGGCAACCCGGAGGTCAAGGGCCGCGCCGCGCCGGGCCTGCTGCCGCCGCCCCAGGTCCCGCGCCCACCCGCCGGTGACCCGCCGGACGGGGCCAAACAGTTGCTGGAGAAGTTGGGCGCGGAGGGTTTCGCCAAATGGATGTTGAAGCAGAAAAAGCTGCTGATCACCGACACCACCATGCGCGACGCCCACCAGTCGCTGCTGGCGACCCGCATGCGGTCGCACGACATCCTGGCCGCCGCGCCCTGGTATGCCCATGAATTCTCGAACTTGCTGTCGCTGGAGAGCTGGGGCGGGGCGACCTTCGACGTCGCCATGCGTTTCCTGAACGAGGACCCGTGGGAGCGCCTGGCCCGGCTGTGCGAGAAGACACCCAACCTGCTGCAACAGATGCTGCTGCGCGGGGCCAACGGCGTTGGTTACAAGAACTACCCCGACAATGTGGTGCGCTTTTTCGTGCAACAGTCGGCGGAAGCCGGAATCGACCTGTTCCGCGTGTTCGATTCCCTGAACTGGGCGGAGAATATGCGTGTCGCCATGGACGCGGTGCTGGAGACTGGCAAGCTGTGCGAGGCGGCGATCTGTTATACCGGCGACCTGACCGCGCCCGACCCGGGCAAGTACGATCTGAAATATTACGTGAGCCTGGCGAAGGAGTTGGAGAAGGCCGGCGCCCATATCCTGGCGATCAAGGACATGGGGGGCCTGTGCAAGCCGGCGGCGGCGCGGTTGCTGGTCTCGACGCTTAAGCAGGAGACCGGCCTGCCGATCCATTTCCACACCCATGACACGGCCGGCGTCGCGGTATCCAGCGTTCTGGCGGCGGCCGAGGCAGGGGTGGACGCGGTGGATCTGGCGGTGGACGCCATGGCCGGCTTTACCTCACAGCCCAGCATGGGCGCGGTGGTGGCCTCGCTGGCCGGCGGCGAACGCGACTCCGGCATCGCCATGGAGACCATCCACAAGGCTTCCCACTATTGGGAAGAGGTGCGCGGGCACTATCTGGCCTTCGAGAGCGACATCCGCGCCGGATCGTCGGATGTGTTCGAACATGGCATGCCCGGCGGGCAATACACCAACCTGCGCGAACAGGCGCGCTCCATGGGGCTGGAGAAGCAATGGCCCAAGGTCACCCGGACCTATGCCGAGGTAAACCGCATGTTCGGCGATATCGTAAAGGTGACGCCGACCTCCAAGGTGGTGGGCGACCTGGCGCTGTCGATGGTGGCCGGCGGGCTGACGGCGGACGATATCGGAAACCCCGACAAGGACATCGCCTTTCCGGACTCGGTGATCGAACTGTTTTCCGGCAATATCGGCCAGCCTGTGGGTGGCTTCCCGAAGGCGCTGCAGAATAAAATCCTGAAGGGCGCCAAGCCGCTGACGGTGCGCCCCGGCTCGATCATGGAGCCGGCGGACCTGGAAGCCGAACGCGCCGAGGCGGAGAAAAAAGCCCGCCGCCAAATCAGCGGCCGGGAACTGGCGTCGTGGCTGATGTATCCGGCCGTTTTCGCCGATTATGCCAAACACCGCCGGAAATACAGCGACACAGCCGTGCTGCCCACCGACGTCTATTTTTACGGGCTGGCGGCGGGCCAGGAGGTCGGCGTCAATATCGAACAGGGCAAGACGCTGTTCATTCGCTGGCAGGCGACCGGCGATGTCGATGAGGACGGCAACCGCACGATCTTCTTCGAGCTGAACGGCCAGCCGCGCACGGTGAAGGTGCGCGACCAAGCGGCCGCCGCGGGGGCCGGCCATCGAAAAGCCGACGAATCCGACCCCGGCCAGATCGGCGCGCCGATGCCGGGCATGATCGTGTCGGTCTCGGTCAAGGCCGGCGACAAGGTCGCCCCGGGCGATCGGCTGTTCGTGATCGAGGCGATGAAGATGGAAACCGCCGTCTATGCCGAGAACGAGGGCGCGGTGACGGAGATCGTCGCCAACCCCGGCACGCGGGTGGAACCGCATGACCTGGTGCTGGTGATGGCGACGGAGTGAGCATCGACGCCGGCGCGCTTCTTGGAGAGTGGCCGACCGGCACATCCTTCGACAGGCTCAGGATGAGGATTTTTCTGTGAATTCAAATACATACTCCTCATCCTGAGCCTGGCGAAGGATGCACCGAGGAGTGGTCTTGCCGCCCAGAGCGTCGGCGCTAATCAAACTTGAAAGGCCTTAATCCGGGCCAACCGCCTTGCGCGCCACGGCGTCGAGTGCGGCCAGGTTCCGTTCAAGTATGGCCATCTCTTCCAGCACGCGGTGGCGCAGATGGGACGCCGACCCGAACAGCACGGCGCGTTCCTCCGGCTGCCGGCGGCATTCCGCGATCAGGCTGCGCAGGCGCATTACCGACCGATCCGTCGAGGCGATCAGGTCCGGGTCGATCGGTAACAGGGTGGTCTTGCCCAGAATATCCATGACAGTGGAGAGAAGTTGATCCTGCCCGCCGGCGGCTTCAGTCCAATGCCCGGCGATCAATGCGCTCTCGGGCCGGCGGATCAGGCCATCCACTATCTGCGGCAGGATCTGGTGGAGCCGGCGCATCTGTTGCAGCAGCAAATTGATAACGGTAGCCTGGATGGCGACCATGTCCGTCGCGGCCGCGCCCGAATCCTCGGCTTCCGGCGGCTTCCGTGTCCGCGGAGTCGGGAAATTCAGAATTGTGGCGCTGGACGTCACGCCCTTGAAATGATCGTCATCCATCGGCTTTTCTCCGGTGGCGCAATAAAACTCAGGGAAACAGCCTACGGCATATCCGTTAACAAACCTTGCAGATCGAAGGAAAAAGGGCCGCCCCGAGGGGCGGCCCGTAATGATAGTTCCTGCCGGTCCGCCGGATCAGCTCTCGAGC
>CBFDDT010000173.1:0-7611 GCA_965603635.1 uncultured bacterium | reverse complement strand
TTGCCGACCGACACCACGATCTCCAGCCCGGGCAGTTCCTCGCGGATGCCCCGGATCAGCGGCATCAGGTGATACGGGCCGTCGGCGGCGATGGCGACCCGGCCATGCGACAGTCCGCCCTCGGCCAGCAGGAATTCGCGGGTTTCGCGCTCGATGGAGAAATAGCGCTGGGTCAGGGTGAACAGTTCCTCGCCCGCCCGGGTCAGCGAGATCGGCCGGGTGCGGCGGTGGAACAGGGGAACGTTATAGGCCTCTTCCAGCGCCCGGACCTGGACGGTCAGATTAGGCTGGCTGATGCCCGTGGCGTCGGCGGCGGCGGTGAAACCGCCCTCCCGGGCGACGGCGTGGAAGGCTTTTAGCTGTGCGTGGTTCATGGATTGTTCCATATGTTTTATCTATGGAACATATTAATCGAATATATTTTTCATATAAAGCCGCTTGCGGCATCATGCGCCCGTATTCCATTCGATTCCGTCCGGAGGACCAGAAACCATGACCACGGCACCCCATGCCCGCACACGCGCCGCCCATACGGGCAACGACGAATTCCTTCTCACCCCCGGCCCGCTGACCACGTCGCTGACCGTCAAGCAGGCGATGCTGCGCGACTGGGGCAGCCGCGACAAGCAGTTCATCGCGCTGAACGCCCGCATCCGCGAGCAACTGGTGGGGATCGCCGGTGGCGAGGGCGACTACGTTACCGTGCCCGTGCAGGGCTCCGGCACATTCGCCGTCGAGGCGACGCTTGGCACATTGCTGCCGCGCGACGGCAAGCTTCTGGTGCTGGTCAACGGCGCCTATGGCGAGCGCATGATGAAGATCGCCAAATATATGGGGCGTTCGGCCATCGCGCTGAGCTGCGCAGAGGACCGCACGCCGGATTTGGCCTCGCTGGAAACCCTGCTGGCCGAGGACAAGGCGATCACCCATGTCGCCGCCGTCCATTGCGAGACCACCAGCGGCATCCTGAACCCGATCGCCGAAATCGCCGATATCGTCGCCAAACATGGCCGCAGCCTGATCATCGACGCGATGAGCGCCTTCGGGGCAATCGCGCTGGATGTGCGCGAGATTACCTGCGACGCCATCGCGGCCTCGTCGAACAAATGCCTTGAGGGCGTGCCGGGCGTGGGCTACGCGATCATCCGCCGCGCCGCGCTGGAGAAATGCGAGGGCAACGCCCATTCGCTGGCGCTGGACCTTTATGACCAGTGGCGCGCGCTGGAGGGCAACGGCCAGTGGCGCTTTACGCCGCCGACCCATGTGCTGGCGGCCTTCGACCAGGCGGTCGCCGAGTTCGAGAAGGAGGGCGGGGTGGCCGCGCGCAACGCCCGCTATTCGGAGAACTGCCGCACGCTGGTCGAAGGCATGCGCGATCTGGGTTTCGAAACCCTGTTGCCCGACGACCTGCAGGCGCCGATCATCGTCACCTTCCACATGCCGGCCGACCCGAAATTCGATTTCGCCGCCTTTTATGATTTCCTTGCGGCGCGGGGGTATGTGATTTATCCGGGCAAGCTGACCGTGGCGCCGACATTCCGCATCGGCTGCATCGGCCAGTTGGTGAAGGCCGATCTGGAGGCCGCGCTGGCGGTAATAGCCGAGGTGCTGGGCGAAATGGACGTGACGCAATGCGGCCCCGCCGCCAACGCCGCCGAATAAGGGACAGAGAGAGCATGAAAACCATCGAAGTGAACGGCCGCCGCTATGGCTGGCCCGAAGCCCCGACCGTCGTGGTCTGTATCGACGGCTCGGAACCGGACTATATCGAACAGGCGGTGAAGGCTGGTGTGGCCCCCTATCTGGCCCGCATTACGGCGCAATGCAGCGACCTGCGCGCCGATTGCGTGGTGCCCAGCTTCACCAATCCGAACAATCTGTCGATCGTTACCGGCCAGCCGCCCTCGGTGCACGGGATTTCCGGCAACTACTTCCTCGACCCGGACACCGGCGAGGAAGTGATGATGAACGACGCGAAATTCCTGCGCGCGCCGACGATCTTTCAGGCCTTCCAGAAAGAGGGCGCCAAGATCGCCATCGTCACCGCCAAGGACAAGCTGCGCGGCCTGCTGGGGCATGGGTTGACCTTCGGCGAGGGCGGCGCGATCTGTTTTTCCTCGGAGAAATCCGATCAGGCGACCCTGGCCGCCAACGGCATCGAGGGCGCGGTCGAAATGGTCGGCATGTCCGTGCCGGATGTCTACTCGGCGGAACTGTCGGAGTTCGTCTTCGCCGCCGGCGTCAAGCTGATGGAAAGCCGCCGGCCGGACATCATGTATCTGTCGACCACCGATTACATCCAGCACAAGCACGCGCCGGGCACCGAGGGCGCGAACGCCTTTTACGCCATGATGGACGGCTACCTGGCGCAACTCGACGCCATGGGCGCGGTGATCGCGCTGACCGCCGACCACGGCATGAATGCCAAGCATGGCGCCGACGGCGGGCCCACCGTGATCTATCTGCAGGACCGGCTGGACGAATGGCTGGGCGCGGGCGTGGCCCGGGTCATTCTGCCGATCACCGATCCTTATGTGGTGCATCACGGGGCGTTGGGCTCGTTCGCCACGATTTATGTGCCGGACAGCGCGGCGGTGGGAGACAGGCTGCGCGCGCTCGACGGGATCGACTATGTAGAGCCCAAGGCCAGGGCCTGCGTGGATTTCGAACTGCCGGAAGACCGCGTGGGCGATCTGGTCGTGGTCTCGGGGAAGGGTGTGGTCATGGGCACGAAGGAGTCCGAGCATGACCTCTCGGGCCTGGAAGTCCCGCTGCGCTCCCATGGCGGCATATCCGAACAGACGGTTCCGCTGACCTTTAACCGCGTCATCGACGGGCTTGAGGCGGGCCGGCGGCTCCGCAATTTCGATGCTTTCGATATCGCTTTGAATTACGCACAGGCGGCTGTTGCCGCCGCCGAATGAGGGAAAAACCATGTCCGTAGCTGAAGATTACACCGCCTCCCCGCGCTTCGAACCCATGCGCATCGCCGGCCGCAAGGTCGAGGCCGATGGCGTGATCGAGGTCCGCTATCCTTACACCAACGAGGTCATCGGCCATGTGCCGGCCGGCGACGCGCGTCACGCCAAAGAGGCCTTCGAGATCGCGGCGAATTACCAGCCGAAGCTGACCCGCTACGAGCGCCAGCAAATCCTGCAGAAGACGGCGGAACTGCTGGTCTCCCGCAAGGATGAGCTGTCGGACCTGATCACGCTGGAGTTGGGCATTTCCAAAAAGGACTCGCTCTACGAGGTCGGCCGTGCCTTCGACGTGTTCACGCTGGCGGGCCAGCTCTGCATCATCGACGATGGCGAGATTTTCTCCTGCGATCTGACGCCCCATGGCAAATCGCGCAAGATCTATACGAAGCGCGAGCCGCTGAACGCGATTTCCGCAATCACGCCGTTCAACCATCCGCTCAACATGGTGGCGCACAAGATCGCGCCGTCGATCGCCACCAACAACTGCATGGTCTGCAAACCGACCGAGCTGACGCCGATGACGGCGCTTTATCTCGCCGACGTGCTGTATGAGGCCGGCCTGCCGCCCGAGATGTATTCGGTGGTCACCGGCCTGCCCCAGGACATCGGCGACGAGATGATCCGCAACGAGCATATCGACCTGATCACCTTCACCGGGGGCGTGCCGGTCGGCAAGATGATCGCCCACAAGGCGGGCTACAAGCGCACGGTGCTGGAACTGGGCGGTAACGATCCGCTGATCATCTGCGACGATCTTTCCGACGAGGATCTTGAAAAAGCCGCGGAAATCGCCCTGGCCGGCGCCACCAAGAATTCCGGCCAGCGCTGCACCGCGGTCAAGCGCATCCTGACGCAGGAGGCCGTGGCCGACCGCTTCGTCGAATTGATCCTGGAAAAGGCGAAAAAGCTGAAATTCGGCGATCCGATGAATCCGGATACCGACCTGGGCACGGTGGTGCATGAGGAAGCCGCCAAGCTGTTCGAGAAACGCGTGTACGATGCGGCGGAGCAGGGCGCCAGGGTGCTGTACGATCCGGGCCGCCAGGGCGCGGTGCTGCCGCCCATCGTGGTCGATTATGTGCCCCATGAAAGCGAGCTGGTGCTGGAGGAAACCTTTGGCCCCATCGTGCCGATCGTGCGCGTGCCCAACGACGACATCGAGACCATGAAAATCTCCAACTCCACCGCCTTCGGCCTGTCCTCGGGCGTCTGCACCAACCGGTTCGACCGCATGACGGCCTACATCGAGGGGCTGAATGTCGGCACGGTGAATATCTGGGAAGTCCCCGGCTACCGCATAGAAATGTCCCCCTTCGGCGGCATCAAGGATTCGGGCCTCGGCTACAAGGAAGGCGTCATCGAGGCGATGAAAAGCTACAGCAACGTCAAGACCTACTCGATGCCCTGGCCGGGGTGAGGGCGGGTTGGCGCGCAGCCGATAACCCGTGACGAAAACACACGCTTTAAATGGCCGGACAATCTGTTAGATTGTCCGGCAGTTCGGTTCCAGGGAGCCGGATAAAAAATCAAAATTGGGAGCGACCAGTATGTTACGCACAACGAAATTACTCTTTTCGGCAATCATGGCCGCCGCGGCGATTGCCATGGTCTCCCCGGCGCAGGCCGGGGTGCCGGAATCGAAAGATCCGATCAAACTGGCGGTCAACGAGTGGACCGGCCAGCATCTGTCGACCTATATCTACGGCGCGCTGCTGGAAGACATGGGTTATAACGTCGAATACGTCACCGCCGGCGCGGTGCCGCAATATGCGGCGATTGCCACGGGCAATTTGACGGCCAACCCCGAGAACTGGGACAACAATGTCGGCGAGATCTATCCCAAGGCAGTGGCCAGCGGCGATATCGTGCTGGCCGGCAAGCTGGGCCTGCAGACCCGCGAGGGCTGGATCTATCCGCCCTACATGGAAGCGAAATGCCCGGGCCTTCCCGATTGGAAGGCGCTGATGAAATGCGCCGACGCCTTCGGCAACGCCGAAACCTTCCCGAACGGCCGCGTGATTGCTTATCCGGCCGACTGGGGCACCCGCACCACCGATTTCGTGAAGGCCAATGATATGCCATTCGTCTCGGTGCCGGGCGGCAGCGAGGGCGCCATGATCGCCGAGCTGAAAAGCGCGGTAGCCTCCAAGGAGCCGATCCTGATGATGTTCTGGGCGCCGCACTGGATTTTCGCGGAGATGGAGTTCAACTGGGTCGATCTGCCGGCCTATGAAGACGGCTGCGACGAGGACGCCAAGGTGGGACCGAACCCGAATGCGGTGCATGATTGCGGCTTCGCGCAGGCCACCGTTAACAAGGCGGCCTGGAAGGGCATGGCGGGTAAATGGCCGGCGGCTTACAAGCTTCTGGAAGGCTATACGCTGACCAATCCGGACCAGAACACGATGATGCTTGAGGTCGACAACAAGGGCCGGGACGTCAAGGACGTCGCGAAGGAATGGGTTGCGGCCAACAAGGCCAAATGGCAACCCTGGGTCGACGCGGCAATGAAGTAGAAAATGGGGACAGGGGCGGCATTCAACAGGATGCCGCCCTTATCTTTCCCCGGCTGACAACAGGGGCGGTGATCAAAGTGGACGGGGAGATCAAACTTTCCTGCCGGAATGTGTGGAAAGTCTACGGCGAGCATTCCGGGCGGTTCTTTACGGGCGGCGAGGGCGATTTGCCCGATCCGGCCGCCCATGCCGAGACTATCCGCGAGTCCGGCCATATCGTTGCGGCCAGCAATGTCAGTTTCGACGTTCGGGTCGGCGAAATTTTCGTGATCATGGGGCTGTCGGGTTCCGGCAAGTCGACCGTGGTGCGCTGCCTGTCGCGCCTTGTTGAGCCGACCGCCGGCCACGTCCTGCTGGATGGTGAGGATCTTCTCGCCGTTTCGAAAAAAGAGCTTATCGATATTCGCCGCCACAAAATGGGCATGGTGTTTCAAAGCTTCGGCCTGCTGCCGCATCTCAATGTCATAGACAATGTGGCGTTCCCCCTGAAACTGCAGGGCGAGGGCCTGGCCGCACGCCGGGAACGCGCCCAGCGGGTGATTGATCTGGTCGGCCTGACCGGGCGCGAGAACGCCTTCCCGCGCGAGCTTTCCGGCGGCCAGCAACAGCGCGTCGGTATCGCCCGCAGCCTGGCGGTGGAACCGGAATTATGGTTCCTGGACGAGCCCTTCTCGGCGCTCGATCCGCTGATCCGACGCCAGATGCAGGACGAGTTCCTGAAGCTGCAGCAGATGCTGCATAAATCCATCGTCTTCATCACCCATGATTTCCTCGAGGCGCTGCGCATCGCCGATCGGATGGCGATCATGCGCGACGGCGTCATCGTTCAGATTGGTTCGCCGACCGAACTGGTGCTGAACCCGGCCGACGATTACGTCTCGGAATTTACCAGCGAGGTGCCGCGCGCCCGGGTGCTGGCGGCCTCGGATGTCATGGACGCCGCCGCCAGTCCCGGCGGCGACCGCCCGGCGGTGAACGCCAACGCAAAGCTGGAAGAGTTTTTGCCCTTGCTGGCGGGGCACGAGGCCGGAATCGCGGTCACGGGCGAGGGCGACGCCGTGATCGGAATTGTAACGCCGAAAAGCGTGATCGCCGCGCTCGCCGCCAGTGGATAGGCTTGTGAATTTGCTGCGCGACAGGCAGACCGTCATGTGGGCCGGGGTCGTGCTGTTTACCCTGCTTTGCATTTTGGTTGCCGGTGACGCTTCCTGGCTGATCGCCTGGCCCGAAGATCTGGTGTTGCCGCTGGTCGGCATCCTCAACGTCTTCATGGACTGGTTCATCGAATGGTTCGGTTGGTTTTTCAGGGGTCTGGGCTGGCTGATGGGGTGGCCGATTACCTTCATGCAGTGGGTGCTGCACGGGTTGCCCTGGCCGATCGTTATCGGGCTCACGGTGATCGTCGCGCATAAGGCGGACGGCTGGCGTCTGGCGGCCTTCGCCGCGGCCAGTATGTTCTACATGCTGATCGTCGGTTACTGGACGGAGAGCATGAATACGCTGGCGCTGGTGGCGATCTCGGTGCCTTTGTCCATCTCGGTGGGGTTCGGTTTCGGCGTGCTGGCGTTCCGGTCGCCGCGCGCCAGACACATCGTCATGCCGTCGCTGGACCTGCTGCAGACCGTGCCGGTTTTCGCCTATCTGATCCCGATCCTGCTGCTGTTCGGCTTCGGCACGGTGGTCGGACTTGTCGCCAGTCTGCTGTATGCCTTCCCGCCGATGGTGCGCAATACGGTGCTGGGTTTGGAACGGGTGCCGTCCGAGGCCATAGAATCCGGCATGATGGCGGGGGCCAGCGAGAGGCAATTATTCTGGCAGGTGCGCGTTCCCTCGGCCTCGCGCCAGCTTCTGCTGGGCGTCAACCAGACCACCATGGCGGCGCTGAGCATGGTCATCATCGCCTCGATCATCGGCGGCACCGCGGATATCGGCTGGGAGGTTCTGTCGACCATTCGCAAGGCCTCCTTCGGCGAAAGCCTGCTGGCCGGTGTCGTGATCGCGCTGATTGCCATGGTCATGGACCGTGTCAGCCGGGGCTTTGCGACGCATGATGTAGACCTCCACGCCGCCGAACGGCCCTTTGCGCAGCGCCACGCGCATCTGATCGCGGTGGG
>CBFDDT010000172.1:0-7623 GCA_965603635.1 uncultured bacterium | reverse complement strand
TGGGACCCGATGGGCATGCTGGGCGTCGATGTCACCGGCAAGAAGCTGGGCATTTACGGCATGGGACGCATCGGCCAGGCGGTGGCCCAGCGCGCCCGCGGCTTCGAGATGGAGATCCATTACTGCAACCGCACCCGGCTACCGGCCGACAAGGAACTGGGCGCGATCCATCATCCGACACCCGAGGACATGCTGCCCCATTGCCAGTTTTTGTCGATCAACAGTCCGGGCGGCGCGGATACCCAGCATTTCCTTAATGCCGAACGGATTGCGCTTTTGCCCGACGGCGCGGTGGTCGCCAACACGGCCCGGGGCACGGTCATCGACGACAATGCGCTGATCCCGGCCTTGCAGTCGGGCAAGGTGGGGGCCGCCGGGCTGGACGTGTTCGAGGGCGAGCCGAATTTCGACAAACGCTACCTCGATCTCGACAATGTCTTCCTGCTGCCCCATGTCGGCAGCGCCACCATCGAGACCCGCAACGGCATGGGCTTCCGGGCGCTGGACAACCTGGACGCCTATTTCGCCGGCAAGGGGCCGGGCGACCGGGTTATCTGAAATACCGGCTTCACTGGGCCGGGTGGCGCTGGCCTTCTCGCCCGAGGGCTGGCCGAAATGTCGCTGATAGGCCTGGCGCTGGGCGTCGATGTCGCCTTCGTCGCAACCCACCATTTGATACGGATATTTCTTGTAATCCTGCTGGCCCCGGCGGCGGTCAGGCAATGGCGGCGGTAAAAAACACAGAAATTGAATCAATTAGTTACCCGGTTTTTGTGGTAATCGTCGGTAGCCTGACCAAATATAGGTTGTTGGAACGTGATCGTTAGGATCGCTCACTAAAGGGGGGAAAAATGCCATTTGATCTTTGGGGAATGTTTGCGATCGGGGGCGGCGCGGTTCTGGTGATGTTCGTGGTCGCCAGTTACAAGCCGGTGCCGCAGGGCATGGAGTTCACGGTGCTTCGGTTCGGCAAATATACCCACACGCTTATGCCGGGTCTGAACTTCATCAATCCGATTATCGCCAAGATCGGCGACAAAGTGAATATGCGCGAAACCGTGATGGACGTTCCCAGCCAGGAAGTGATCAGTCGCGACAACGCGATGATCAAGGTCGATGGCGTGGTGTTCTTTCAGGTGATCAACGCGGCGAAGGCGGCTTACGAGGTCAATGACCTGCAACGCGCCATTCTTAATCTCACCATGACGAATATCCGTACCGTCATGGGTTCGATGGATCTTGACGATCTGCTGTCCAAGCGCGACGACATCAACGCCCAACTGCTGACGGTCGTCGATCAGGCCACCGAACCCTGGGGTGTCAAAGTGACGCGCATCGAGATCAAGGACATCAGCCCGCCATTGGATCTTGTGGAATCCATGGCGCGCCAGATGAAGGCCGAGCGCGAAAAACGCGCCCAGATCCTGGAAGCCGAGGGCAGCCGGCAGGCGGCGATCCTCAAGGCGGAGGGCGAAAAACAGGCTATCATGCTGCAGGCCGAGGGCCGCAAGGAAGCCGCCTTCCGCGATGCCGAGGCGCGCGAGCGCGCGGCCGAAGCCGAAGCCAAGGCCACCGACATGGTCTCGCAGGCCATCGCCACGGGCAACGTCCAGGCGCTCAATTATTTCGTCGCCGGGAAATATGTCGAGGCGCTGGGTAAATTCGCGGACTCGCCGAATCAGAAAACCTTCTTCCTGCCGGTCGATGCAGCGGGCGTTATCGGCTCCATCGGGGGCATCGCCGAAATCGCCAGACAGGCGTTCGGGAAGGATTCCTGATAATGGAGTTCTTCGACAAAATCGTGTTCTGGCACTGGTGGATCGCGGGCGTTCTGCTGCTTGGGATCGAGATCATGCTGCCCGCCCAGGTCTTCCTCTGGCTGGGGATTTCAGCCGGCGTTACCGGCGGCATCATCCTGATCGGCCCGGGCATCGGTTGGCAGTGGCAATTCGTTCTGTTCGGCGTGTTTTCGGTCGTCTCTATCGTCGGCTGGCGGCTGTACCAGAAGAAGTTCCCGCCGGAAACAGACGAACCCATGCTGAACCGGCGCGGGACGCAATATGTCGGGCGGACGTTCGAGTTGACCGAGGGAATGGCGCTCGGCCGCGGCAAGATCAGCGTCGACGATACGAGCTGGCGGGCCGTCTGCGACGACGAAACCGACCTGCCGGCCGGTAGCCGCGTGAAGGTGATCGACATTGACGGGACCATCTTGAAGGTGGAACCTGCCTGATATACTCACGCGACGGGGACTCGCCCTTGGCGGATTCCCCGGCCGCCTTACCTTGATATTCACGAAACTGGCGGCAAGAGAGACAGCGATGGACGTTACCGAACTTCTGAAAACCCGTGCCTCCGCCCCTTGGCGAATCCTTGGCGAACCCGGACCCGGCGACGACGAACTGCGCGAATTCCTGGAGGCCGCGGTGACCGCGCCCGATCATGGCGCGGTGCGGCCCTGGCGCTTTATCGTGGTGCGCGGCGGCGCGCGCGAGGCGCTGGGCGAGCTGTTCACCAGGGCCCTGCTGAAACGAAAACCCGACGCCGACGAGGCGACCATCGAGAAGGACCGCGAGCGGATGCGCCAGGTGCCGCTATTGATCGTGGTCGCCGCGCGGATCAACCCGAACCACCCCAAGGTGCCGCCGATCGAACAGATCGTCGGCGCCGGCCTCGCCGCACAAGCCATCCTGCTGGCCGCCCAGTCCAGCGGCTATGGCGGCGTCATGCTGACCGGCGACCATGCCTACGACCCGAATGTAAAGCAGGGGCTGGGCCTGGAAGAGTCCGACGAAATCGTCGCCTTCGTCTATATCGGCACGACGGAAGGCGACCCAAGATCCAAAAAACGCCCGGATCCGGATAAATTCACCACCGAATGGAACGGGTCGACCGGCTGATAATCAGCCGTCGCAACCTTCCTCGAAGGCATTGAATTCGGGGACACCGGACTCATCGAGTTTCGGACTTTCCGGTTTGACCGCCGCAACGGGCTGGACCGGTTCCTGAACAGGCCACGCCACGCTGCCAACTGCCCCCACCGGGAGCGATTCCACCGGTAGACATGACGTGTCGGAACCGATGCCATCGCAGAAAACATACGAAAGCGCGTCTTCGACCTCGGCGGGCGACCAGCATTTGGCCTCTCCCTCGATCGTGCAAACCGGATCGGTCAACACTGCTTGGCTGTATGCGTCGTCGGCGCCCATGGCGCCGCCCGCAAACAGCTGAAATAATATCAAACTTGAAATCGCAACACCCGTGCGAATGCTTACCGAGCGCATCGCTTCCCCCATACCATGATTAACCCTTGATGCATTGCCATCCCACTGGCATTTCGCGGATAGGTTCCCGCTTTTTATATCTTGACGAACATTCGCATCCTTACATTATCAATTGGTAAAAATCGTCGTTAACGGCCCCACTATCGTTGAGAATAAACATAAAATGCGCTCTACTGCTGTATCGTCAGCCCGCGAGGGAGGAACAGGAAACCATGGCCTACAGCGAGGAACTCGCATCCAGAATCCGCCAGGCCCTGGCGCCGCGCGCCGATGTCATGGAGAAAAAAATGTTCGGGGGTCTGGCCTTCATGCTGGCCGGCAATATGTGCTGCGGCGTGGTCGGCGACATGCTGATGCTGCGCCTGGGCAACGAGGGCGCGGCGGTGGCGCTGGCCGAGCCCCACACGAAACCGATGGACTTCACCGGCAAGCCGCTGAAATCGATGATCTATGTCGCCCCGCAAGGAATCGCGGCCCTGGAGGATCTGATCCGCTGGGTAAACCGGGGCGCCGATTTCGCCGCGACCCTGCCGCCGAAGTAGGCGATGGAGTTACAGCGAGCGTATCCGTTCGAATCTGCCGCATCGACCGGATTACCTGCCCTCATCGTAACGGCCCCACCCCCCGGGCCGGCAAACAGATGGAGACCTCCGGCGGGTCGAACGCCTCAGGCCGCGCGGATTTCCGCCAGTCCGGGCATTTCGAAACCGAGTCTTTCCAACGCCCCCAGCAGGCTCGATTTTTCCGCCGCCGACAGTTCGACCAACGGCGGGCGCACCCGCTCCCACTCGGCATAACCGGAATAATGCGCGACCGCCGCCTTCATCGCCGGGATCAGCGGAAACGCCTGGAATATCGTGCGCAATTCGTTCATTTCGTCCTGTTTCGCCTGGGCATCGGGCGCCTGCCAGTTGGCGGCCAGATCGGCGATCGCGGCCGGATTTATGTTGGCGGTAGCCGAGATACAGCCCGCGCCGCCGTTTTGCATATTCTTCAGCAACACGGCCTCGGTGCCCGCGAACATGGCGAAGCCGGGGAAGCGTTTGAGCATCGCCGCCATGTTGTCCCAGTCGCCGGAACTGTCCTTGATGCCCACCACCTGGTCGGGATATTCCGCCACCAACCGCTCGATCAGGTCCAGCGTGATCGGCACGCCCGAGAGCGCCGGGAAGTGATAGAGATAGATGCGCAGGCGCGCATCGCCGACCCGCTGGATCACCTCGGAATAGGCGCGAAACAGCCCCTCGTCGCTGACCCCCTTGTAGTAAAACGGCGGCAGCATCAGCACGCCGGAACAGCCGAGCTTCACCGCGTGGGAGGTCAGGCGCACCGTATCGGGAATGGCGCAGGCGCCGGTGCCCGGCATCATCCGCGCGGCGTCCAGCCCGGCCCCGGTCAGGCTGTCGAGCACCTCGATTTTCTCGTCGACCGAGAGTGAGTTGGCCTCGCTGTTGGTGCCGAACACCGCCAGCCCGCAATCGCGCGCCAGCAGCCAGCGGCACTGCGCCACCAGCCGCTCGGCATCGACGGAAAGGTCGGCCTTGAAGGGGGTGATAACCGGCGACAACACGCCTGACATCTTTTCGGGTCCACTCATCGCAAGCACTCTCCGTTCATCGTTTTTCCTGTTGCCGCCATGTTGGCAGTTGAAGTGAAGACAAGCAAGATCGGAGGGCGGGGATCGAAACGGGGGTGATGTATGTTTGTGTAGTTTCGCCCGCCGCCGCGCGGGGCGAATCGAGCCCGCCCGCGGACAAATTTCGCCCCGGCGGGGAAAACAGGCAGAAAAGATACAGGCGCGGGGTATGCGCGGTGCAGGGAAAAAGGGTGAAACGGGTATGCGGGGGGCATGGAAAAGGGAGCCGAGATGTAGCGCGCGAGAGCGCGCCCGGCGCTTGAGGGCGAAAAAAACAAAAGCCCCGCCCCCAACCGGGGAGGCAAGCGCGACCGCGCGCCCGAGCTTATGCGAGGAGCCAAGCGGGCGGAGGCCCGCGCCCGGCGCTTGAGGGAACAACAAACACCCCCCACGGCGGGGGTATCACGAACCGGCGAACAGATGCATCTCGGCGGTCGCGACCAGATTTGTCACCACATGCAACGCGATCGTGGGATACAGCGATCCGGTCACGGCCCGCGCCGCGCCGAAAAGAATCCCCAGAACGAAAATGGTGGCCATCAGGTAAGCGTCATATTGGGTGTGGATGACGGCCCAGGCGGCCGCGGTGATCAGAATCGCGCCGCCATTGCCGAGCGCCGACGCCTGGATGCCGCGGAACATGAAACCGCGAAACAGGACCTCCTCGAAGATCGGCCCGGCGATGGCGATGGCAAACCAGGCAAGCACCACGAAACGCGACGTCTCGTAGAGCTCCACCATGACTTGCGGCGAGATCGGCCGGTCCAGCGCAAGGGTCAACAGGTCCGACCCGATCAGCACCAAGGCCAGCAACGCAAACCAGACCAACAGCGATTTGACGCGCACGGGAACGAGGCGGAGATATTCCCCGACCGGCATGGTCCCCTTCAGTCTTATGACCAGCAGAACGAGGCCGACACACAGGGGCGCGGCAAGGGAGAGCCCCAGGAACGCGATGAACCCGTTGGCGGCGTTGGCGACAAGGTATTCCCCAACACCCGCGCCGGCCTCCGCGAAGGCGACCGCGACCGTGA
The DNA here is from genome assembly GCA_965603635.1 of uncultured bacterium. GTDB lineage: Bacteria > Pseudomonadota > Alphaproteobacteria > UBA8366 > JADFVY01 > JADFVY01. The sequence continues at coordinate 1,669 of CBFDDT010000172.1, read as the reverse complement.
CCAGCACGGAAATAACGATGAAAACCAGGAAAACGAGAACGGACAATCCAATCGTCGCCCAAAATCCCCACGGCGACGGCGCCCCCTCCACGGGGACGTCCTGAACATTTGGCATATTCTCAACCCTCTTCAGCTCTGCCCATGACGGGATATGGAATGCCAAGTTTCAGCAGACCGCAAGATTATAACCGCCCCCACCGGCGAGGCAAGCACCAGCGAGAGAGCGCCCCCCGCCCCCACGACCTGGGGGCGGATAAGCGCGTCCTTCGGCGGGCTCAGGATGAGGCGCGCGCCCGAGCCTGTGCGAGGAGCCAAGGGCGCGGACGCCCGCGCACGGCGCTTGAGCAACAAAAAACAGGAGCGGGCGGCCTCTCCCGCGACAAGCCCGCGACCGCGGGCCGCCGGTCACCCGGCGAGCCAAGCGGGCGGAGGCCCGCGCCCGGCGGGCTTGGGGTTGGTTCGGTCCGGCCAAGCCAACCATCCGAACGGGAACAACAAACATCCCCACCCGGTTGACGCGATTCGCGAACTTGGTACAATTTCCCGCGCGGGTGACATTCACATTACAGGGGAGAGAGAGACCATGGGAAACTTCACGATTGACGGGTTCGCCGCGGGCTGCAAACAGGCGATGGCCAGTGCGGACGACAGGCAACCGGCCGCCAGGGCGTATCTCGAGAAAACCATGGCGAAAAACGACCCGGCCGACATCATCGCCGTTCTCGACGCGGCCATTCCCGAGGGCGCCGACATCGGCGAGATGATCGTCCATGCCTCGCCAGAACTGACGATGCTGTACGCCCGCGTCCCGCCCCGGTTTCAAAGCGGCATCCATAACCACGCGGTATTCGCCTGCATCGGGCAACTGGCCGGCAACGAGATCGGCGTCGCCTACGAAAGAACCCCGGACGGCGGGCTGCGCGCCAAAAAATCGGTGTCGATCAAGGCCGGCGAAGTGGCAAGCCTGCCGGCGGACGCCATCCACCACATCGAAAACCCGAACGAAACAACGGGCAGCGCGCTGCATATCTATGGCGGCGATTTCGGCGCGCTCATGGACCAGCGCAGCCTCTGGACCACCGACGGCCACGCGGAAATACCGTTCAATTTTCAGGCCCTGCTGGGTGAGTCGATAAAGGCGATGAAGGCGAGCGGCAACCAGGCGGGCCTGGACGCGCTGGTCGAGGCGGTGCCGACGGTCAGGCCGCTGGTGGAGGGCTAGCGCGCGAGAGCGCGCCCGGAGCGCCGGCCCCGACCCGAAGGGGCGGCAAGCGCGACCCCGCGTCCGAGTTTATACGAGGAGCCAAGCGGGCGGAGGCCCGCGCCCGGCGTTTGAGGGCGCAACATAAAAACAGGAGCGGGTGGCCTCTCCCGCGACAAGCCCGCGACCGCGGGCCGCGCATCGTTGCGCGAGCCAAGCGGGCGGATGCCCGCGCCCGGCGCCTGAGGGCGAAAGATAAAGAACCCCGACGACCCGGCGGGGAGGAGGCAAGCGCGACCGCGCGCCCGAGCTTATGCGAGGAGCCAAGCGGGCGGAGGCCCGCGCCCGGCGCTTGAGGGAAAATCAAACAAACCCGCCCCCAACCGGGGCGGCAAGCGCGACCGCGCGCCCGAGTTTATACGAGGAGCCAAGCGGGCGGAGGCCCGCGCCCGGCGCTTGAGGGCGCAA
>CBFDDT010000171.1:0-7627 GCA_965603635.1 uncultured bacterium | reverse complement strand
ATATCCACATGCTTTTGCGTCAGCGTAAGGCTGCGCGTGGCCGTCTGGCCGACCTGAATGTCCATGATGTTCTCTCCCCCTGTTCTGTTGTGTAATACTGAGCATGCATCATAACGGCGCCGCCGGGCGGAGGAAACCAGGGGGTGAGCACGACCGGCGACGGCGCCCGGGCCGGTTAAATATGCTATCATGCCAGCTTGGCATGCGCCGGCGGATAAACACCGGGTCGCCGGCCGGGTTTGGGCGGGTTATTGCCGATGCGGGCGGCGGTGTCTGAAATTGCGTTATTTTGCTGTGACATTTCAACGGATTACCGAGCGGCCTTGGCGACCGTTCCGGTACGGGCCCTGCAAAGGGCTGTTACAGGTTCAAACCTGCAACAATGGAGATCGCCATGTTCAGTGATCGAGACTATTGCAAATTCACGGCCGCCCTGGCCCTGCTCACGATGCTCGCCGGTTGCGCCTCGTTCGAGCCGCCGCAATATGCCGGCGATATATCGATAATCGAGGAGCCGATAGAACTGAAACCTGTCATCGGCGGCAAGTTCGCCGTTACCGAAACGTCGCTGACAACGACATCGGTGGTCTTTAGCCTTTTCGGGAGCGGCATGTCGATGACCGGGACCAGCAAGGTTCGCTCCGAGTCTTCCGCCCATTCATCGATAAGCCCGGCCGGAAAGGGCTATGTCATGGCGGTTATGTTCGACAGTATCAGCGCCAGGCCGGTCGGTGGGAAAGCCGAGTCCGAAGTGAAGCCGTTCAAGGTGGAAGACCTGGGCTATACGGGTTTCCTCGACGGTGACGGGAAGCTTGTTGCTTTCGATGTGGACGTCATGTCCGAAGGCTGGCAGTCGCTGGAATCCGAGCATAAGCAGTCGGTCGAGGACGAACTCGCCCAATGGAAAAAGAGACGCAAGCGCGAACCGGTTCTGCCGGACCGCATTGTCTCGAATGATGTGATCGAAATCGATGTCAGCGATATTTATTCGGAAAGCCGCGACGCGCTTCCGGCGGATTTCAAAAGCACGGGCGAGGCCTCCTATCGCTTTGCCGGAACCACGATTTATCGTGACCGCACTCATCTGGTGTTGATTATCCAGGGTACGATTGCCGGCGGCAGCAAGAAGAAAAAAATGAAAATGACCGGCGAATTGGGCGGATTCACGCTGATCGACGTCGCCAACGGCGACCCGACCCATTGGGAACATAGCGTTCGAGTGAAGGTTACCGTGCCCACTGCCACCGTAACGATCAGGGATGAGTCAAAAGGCGACCTGACGCGGCAGTAGCGGGCCTAAGGCGATTCCTTCAACCTTGATATGCTTACCCCGCGACCTCCACGACAACCCCCGCCTCGTCCAGCCGCTCGGCCAGGTCGGGCGGGGGCGGGGCGTCGGTGATCAGCATGTCGATGGCCTCGATCTCGCAGGCGCGGACCAGGGCGCGCTTGCCGAGCTTGCTGTGATCGGCAACCACGATGACGCGCTCGGCGGCTTCGATCAGGGCGCGGCTGAACTGGGCCTCGGCCATGTCGAAATCGGTCAGCCCGTCCACGGCGTCCATGGCCCCGGCCGACAGAAAGGCGGTGCGTACCCGGAATTGGGCGACGAATTCCGCCGCGACGGGGCCCAGCCCGGCGCCCAGCGCGGCGTGCAATTCACCGCCGGCCATGAAGACCCGGCTGGTCCCGGCCATGGTGCGCGCGATATCCAGCGAGTTGGTGACCACCGTCAGGTCGCGCCGCCCAGTCAGCGCGCGGGCGACGTAGGCGGTCGTGGTGCCGGTATCGAAAGACAGCGTCTCGCCGTCCGCGATGTGAGCGGCGGCAGCGCGGGCGATCGCCTTTTTGGCGGCGGCGTTCTGGGACATGCGCTGATCGAAGCTGGCCTCGTGCAGCGAGCCCGGCAGGGTCGCCCCGCCATGCACCTTGCGCAGCAGCCCTTGCGAGGCCATCCGCTTGATGTCGCGCCGGATGGTTTCGCCTGACACGTTCAGACTCCGGGCGAGGTCGGCCACGGAACAGGATCCGCTGCTGGTAATCTCGGTCATGATGGCGGTCTGACGGGCGGTGCGATGCATGGGCTGTGGCCCCGTTTGTGGAAAATTGTGGATTTGCCTGTGTAATATTATGGCTTTTTGTGGAGTTGTGGCAAATTTTTCTTGAAATAGCCCGCGCATCGGGTTTCAATCACTCCTGGCGGCATGGCTAACTTGGGGGCCGTCGCCACCGCCATGAATCAAGTCCCGTAAGGGGCCGCCTGTAAAAAGGCATAACTGGGAGACGAAAATATGTTCAATCGTATGAAAACCGCCGTCATCGGCGGCGTCGCGGCTGCGTCGCTGGCCTTTTCGGCCGCGGCCTGGGCCGATGTGGAATCGAAGGACCCGATCAAGCTTACCCTGCATGACTGGACCGGCCAGCTGCTGACCACGAATATCATGGGCGAGGTCCTGAAAAAGGCCGGTTACAACATCGAATATGTGCAGGCCGACTATATCGCGCAGTTCGCGGGCCTGGAATCGGGCGACCTGCATATCGCCATGGAAATGTGGGAGACCACCGGCAAGCAGCCCATGGACGCCAGCCTTGCGACCGGCAAGACCGTCGATCTGGGCGAGACCGGCATGGATGCCAAGGAAGAGTGGTGGTATCCGCTGTATATGAAAGAGAGATGCCCGGGCCTGCCCGACTGGAAGGCGCTGAACAAATGCGCCGAGGCTTTCTCCACCCCGGAAACCGCGCCCAAGGGCCGCTATCTGGGCGGGCCGGTGACCTGGGCCGGATTCGACGACGAGCGGGCCGAGGCGCTGGGATTGAACTTCGAAGTGGTTCATGCCGGCACCGACGCGGCGCTGTTCGCCGAGCTGGAATCCGCCTATCAGCGCAAGGCGCCGATCCTGCTGTGGGTCTATGCGCCGCATTGGGCGGTGGCCAAGTTCAAGGGCGAATGGGTCGAATTCCCCGAATATACGGATGCCTGCTACGAGGATCCGAAATGGGGCAGTAATCCCAACATGGCCTATGACTGCGGCAAGCCCTTCGGCTGGATCAAGAAGGTCGGCTGGAAGGCTGGCGAAAAGAAATGGCCGGGCGCCTACAAGGCGGTTCGCAACTTCCATATTGAAAACGCCGAGATGAGCCAGTTGATCGTCGAAGTCGATCTCGAAGGCAAGAAGCTCGAGGATGTGGTGGCCGGCTGGATGAAAAAGAACGAATCCACCTGGAAAGCCTGGATCAAGTAATTAAGTCAGGGCCTCGGGACGGGGCGGCCAGTGGTGATGGCCGTCCCGTCTTGATTTCTGTTACGGTGGTTCCCCGTCTGCGAGGATTTCGTGAATAATAGCCCGGTCAAGCTTTCATGCCGTGGGGTGTGGAAGCTGTTCGGCCCGGACCCCAGGGGGTTCCTGGCCCGCCATAATCATGCGCCGGATAATGTTGCGATTGCGGATGCCGGGCTGATCGGCGCGGTCTGCGATGCCAATATCGAGGTCCGCGAGGGCGAGATTTTCATCATCATGGGGCTGTCGGGCTCCGGCAAATCGACGCTGGTGCGTTGTCTGTCGCGCCTGATAGAGCCGACCGGCGGCGAGGTTATTTTCGACGACCGCGATCTGCTGCGCGCCAGCGAGGCGGAGATGATCGAAATCCGCCGCCACAAGATGGGCATGGTGTTCCAGCATTTCGCGCTGCTGCCGCATCTAACCGTGCTGGGCAATGTCGCCTTTCCCCTGGAAGTTCAGGGTGTCGGCCGGGCGGAGCGCGAGGCGCGGGCGCTGGAGGTCATCGACCTCGTCGGCCTGAAGGGCCGCGAGAACTATTACCCGCGTGAGCTTTCCGGTGGTCAGCAACAGCGCGTCGGCATCGCGCGCAGCCTGGCGGTGGAGCCTGAAATCTGGTTCCTGGACGAGCCCTTCTCGGCGCTCGACCCACTGATCCGTCGCGAAATGCAGGACGAATTTCTGCGCCTGCAGAGCATGCTGAAAAAGACCATTGTCTTCATCACCCATGATTTCGACGAGGCCATCCGCCTGGCCGACCGCGTCGCCATCATGAAGGATGGCTGGACTATCCAGATCGGCACGCCAGAGGAACTGGTAACCGCGCCGGCCGACGATTACGTCGCAGAATTCACCAAGGATATCCCGCGCGCCAAGGTGCTGTCGGCGGCCTCGGTGATGGAACCCGCCGGCGGTGATTACGCGGGCGAGGTTGCGGCGAGCGCCAAGGTGGCCGACATCGCCGCCCAGGTTGAGGCGGCGGGAAAGCCGCACGCGGTCGTCAGTGATGGAAATGTTGTCGGGCAGATCACGCGGCAGACGGTGGTCGATGTACTGGTGGGCCGCGAGGTCGGCGGAGGGGGACGGCAGTGAACCGGGCCCTGCATCGGATCAAGAATATCTCCCGGAATGGCTGGGCCGTCTGGGCGCTGGCGCTGTTTATCGCCTGGCTGTTCAGTCAATTGAGCGGTGACTTGCTGCCCTGGGCGTATAAATATCCCCGCGACTGGATCTGGCCGATCCGCTACGAGATCACCGCCTTCATGAAATGGCTGATCAACGATGCGACATTCGGGTTGTTCACCTTCAAGGAACTGACGCGGTCCCTATCCTGGCTGCTCGACTGGCCGCTGACGGCGGCGACCAGTCTTTTCAGTTCCGGCCTGATGCAGGGCCAGGGGTCGGATGCCGTGCAACTGTCGCCGCCGTTGGCCTGGACGGCGGTGATCGGCGTTCTGGTGGCGATGGGGCATTATGCCCGCGACTGGAAGCTGGCGGCGCTGGTCGGCGGCTGTTTCCTTTATCTGGCGATGTTCGGCCAGTGGGACAGCGCCATGATTACCCTGTCCTCGATCGTCGTCGCCGTGCCGATCGGGGTGGCCGGCGGGTTGTTACTGGGGATTCTCGCCTATCGCAGCCCTTTGTTCGAAAAAATCATCCGCCCGGTTCTCGACCTGATGCAGACGGTGCCGATTTTCGCCTATCTGGTACCGATTCTGTTCCTGTTCGGCTTCGGGCCGGTCGCGGCGATGACCGCCACTATCATCTATGCCATGCCGCCGATGGTTCGCGTCACCATGCTGGCGCTGCGTCAGGTTGCCGACGAAATTGTCGATTTTGGCCGCATGGTCGGCTGTACCCGCCACCAGATGACCTGGAAGGTGCTGGTTCCGGCCGCCATGCCGTCACTGATGGTCGGCGTCAACCAGGTCATCATGCTGTCACTGAACATGGTGATTATCGCTTCGATGATCGGCGCCGGCGGGCTGGGTTTCGACGTTCTGTCCTCGTTGCGCCGCCTCGATATCGGCGCGGGGGTCGAGGCCGGCGTCGCCATCGTCGTGCTGGCGATCGCGCTGGACCGGCTCAGCCAGGCCTTCGCGACCCGGCCGCCGCCGGTCCATCACGAACAGCCGCTCGATTGGGCCCGCCGCCATCCCTGGCTTACCTTCTCGATATTCTGGATCGCCCTGACCGCGATCGCCGGCCTGTTCCTGGGGCCGGTGCAATCCTATCCGGAGTCGCTGGAGATCACGACGGGCGACTTCTGGGGCGACCTGGTCAAATATATCAACATCAATTTTTTCGATTATCTCGAAGGCGTAAAGACTTTCTTCCTGCTGAACCTGATGATCCCGTTCAAGCGGTTCCTGCTGTCCATCCCCTGGGTCGTGATCGTCGGATTACTGGCGCTGGCCGGCTGGCGGCTGGGTGGCCGGAAACTCGCGCTGCTGGCCTTCGCCCTGTCGATGCTGGTCGCGGTGACCGGCCAGTGGGAAAAGGCGATGATTACCGTATATCTCTGCGGCATTTCCGTCCTCATCGCGTCGCTGATCGGCATTCCCATCGGCATACTGGCCGCGCAGAACCAGCGCGCCGGCAAGGTCGTGCGGGTTGTCATCGATACACTGCAGACGCTGCCAAGCTTCGTCTATCTGATGCCCGTCGTGATGCTGTTTCGGGTTGGCGATTTCGCCGCCATGATCGCCGTCGTCGCCTATGCCCTGGCCCCGGCGATTCGCTATACCGCCCATGGCATCGGCCAGATCGACCCGCATCTGGTCGAGGCCGGGGTCGCGGCGGGCTGTACGAAGCGGCAGCTCCTGTGGCGGATCAAGCTACCGCTGGCCTTGCCGGAAATCATGCTGGGCATCAACCAGACCATCATGCTGGCCCTGTCGATGCTGGTTATCACGGCCCTGGTCGGCACCCGCGACCTCGGCCAGGAAGTCTATATTGCGCTGACCAAAGCCGACACCGGCGGCGGCATCATCGCCGGCCTGTCGGTGGCCTTCATCGCCATCATCGCCGACCGGCTGATCGCGGCGGGCAGCGGCCGTATGCGCCGGCGCCTGGGCCTTGCAGAGGAAGGGGCGGCGACATGACCGAACAGGAAAGGGCATTCGCCGCGGGCCTGTCCTTCTGGAAGGGCAAGGTCGATCCACGGCCGCTGTCGGGCGGCATCACCAACGTGAATTTCGTGGTCGAGGATTCGGGCGAAAAATATGTCGTGCGTGTCGGCGGCGACATTCCGCTGCATCAGGTAATGCGTTTCAACGAACTGGCGGCCAGCCGCGCCGCGCACGCCGCCGGCCTGTCGCCCGAAGTGCTGTACGCCGAGCCGGGGGCGCTGGTCATGCGCTTTATCGAGGGCAAGACCTTTGCGCCGGAAGACGTACGCAAGCCGGAAAATCTCGCCGCCATCGTCGATATCATCCGGCGCGTACACCATGACGTACCGAAATATTTGCGCGGGCCGTCGCTGGTGTTCTGGGTGTTCCATGTGCTGCGCGACTATGCGGGTACGCTGCATGACGGCGCCAGCCGCATGCTGCCCGAACTGCCGCGGCTACTGAAAATCACGGATGCGCTGGAGGCCGAAAGCGGGCCGATCGATCTGGTCTATGGCCATAACGATCTGCTGGCGGCGAACCTGATCGACGATGGCAAGCGGCTGTGGCTGATCGACTGGGATTACGGAGGGTTCAACAGCCCGCTGTTCGATCTGTCGAACTTGGCGTCGAACAACGAATTCACGCCGGATATGGAAAACTGGCTGCTGCAGGCCTATTTCGGTGCACCGCAGAATGACGGCATGCACCGGCGTTACGCCGCCATGAAATGCGCCTCGCTGCTGCGTGAGGCCATGTGGAGCATGGTGCAGGAAATCCATTCGGATCTCGATTTCGATTTCGTCGCCTACACGACCGAAAATCTGGAACGGTTCGAGCGGGCCCATGAAGACTATTTAGCTAGGGGCGTTTAATGGCGGCATTTCCCACACAGGCAAGGGCGATTGTAATCGGCGGCGGCATTGTTGGCGCTTCCGCGGCCTATCACCTTGCGGCCGAGGGCTGGACCGATACGGTGCTCATCGAGGCGGGCCAGCTTTCATGTGGGTCTACCTGGCACGCGGCGGGGCTGGTCGGCCAGTTGCGCTCCAACGCCAATATTACCCAGTTGCTGGGCCATTCGGTGGCGATCTACGACCGGCTGGAGAAGGAAACCGGCCAGGCGACCGGCTGGAAGATGAATGGCGGCCTGCGACTGGCCTGCACGCAGGAACGCTGGACCGAGGTCAAGCGCCAGGCGACGATGGCGCGCAGCTTCGGGCTGGAGATGGAATT
>CBFDDT010000170.1:0-7649 GCA_965603635.1 uncultured bacterium | reverse complement strand
AAGGCGACCGAAGAAATATCGAGCCAGATCACGGCGATCCAGACCGAAACAAACGACGCGGTTGGCGCGATCCAGCGTATTCAGGAGATCATCACCGAGATCAACGACATCTCGACAACGATCGCCTCGGCGGTTGAGGAACAGGGCGTCGCAACCCAGGAAATCAGCCGCAACGTGCAGGAAACGGCGAAGGGTACCCAGCAGGTCACGGAGAATATCGTGGCCGTCAGCCAGGCGGCGCGCGATACTGGCGCCTCGTCAAGCCAGGTCTTGTCCTCGTCGCAGGAACTGGCGCGTCAGACCGAGGGTTTGCGTTCGAAGATCGATCTCTTCACCGAGCAAGTCCGCGCTATCTGAATTATATCGGCAGGGCGGACCGTGCTTACGATCCGCCCTCAGCCGACGGTGGCCTCTCCCGCGCCGGTTCCGGCGATTCGGCCAAAGACCGTGCCGGACATCAGGCCGGTGCCGCCGGGATAGTTGAAACAGAAAATACCGCCAACCAGCTCGCCGGCCGCGTAGAGTCCCGGTATCGGCGCCATGTCTGTGTCGATCACCTGACCGGTGTCCGGGTCGGTGCGCAAACCGCCGAAAGTGAAGGTCACGCCGCAAGTGATCTGGAAGGCCTCGAACGGCCCCTCGTCCAGCCTGTTGGCCCAGTTCGACTTCGGTACCGCCAGCCCGTGGGTCGCGCGGCCGTCCTTCACATTGGGATCGAACGGCGTGTCGGTATCCACCGCGTCGTTATAGGCATTCATTTCGGCCAGGAAACCCTTGGGGTCGACCCCCTCCAGCTTGCCGGCGAGTTCTTCCAGGCTGTTCGCGGACACCTTGGTGACGTGACGGATGCGATATTCATCGCGCAGCATGGGGATGATCTTGCTGTCGAACACCTGCCAGGCGAACTGATCCGGCTGGTTCAGGATTTCGCGGCCATATTTCGCATAGGTGTAGTTCCGGAAATCTGCCCCTTCATCGACGAATCGCTTGCCCTGGGCGTTGACCATGATGCCCCAAGGGTAAGAATGCTTCTGAAAATTATCGCCGACGGTAAGATCCCCGAATTCCGGCGCATTGTAATCCCAGCCCACCGCATGACAGCCCGACCAGTTGCCATAGGGCGAGGCGCCGATATCCAGCGCCATGCGGATACCGTCGCCGGTGTTGAAGCGGGTGCCGCGCACCTTGGCGAGTTCCCAGCCCGGGCCCAGATAGCGCGTGCGCATTTCCGGGTTCGACTCGAAACCGCCGCTGGCCAGGACCACGGCCTTGCCCTCGACATCGTATATTTCGCCACCGCTCTTGACCTTCACGCCGGTGACCGCATGACCGTCGAACGCCAGCCCGACAACCCGCGCGCCGTAGCGCACCTCGATGCCCATTTCACGGGCCAGTTCGGTCTCGCGGTCGACCAGTCCAGGTCCGCCACCGACCGATTCGACCGTCAGCCCGCCCCAGAATTTGAACTTGCCGTCGATCTTGTAAGCTTGGCGGCCATAGATCGGCACGAATCGCACGCCCTTGTCCCGCATCCATTTCAGCGACTCGAAGGACTGGCGGACCAGGCGCTCGCACAGTTCCGGGTCGGTGCGAAACCGCGTGATCCGGAACATATCGTCGAAGAACTGGTCGGTATTGTAGGTTCCGAAATCCGTATTGGCGATTTCGTCGTCCGACAGATCCGGCATCAAGGCTTTCAGATCATCGACCCCGTCATAGGCGACGCGGAAGGCGCCGGCGGTAAAGCGGCTGTTGCCGCCGTTTTCGTCTTCCGGCGCGCGTTCCAGCACCAGCACGGACGCGCCCTTTTCGCGCGCCGCGATGGCCGCGCAGAAGGCCGCGTTGCCGGCGCCGACGACGATGACATCGAAACTGTTGGCTGCCATATACGGGTTCCTATAGAGCTAGCCGCGGTTTCATGCGACAGCGGCAGGCGCCTGTCAACAGCGGGCGCGGCAAAATGGCGTGAATGCACCCTTGACGGCGCCCCCCCTCCTGCACTAAATAAGCGCGCCTGCTGGGCGAAGGCTTCGCTCGGCGACCGTATTTTATTGTCAAGGACACGAGAATCATGGCTCGACGCTGCATTGTTACGGGCAAGGGTGTGCAGGCTGGCAACAATGTCAGTCACGCCAACAACAGGACCCGCCGCCGCTTTCTGCCTAACCTGCAGAAGGCTTCGCTGCAAAGCGAAGTGCTGGGCGAGAACGTCCGGATGCGCATCACGACGAGTGCGCTGCGCACCATCGAGAAAAATGGCGGGCTTGATTCATGGCTGCTGGGCACCTCCAATGCCAAGCTGACGGACGAGGCCCGCAAGCTGAAGCGTCGCATCGTAAAGAAGGCGGCCTCCGCGGCCTGACCCTTCCGCAAGACCGGCATTTTTCGGATGAGCCCGCGATTTCGCGGGCTTTTTCGCATTTTGGGTCTGGTTTGGGGGGTATTCGCCGACATATGTACATTAAATATTAGAGATTTAGCGTGCATTCTTCCGTATGTCGAAACCCGAAAAAGGCGGCGGGACATTGGATAAGGCCAAATTTGAGATCAACGCTGCTCTGGCGGAGGAGTGGGGCACCGACGGCGAGGAGGGCAAGCCAACCGAGGATTGGCCCTATAGCCTGGAGTATTGGGGCATTGCCCAGGGCTGGACGCTGTATCGTTTCTCCGATGGCAGGGTTACGCGCTATGCCGGCTATGCGACAGACGTCGGAGTCATCTCCGGGCCGGTCGCCGACATGACCCTTGACGATCTGGCCGACGAGTTTCGTGGTGGCGAGTGGATGTACGAAAAAGGGCCGGTTGAACTGGAAGACGAGGCCAAGGGCGCGAACGGCGCCGTCCCGCCCCAGGAAGAGCGGTTGGCCGCGGTCGATGATTTGGCGTGCGAGGCGCTGGGGCCCGATGGTGAGTACGCTATCCTTCGTGGCTATTATCTGGCGGAAACGAAGGGCCACGTCGCGCTAATCCGGCCTCATCGAAGCCGCGGCGAGGCGCTGGTGATTGGCACGAATATGGAGCCAATCCCGATCGGGTTCCAGAAAGCCACGCCGGACCGGCGCATCTGTATTGCCCTGGCCCGCCATCTGTTGGCCTGACGAGCGACGGGTTATGTTTCGAGCAGAGTAGCAAACGACCGTTACGACGAGGCGGTCGGGAATCGCATCTTGAAGTTCCTCGGCGAAAACCTGTAGAATCCGGCAAACGGGGGATATCTTGTGATCAAAAGGATTTTGGTTTTATGCGTCGGGCTGGTTTGCGGTGCCGGCGCCTCTCAGGGGCCGGAATTTACGCAGCAATACTTGCAGCGCCTTGGCGGCTGGGTGGATTCTTACCAGGACATGGTTGCCCGGCTGGACTCGCGCGCCAAACAGTTCGACATGACCCGGGACCAATACATTGCCGCGTTGCAGGCCAGCGCCGACCCCAAGGTCAAAAAAGAGGCCGCCAATATCGCAAGCTGGCCGGTTTATTTGAAAAAATATACCGAAATGCAGCAGATGTTGCAGAATGGGCCATCCTGGAAGCAGCCGTTCACGCTGATGCAAAACTATAACGATCCCGCATTCAGCCCGATCATTCAGGCAACCCTGGCCGAATACAAGCCGGGCGCCCCGATTACCGGCGAAGGCGCGGCCTTCGGTGGCGCCGGGTTCATCGGCGGCTGGCTGTTGACCGCCATCGCGGCCACCCTGCTCGGCGCGCCCATAAACATGATCCGCCGCCGCCGTGAAAAACCGAAAAACCTGCCGAACCTCGTTATGCACCGCATAAACGATCCCGCGCCAACAGTAGAAATCCCGGAACCCGAGATAGCCGAGGAACCCGGGGAGCCCGAGGAAACCGGGGAACCCGAGAAAGCCTAGCGCCTGTTTGCCGCGATTCGCCTCGCCGGTCCGGCGCGGCGCGCGACGGCGTCCTCGTCGAACAGTTCGGTCAGTTTCTCCATCATCGTACCGCCCAATTGTTCCACATCCATAATGGTCACCGCGCGGCGGTAATAGCGGGTCACGTCGTGGCCGATGCCGATGGCGACCAGTTCGACTGGTGAGCGGGTTTCGATATAGTCGATGACGTCGCGCAGATGGCGCTCAAGGTAATTGCCGGAATTGACCGACAGCGTCGAATCGTCGACAGGCGCGCCGTCGGAAATCACCATCAGGATGCGGCGCTGCTCGGTGCGCGCGATCAGCCGGTTATGGGCCCACATCAGCGCCTCGCCGTCGATATTCTCCTTCAGCAATCCTTCGCGCAGCATCAGTCCCAGATTCTTGCGGGCGCGGCGTAAAGGCGCGTCCGCGGTTTTGTAGATAATATGGCGCAGGTCGTTCAGGCGGCCCGGATTGCCCGGCTTGCCGTCGGCGATCCATTGTTCGCGCGCCTGTCCGCCCTTCCAGGCGCGAGTCGTGAAACCCAGAATCTCCACCTTGACGCCGCAGCGTTCCAGCGTGCGGGCCAGGATATCGGCGCTCATCGCCGCGATGGCGATCGGCCGGCCGCGCATCGAGCCTGAATTATCCAGCAGCAGCGAGACCACGGTGTCGCGGAATTCGGTATCGTTTTCCTGTTTGAACGACAGCGGCGTCAGCGGGTTGGTGACAATCCGGTCGAGGCGCGCCGTATCCAGCATCCCTTCCTCCAGATTGAATTCCCACGACCGCATCTGCTTGGCCAGCAGGCGGCGCTGCAATCGGTTGGCCAGCTTGCCGATCATGCCCTGCAGATGGCTGAGTTGCTGGTCCAGCATCTGGCGCAGGCGGGTAAGTTCCTCGGGGTCGCACAGTTCCTCGGCCTCGACCACTTCGTCGAAGGTCTCCGTAAAAAGCTTGTAGAAGGGCTCCTTCGGCAGGTTCGAAAGGTCGCCCTCCTGGCGTTTCATGCCGGGGTCGCCGGGGGTCTCGCCGCCCGGCGCGGTCATCGCCTCGCCGTCGCCGGCCTCGCCCGAATCCTGCATGTCCATATCGCCGGTATCCGCGGCAAGGCTGTCGGACATTGCCTGTTCCAGTTTGCCCTGGCCCTCGACATCCTCAGAGGCGGATTCGGGCCCGTCTTCCTGGTCGTCGCCGCCCTGCTCGTCGGATTCCTCGCCGCCTTCGGCCTGGTCGTCGTCGCCAAGCTCGATGTCCATCTCGGTGATCAACTGGCGCACCGCTTCGCAGTAGGCGGCCTGATCGTTGGCATGGCGATCCAGATTTGCCAACGCCTGCTTCACCCTGGCGCTCAGCAAGGGCTGCCACTGCTCCCAGGCCTTGCGAGCGGCCGGCGGCGGTGGCGCGCCGGTTAGCGCCTGGCGGGCCATCAGGCGCACGATTTCGGGCATCGTCGCCTCGGCGGTGTCATCGATCACGCCAAAACCCTCGCGCTTGTAACGTTCCTGCAGCGCCGCCGAAAGATTTTCCGCCACCCCGGCCATTTTGCGCGCACCCAGCGCCTCGACCCTGGCCTGCTCCAGTGCATCGTACAGCACCGGCGCCACGTCGCCGGTGGGCCGGCGCCTTGCATGCAACGACGGGTTATGCAGGCGCAGCTTCAGGGCAGCGGCATCGGCCTCGCCGCGTACATAGGCGGCTTCCGCGGCCGGCAATTCGCGGCTGGGCAGGGGAACGCGCACGCGCGGTCCCTCGGCGCCCTTGGCGCTGTCGGTTCCATAGGTGAGGTCGGCATCGTCGCGGCCCGAAATTGCCCGGAAGGCCGCGGCATTTGCCCGCTTGAAGACCTCTACTGGTGTGTCCTGTTCCGCCATGCCGGTTAAATCAGATCAGGGTTGCCTTGACCCCGGACTCCGGCAGTTCGGTGCCGAAGCAGCGCTGGTAATATTCCGCGACAACCGGGCGTTCCAGCTCGTCGCACTTGTTCAGGAAGGTCACCCGGAAGGCGAAGGGGATATCCTTGAACATTTCCGCGTTCTCGGCCCAGGTGATGACGGTGCGCGGCGACATGACGGTCGAAATATCGCCATTGATGAAGCCGGCGCGCGTCAGGTCGGCGAGGGTCACCATGGCGGCGATGGTCGCGCGGCCTTCTTCGTTGTCGTAGTTGGGCACCTTCGACAGCACGATCTGGTTTTCCACCTCGTCGGACAGATAGTTCAGCGTGGTGACGATGTTCCAGCGGTCCATCTGCGCCTGGTTGATCTGCTGGGTACCGTGATAGAGGCCGGTGGTATCGCCCAGCCCCACCGTGTTGGTGGTGGAAAACAGGCGGAACCAGGGATGCGGGCGGATTACCCGACTCTGGTCCAGCAGCGTCAGCTTGCCCTCGACCTCGAGGATGCGCTGGATCACGAACATCACGTCCGGGCGCCCGGCGTCGTATTCGTCGAAGCAGAGCGCGCAGGGGTTCTGCAGCGCCCAGGGCAGGATGCCCTCGCGGAATTCAGTGACCTGCTGGCCCTCGCGCAGCACGATGGCGTCCTTGCCGAGCAGGTCGATCCGGCTGATATGGCTATCCAGGTTGACGCGCACGCAGGGCCAGTTCAGGCGCGTGGCGACCTGTTCCACATGGGTGGATTTGCCGGTGCCGTGATAGCCCTGGATCATGACGCGGCGGTTATAGGCGAAGCCGGCCAGGATGGCGAGCGTGGTGTCGTGGTCGAACACATAGGTTTCGTCCAGTTCCGGCACATAATCCGACCCGTGCGAAAAGGCAGGGACCTCCATGTCGGAATCGATCCCGAAGGTCTGGCGCACGGACACGGTAATGTCCGGCGCCTCAAGATCGTGGGCGCGCTGTTTCGTGTGTTCGGTCGAGTTCGTCATCTATTGAAATCCGTTTGTCTTCGAGGGTGCGGGCGGGTCCATTCCCCGGGCGCGCGGTCGTCAGTTGGCCAGCGCCTTCTTCAGCGTCGAATTGGCCTCGTTGATTTCCTTCAGCCGCTCCTCGGCCAGTTTATCGCCACCATTCGCATCGGGATGATGCAGCTTAACAAGTTCCTTATATCTGGCCTTTAGCCCGGTCAAGGTCAACGGTGCATCCATATCCATAATATCCATGGCTCGGGCCTCAGGGCTGGAGGGGCGAAAGCCGGCGGCGCGGGCATGGCCGTTGCGGCGTTGCCGGTCATCGACTTCGCCATCGCCGTTGAAATAGCCAAACCCGTCATGGATCGGCGCGGCCCTGTGGGTGTGCCGCTGGTTACCGCCGCCTCGTGCCCCTAACGGCCATGTCGGGCGTTGCCAGGTGGTGTCGCGGCGGGTGTCGGCCTCTACCTCGTCTTCCGACATGCCGGCGTAATAGTTCCAGGCCTTGTTGTATTCGCGCACATGGTCGAGGCAGAACCAGTGATATTCCTCAAGGCGGTCGCGGCCCTTGGGCGCGCGATAGTGCCCCGGCTCGGTACAGCCGGACTGGTCGCAGAGCCTTTCCGGCGCTTCCTCGCGTCCGGGCTCGTATATGCGCTGCGTTCTGCTCATTGACCAATACCAATGCTCGTTGATAAAGATCCGTTTGATGGGGCTTCGCGGCTCGCCGGGCAGGCGCGGCTCGCGGAGCGATGTTGCGCATCGGTCAAGGGCCGCAACGCACCCGGCGAGCCGCGAAGCCCCACCGGAGGCCGGGTTGCCATTTACGCGCGCGGCGGCGCGCGCCCCGTGTGGTGCAAAAACCCCCGCCCCCAACCCTTCAGGAGAGCGGCCAAGGGGCACCGGGCA
>CBFDDT010000169.1:0-7670 GCA_965603635.1 uncultured bacterium | reverse complement strand
TGTCGCGCATGGTGGTGGCGGCGCGGGCCAACGGGTTGCGCCCGGTAGACGGCCCCTATGGCGATTTTTCCGACCCGGACGGTTACCGGGCGGCGGCCAGGCGCGCGGCGGTGATAGGCTGTGAGGGAAAATGGGCCATTCACCCCAGCCAGATCGCGCTGGGCAATGAGGTTTTCAGCCCGTCGGAGGCCGAGGTAGAAAAGGCCCGTCGAATCCTCGAGGCCATGGAACAGGCCCAGAAGGACGGCAAGGGCGCGGTGGCGCTGGATGGGCGGCTGATCGATATCGCCTCCATCAAGCAGGCGGAAAACATGGTGCGTCTGGCCGAACAGCTTGAAAATGAGTGACCTTTTTGGCGGCGTCTCAATCCTGACTCAATTTTGAGTCATGGTTAATTCCGCGCGTTAGGGGTATGTTAAATAAAATGACCGATATGTGTACGGTAACGGACATACGGGGCAAATGACGGACCGATGATGAAGACCTTTCTCGACTTTGAAAAACCGATCGCCGACCTTGAAGGAAAAATCGAGGAGTTGAGGCATCTTTCAGGCATCGGCGACGAATTGAGTGTCGTCGATGAAATCACCAGCCTGCAGGGCAAGAAGGAAAAACTCGCCCTTCAGATTTATCAGAAGCTTGACCCGATGAAGAAGGTCCAGGTGGCGCGCCATCCGGACCGGCCGCATTTTGGCGACTATATTGGCGCCCTGGTGGAGAACTTCACGCCGTTGGCCGGCGACCGCGCCTTCGCCGAGGATTCGGCGATCATTGGCGGCATCGGGCGCTTCCGCGGCTATTCGGTGATGTTCATCGGCCAGGAGAAGGGCAACAACACGGCCGCGCGCGTGAAGCATAATTTCGGCATGGCCCGGCCCGAGGGTTACCGCAAGGCGATCCGTCTGATGGAGATGGCCGACCGGTTTCATTTGCCGGTGGTGACCCTGGTCGATACGCCCGGGGCCTATCCCGGCGTCGGCGCCGAGGAGCGCGGCCAGGCGGAAGCCATCGCCCGCGCCATGGAGACCTGCCTGAAGCTGCGCGTGCCGCTGATCAGCGCAATTATCGGCGAGGGCGGTTCCGGCGGCGCGATCGCACTGGCCACCGCCAATCACGTTCTGATGCTGGAACATTCGATTTACTCGGTGATCTCGCCGGAAGGCTGCGCCTCCATCCTGTGGCGCGAGAGCAACGAGGTGACGGCCAAGGCCGCGGCCGAGGCCATGCGCCTGACCGCGCAGGACCTGCTCAAGCTGGGCATCATCGACAAGATCGTGCGCGAGCCGCTGGGCGGCGCCCATGCGCGGCCCTCGGATTCGATCTCGGCCCTGGGCGACGCCATCGAGGAATCGCTGGCCGATCTGCGCGGCGTCGAAGGCGGCGCCCTGAGATCGCGCCGCCGCGAGAAATTCCTGGAAATGGGCCGCAAGGGGCTGGGCTAAAAGCCCGGCCTGCGGGGTTCAGGTAACAATTAAGGGCGCCGTCAACAGCGGCGCCCTTTTTGATTCCAGCGACTTACGGGGTCAGACGGCCCGGCCGTGGCAGTGTTTGTATTTCTTGCCGGTACCGCAGGGGCAGATGGCGTTGCGCTGGATCTTGCCCCAGGTGGCCGGGTTGTTTGGGTCGATTTTCTGCGCGGCCGCGCGGCTTTGCAGGGGCATACCGTCGCTGGCGGGCTGGCCGCCGCCCAGCGCCGGGTCGGTGCGTGTTTCCTGCATCCGCGAGGGGTCGTAACCGCCGCGCGGGCCACCCGCGGGCGCGGTAGCCGGTTCCGCGCCGCCACCGCCCGCGGCGTCCGGCCGCGGCTCCGTGCGCACCTGCAGATGCGCCAGATATTCGGTCACGCTCATGCGCAGTTGCTCCAGCAGCCCCTCGAACAGGGCGAAGGCTTCCTGCTTGTATTCGTTCAGCGGGTCGCGCTGGCCGTAGCCGCGCAGATGGATGCCCTCGCGCAGATGGTCCAGCTGCAGCAGATGATCCTTCCAGTTCTGGTCCAATAACTGCAGCAGCAGCGTCTTTTCCGCATAGCGCATCAGTTCCGGCCCGTAGCTGGCGCCTTTTTCCGCCATCTTGCGATCAATCGCGTCGGTAATCCGTTCCTTGATTTCCTGGTCGGCGATGCCTTCCTCGGCGGCCCAATCGGAGATCGGCAATTCCAGCCCGAACACCCTGATACATTCGTCGCGCAGCGAATCGACCTGCCATTCCTCGGAATAGGCGCTGGCCGGGATGCAGCGCTCGACGATCTCCTCGACCGTCTCGTGGCGCATGGCGATGATATCCTCATGCACGTCGTCGGCGCGCATCATCTCCTTGCGCTGCTCGAAGATGACCTTGCGCTGGTCGTTCATGACGTCGTCGAATTTCAGCAATTGCTTGCGGATTTCGAAGTTGCGAGCTTCAACCTTTTGCTGCGCCTTTTCCAGCGCTTTGTTGATCCAGCGATGAACGATCGCCTCGCCTTCCTCAAGTCCCAGTTTCTGCAGCATGCCATCCATGCGCTCGGACCCGAAGATACGCATCAAATCGTCTTCCAGGCTGACGAAGAACTTGGACGCGCCGGGGTCGCCCTGGCGGCCCGCGCGGCCCCGAAGCTGGTTGTCGATGCGCCGCGATTCATGGCGTTCCGTGCCCAGCACGAACAACCCACCCGCTTCCAGCACCACGGCCTTTTTCTTTTCGATGTCGGCCTTGATTTGTTCGGTTTTCTTGGCCCGCTTGAGCTCGTCCTCGATGCCTTCCAGCTCTTTCCACAGGCGCAGTTCCAGGTTGCCGCCAAGCTGGATGTCGGTGCCGCGGCCGGCCATGTTGGTGGCGATGGTCACCGCCCCGGGCGTGCCGGCCTCGCCGATGATATAGGCCTCGTTTTCGTGTTGGCGTGCATTCAGCACATGATGCGGGATCTTGTGCTTCTTCAGCATCGCGGCAAGCTCTTCCGATTTTTCGATGCTGACGGTGCCGACCAGAATCGGCTGCTTGTTTGAGTGGCATTCCTTGATCTGTTCGAGGACTGCGATGTGCTTTTCGCGTTCCGTGCGATAGACCTCGTCGTCCGTGTCGACCCGGATCATCGGCCGGTTCGTCGGCATTTCGATTACTTCCAGCGAGTAGATTTCGCCGAATTCTCCGGCTTCCGTCAACGCAGTGCCGGTCATGCCGGCCAGCCTTGGGTAAAGGCGGAAATAGTTCTGGAAGGTGATCGAAGCCAGGGTCTGGTTCTCGTTCTGGATCGTCACGCGCTCTTTGGCTTCCAGCGACTGATGCAACCCGTCGGAATAGCGCCGGCCTTCCATCATGCGGCCGGTGAATTCATCGATGATGACGATCTTGTCGTCCTTGACGATGTAATCCACGTCGCGGGTGAAGCTCTTGTATGCCTTCAGCGCCTGGTTGGCGTGATGCACCAAGCTGACATTTTGCAAATCGTAAAGGCCGCCCTCGCTCAGCAGGCCGTCCTGCCGGAGCAGTTCTTCCATGCGGGTCTGTCCGTCCTCGGTCAGCGATACCGCCTTCTGCTTTTCGTCTTTTTCGTAATCGTCCTCGCCCAACTGTGGAATCAGCGCATCGACGCGGCGGTAAAGCTCGGACGAATCCTCTGCCTGACCAGATATGATCAGCGGCGTGCGCGCCTCGTCGATCAGAATTGAATCGACCTCGTCGACGATGGCGTAATTGAATTCCCGTTGCACCATGTCGCCCAGGCTGAATTTCATATTGTCGCGCAGATAGTCGAAGCCGAGTTCGTTGTTGGTGGCGTAAGTGATGTCGCAGCCATAGGCCGCGCGGCGCTCGTCGTCGGTCATGTCATGTATGATGCAGCCGACGCTCACGCCGAGGAATTCGTGTATCTGCCCCATCCAGCCCGCATCGCGTTTGGCTAGATAGTCGTTGACCGTGACCACGTGGACGCCCTTGCCGCCAAGGGCGTGCAGATAGACCGGCAGCGTTGAAACAAGTGTTTTGCCCTCACCGGTCTTCATCTCGGTGATGCGGCCTTCGTGGAGGATGACGCCGCCCAGCAATTGAACGTCGTAATGGCGCTGGCCCAGGGTCCGCTTGGCGGCCTCGCGCACTGTGGCGAAGGCATCGACCAGCAGGTCGTCCAGCGGCTCGCCATCCTCGCAGCGCTTGCGCAGCCAGTCCGTACGGGCGCGCAGATCGTCGTCCGACAGGGCTTCCAGTTCCGGCTCCGCCGCATTGATCGCATCGACTGTTTTTTTGAAGCCCGCTAGAATGCGGTCGTTCGAAGAGCCGAACATTTGCCCTAGCAACCGTAGAAACCAGCCAATCATGAATAAAACCCCGGATTTAAATGAATCGCGAAAGGCGGCGCGAACGGGTGCGCCGGACCGCGCCTGTCACATAAGGGGCTGGGGGACTTCTGTCAACGATGCGGCGGGCGCGGGGCCACGATCAAATCTTATTCATCGCTGGTTTAACTTGCTTTTGCGATCCTTGTGGCGCGGTGGCGAATGTGCTTTAAGCGCCTTCGAGAAATGGGCAGTGGCCCGATCAGGCAATTACGTATGAGGACTTAGATTTATGGCAAAATTCAAGATAGCCGCCATCGCCCTGGCTGGCGCCGGCTTGATAGCGGGCGCATATGCCTGGCTTGGCAACCAGCCGGCGGCGGTCGCGCAATCCGAAGAGAAGGTAGTGATCGCAACGGTGAATGGCGAAAATATCTATCGCGCCGAATTCGAGGATGCCTATGCCCAGCTTCCGCCCCAGGCCCAGCAGATGGGTGTGGAGGCGATCTATCCGCTGCTGCTGGAACGCATGGTTGACGAAAAGCTGATCGGTGTTGCGGCCAGCAAGGCGATTCCCGCCGACGACCCCGATGTCGAAAAGCAGATGGCGACGCTGCGTGAACGGATCGTCATGCAGATATTTTTCGAACGCGAGATCGAGGCCAAGCTGACCGACGAAGTGCTGCAGCAGCGCTATGAGCAGTGGAAGGAAGCCAATCCGTCCGCGTCGGAAGTGAGCGCCCGCCATATCCTGCTGGAGACCGAGGAAAAGGCCAAGGAAGTGCTGGCGGAAGTGCAGGGCGGCAAGGAATTCGCCGAGGCCGCCAAGGAGCATTCCACCGGCCCCAGCGGCCCCAGCGGCGGCGACCTGGGTTTCTTTACCCAGGACCAGATGGTTGCACCCTTCGCCGAGGCGGCGTTCGCCATGGAGCCCGGCGATATTTCCACCGCGCCGGTCAAGACCGATTTCGGCTGGCACATCATCAAGGTAGAGGATCGCCGGCAGCAGCCGCAGCCCAGTCTCGATGACTTGCGCGATCAGTTGACTCAGGAAGCAACCCAGGAAGTCGCCGCCGAGATGATGGTGGGCTTCCGCGAGGGCGCCGAGATCGTTACCTTCGATATCGATGGCAACCCGATACCTGAGCCGGAAGAGGCTCCCGTGGTCGAGGGCGAGCAGCCCGCCGAGGGGCAAGCTCCCGCGGCTGAAGGCGAGCAGCCGGCACAGCAGTAAATGCAATGACCGGCGTCTCCCCCTTCGCGCCCGCGCGGTTTCCCGATCTTGAACCGGTTGCCGGTGTCCGCCTCGCGGGCGCGGCGACCGGGCTCAAGAAGGCGAAGGGCGTGCACGACCTGATGCTGGCGGAATTTGTGCCGGGCACGACGGCGGCGGGTGTTTATACGCGCTCGCTATGCCCGTCGGCGCCGGTTGAATGGTGCCGCAAGATTCTATCCGGGGGCAGGGCGCGCGGCCTCGTGGTTAATTCCGGCAACGCCAATGCCTTTACCGGCACGAAGGGCGACCGGACGGTCGGGGCCACCGCGAAGGCGGCGGCGGAAATTCTCGGCGCGAAGCCGGGTGAGATATTTATCGCCTCGACCGGCGTTATCGGTAATATCCTGCCCGACGACGCCATCCCGCAACGTTTGCCGGCCTTGGCGAAGTCTCTTTCCGCCGGCGCCTGGAACGATGCCGCGCGGGCGATCATGACCACCGACACCTTTGCCAAGGGCGCGTCGCGCACGGCCCACATTGGCGAAGCGCAAGTCACCATCGCCGGCATCGCCAAGGGATCGGGCATGATCGCGCCCGACATGGCGACCATGCTGTCCTTCGTCTTCACCGACGCGAAAATCCCGGCCGATATATTGCAGGCGGTGCTGAAACGCGGCGCCGACCGTTCCTTCAACGCCATCACCGTGGATAGCGACACATCCACCAGCGACACGCTGATGCTGTTCGCCACCGGCCAGGCGAAACATCCCAAGGTGGGCGCCGCCGGCGATGCGCTGTTGCGCGATTTTCGCCGCGCGGTGGAAGAGGTTCTGGTTGATCTGGCGACCCAGGTGGTCAAGGACGGCGAGGGCGCGTCGAAATTCATCACCATCGACGTAAGCGGCGCGGCCTCGGCCCGCGCGGCCCGGCGCATCGGCCTTTCCATCGCCAACTCGCCGCTGGTCAAAACCGCGATCGCGGGCGAGGATGCCAATTGGGGCCGCATCGTCATGGCCGTCGGCAAGGCCGGTGAGAAGGCCGACCGCGACCGGCTGTCGATATCCATGGGGGGTGTGCGGATCACCAAAGACGGCCAACTGCTGCCTGATTACGAAGAGGCGCCGGTGGCCAAACATCTGAAGGGCCGCGAGGTGAATATCGCCGTCGATATCGGCATCGGCCACGGCCGCGCCCGCGTATGGACCTGCGACCTGACCCATGAATATATCGCCATCAATGCAGATTACCGCAGTTAGGATCGGCTGTGCCTGACCGGCCGGCCAATGCCGCCCCGCCCGCCGGCAGCCCGATGGCGCATTTGCCGTTGGAGACCGAGCGATTGCTGCTGCGGCCCTACGCGCGGGAAGATTCGGCCGAGATAGCCCGACTGCTCAACGACATGGAAATGGCGCGGTTCCTGATGGTGCTTCCGCATCCCTTCGTCGAATTTGACGCCCGAACGCTGGTAAAGGCGGCCTGGCGGCGGTTGACCGGCGGGCGCGGTTTCGACCTGCTGATCACGGTGAAGGACGGCGGCGACAAGCCGGTGGGCAGCGTCGGGGTCGGCCTGCATGACGAGGGTCAGCGCGCTGAACTGGGCTTCTGGGTTGGGCGCGACTATTGGGGCCGTGGCTATGCCAGCGAGGCGGCGCGGCGGATGATGGATTTCGCCGCCGAAACGCTTGGCGTGGCGCGACTCACCGGCCCGGTTGCCGCCGACCATGAAGCCTCGCTGACTGTCCTTGCAAAACTGGGGTTCGTCGAGACCGGACGCGGCGAGAAACGCGTGCCCTCGACCGGGGAGGCGCGCGAGGTGATCTTTTTCGAACTGCAGGCGGCCAAACGGTGAGCGGCGGCGCCAAACCGATCCTGCTGGTTGTCGCCGTGGCCTTGCTGGATGTCGATAACCGCGTGTTGCTCAGCCGCCGGCCCGAGGGCAAGCATATGGCCGGCCTGTGGGAATTCCCCGGCGGCAAGATCCATGACGGCGAAACGCCCGAGGCCGCCCTGATCCGCGAGATGAATGAGGAGTTGGCCATCGACACCGCGGAAAGCTGCCTCGCACCGCTGACCTTCGCCAGTCACGAATATGAGGATTTCCATCTGCTGATGCCGCTCTATGTCTGCCGCAAATGGAAAGGCATCGTCACACCGGCCGAGGGCCAGGAACTGAAATGGGTCCGCAAACAAGCCCTGACCGACTA
>CBFDDT010000168.1:0-7846 GCA_965603635.1 uncultured bacterium | reverse complement strand
AGAATTAAACTCAACTCCAGATTGCTTTCTGAGTGGACAATGATATGCGTCGGAATAGGTCTTCGGCGTGCAGTGAGTGGCAAATGGTTCCTTTTGGCTACAAACGGATCTGGGCAGCCATGGCGATTAAGGTCATCGCGTGTCGTTTATGCGCATTAATGGCGGAAATACAAAGATGACTGGATTTCCAAAGGTCAGCCTCGGCTAATCTCGGCCTCAATCACCGCACCATAACGATGCCCGTTTTCGGACCGTAAGCCGACATGAGGGTCCGCTTCGCGCGTTCAGCGCGCCCAAATCCAAACTGAGACCCTACGAGGGGCCGACGCCTCTTGCGCGACACGGGGCGGCGGGATATCTTCGCCGCCCTTATTGTTTTGACCATTACCAGCCGGGAGAATTTCATGGCCGACGTTGGAGGCATCGCGGGCGCGCAGCTTCGTTCCCTGATCGAGCGGGTTGAGCGGCTCGAGGAAGAAAAGGCGGCGCTGGCCGCCGATATTCGCGAGGTATTCGCCGAGGCCAAGGCCACCGGTTTCGAGCCCAAGGTGATGCGCCAGATCATAAAATTGCGCAAGCTGGAGCAAGCCGACCGTCAGGAGCAGGAAGCCCTGCTGGAGCTGTACCTGGCCGCCATCGGCATGGGCCCCGAGCTGGAAGGCATCGAGCCGCCGGTACAGTAATACCGGGATTCCGCCGGCAATTTTCCGTTTATTGGCATGATTTTGCCGACGGAAATTTTATGCCCGGAAATATTTGTTGTTTATCAGATTGTTAAGAGGAGAGCGTGCCTCTTCGGTTGGCATGGCGCTTGCGCATAAGCTATTGTCAAAAAACGTTTTTTGAGCGTAAACGGGCGTTATTAATCTCGTCCCCGCAACGATGGGGATATCTGTGGTATGATTAATTATTCAACGCTTTGTATACGGTAATATTTGTAACCAACCTTTCTTTCCTTACATATTGATTAGAGAATTCACAATTCGGGCTTGCCAAGGTTGGCTCGTGATGAACCGATTGGCGTAGCTGGGGGGCTGAACCGATATCATGGCTCAACAAAACGGAATCATAGGGACGATACTGGCGCACCCTCTTACCTGGGCCGCGGTGGCCGTGGTCGCCGGGTTGGAGGTGGGTTTCTTCTACTGGTTCCGGCCATCCCTGATTATGTCGGGCGCGGCGCTGGGGCTCGGCCTGTTATGCCTGCTGTTTTGGGTTCCTGTTTTCCTTCGCTCGGCTGCATTTTCCGAGAGCGTTTACGAGTGGGTCGAGGCGCAGGAAGCCGCGCAACTGGCCAAGCTGGAACAATTGGCCGCCGATTTCGACGAACTCGATTTCGACAAGGGTGGCGCGCAGTTGCGCCTGTTGCGCGACAAGCTGGAAAGCCTGACGCAGGTACTCAAGCGCAGGCTCGATTCCGGCGAGATGACTTACGGGCGCTATCTGGGCATGGCGCAGGAGGTCTATGGCGCGGCGCTGGACAATCTGCACGAGGCCGCCGTGGCGCTGCGCAGCGTCAGCACTATTGAGCCGGGCTATCTCCATTCGCGCCTTGATGAACTCAGTCGTTTGGGAAGTCTGTCGGGCGATCAGGAGCGCGAATTCAGGGCGCTGGAAGAACGCAACAGGCTGCTGGAGACGGCGGACAAGAGGGTCGCCAAGTTGATAGCCCAGAACGAATCGGCCCTGACCGTGATTGATCAGACATCCGCCGCGCTGGCCGCGACCCGGACCGAACAGGGCAACGCAACACTGGATGCCGAAACCGCGATGGCTGAGTTGGAAGAGCTCGCCGGGCGCGCCGGCAAATATGCCGCGTCGCGTTAACCGCGGCCGAATTTCAAACAGGAGAAACCGATGACCGATAACGCTGGCAGCACCGTACAGACCGCGACTCCATCGTCGCTGGACCTTCGCCTCGACGTTGCCAAGGTCAAGGGCGCCCTGGCCCTGCGCGACCCGGCGACGATCGGGACGGGCACGGACATCGACGCGGAACTCGACGCCAAGGCCAGCGAACTGGTCTCCTCGCTGCTGGAATTCGGCGAGGGCGACCTGGATTCCGAGAGTCAGGCCAAGGACGCGGTGGAAACCATGGGCCGGGCGCTGCAACAGGCGGCAGCCCACAAAAGCGCCATGCTGCGCGCGCCGATCAGGGAACTGGCCCAGCATGCCGAGGATGGCGGTCCGGTTGCCAATGCGCTGGTCGACCTGAAGCTGAAGGTCGAGGAACTGGACCCCGGCAAATTCGATTTCGAAGCCGGCTGGTTCACGCGGGTGCTGGGCATGCTGCCGGGCATCGGCACGCCGCTGAAACGCTATTTCACCAAGTTCGAGAGCTCGCAGACGGTGATCGACGCGATCACCCGCTCGCTGGAAGTCGGCAAGGATCAGCTGAACCGCGACAACGTCACGCTGGGCGAGGATCAGAAGGCGATGCGCAAGCTGACCATGCAGCTTGAGCGCCAGATCGAACTGGCGCGCCTTATGGATGGCAAGATTCAGTACAAGCTTGAACGGGAAATCGGCGCCGACGACCCGCGCCGCGGTTTCGTCCAGGACGAAATTCTGTTTCCCCTGCGCCAGCGCATCATGGACCTGCAGCAGCAGTTAGCCGTGAACCAGCAGGGCGTTTTGTCGACCGCCATAATCATCGGTAACAACAAGGAGCTGATCCGTGGCGTCAACCGCGCGCTGGACGTGACGATCAGCGCCCTGCAGGTGGCGGTCACCGTGGCCCTGGCGCTGGCCCATCAGAAGATCGTGCTGGACAAGATCGAGGCGATCAACAAGACAACCTCGGACCTGATCGCCGGCACGGCGGCGCAGCTCAAGACCCAGGGCGCGGCGATCCACACCCGCGCCGCCGGAGCCAGTCTGGATATGGAATCGCTGAAATCCGCCTTCGCCGATATCAATGCGGCGATGGAGGCGATTTCCACCTACCGGCGCGAGGCCTTGCCGAAAATGGCGGAATCCATCATCGAATTCGACAAGCTGGCCGAAGAAGGCGAGGCGGCCATCGCGAAGATAGAGCAGGGAAGCGCCGCGCGCCCGACGCTCGATCTCGACGAATCGTTCAGCTGATAAAGGAAGAAAGTCATGGCAAGAGGAAATCGTAAGGGCAAAAAGGGCATCGGCCTCTTTTTAGTGATCGCCGCCGTGATTGCGGGAATCGTCATCTTCTCGGGTAACGATTTCGACAGTATCGGGCAACGCAGCGTCATGTCCTATGACAAGGCGGTGGAGA
The DNA here is from genome assembly GCA_965603635.1 of uncultured bacterium. Lineage (GTDB taxonomy): Bacteria > Pseudomonadota > Alphaproteobacteria > UBA8366 > JADFVY01 > JADFVY01. The sequence goes on along the minus strand of CBFDDT010000168.1, from coordinate 4,596 downwards.
AACTGGCGAAACAGGTCGATGATGTGAGCTGGAGTGCCCAGCATGTCCAGGCCTCGGGCGGCGTGACGGTCCAGAAAAGCAGTCTTGAGGACAGCTTGCCGCCGATCATCAAATATCCCATGGCGGTGACCGGCCGCGGCGGCGTCAATGTCGAGATTTTCGTGTCCACGGAAAAATCCGGTTCCGGCACCGACGGCTGGATGGTCGAGGCCGCGGAGGCCTACAACGCCACGGGCGCCAAGACTGCCAGCGGCAGGCCGGCCAGCGTCAGCATTCGCAAGATTGCGTCCGGCACGGGTTATCAGTTCATCGCGTCGGGCAAATATAAACCGGACGCCTTTTCGCCTTCCAACCATCTGTGGATTCGCATGGCCGAGGCACGGGGCGCCCGCATGACGTCAATCACGGAGAAGACGGTTGGCAATATCGCCGGCATCGTGATGAAGGATTCAGTGGCTGGGGAAATCGAACAGGGCGGTGGCAAGGTTACCGTGCCCGCCATCATCGATGCCGCGGTCCAGGGCCGCATCGCCGTCGGCTATACCAACCCCTATGCCAGTAGCACGGGCCTGAATTTTCTGGCCACGATTCTGATGACCTTCGCCGGCGCCGACGAGTCGAAAATGCTGTCGCCGGAAGTCGCCAGCACCTTCGAGGCCTTCCAGGCCAGCGTGCCCTTTGTGGCGATGACAACCCTGCAGATGCGCGATTCGGTGCGCCAGGACGGCTCGCTCGACGCCTTCGTGATGGAATACCAGACCTTCATCAAGACCGCCGAACTGCAGTCCGGCTACCGTTTCATCCCCTTCGGCATTCGTCACGACAATCCGCTTTACGCGGTCGGCAATCCGGGGCCGGAGAAGGTGGAGGTCTTGAAGCAGTTCGCCAAATTCATGGACGGCCGCAAATATCGCGACACGGCCACGGAATACGGCTTCAACCCGGCCATGAGCTACGACCCGCCCTTCCAGGCGCCATCGGGCGAGGCGCTGGTCGCGGCCCAGCATCTATGGAAACAGAAGAAGGATGCGGGGCGCCGGATCGCCGCCGTGTTCCTGGCCGACGTCAGCGGTTCGATGGAAGGCGCCAGGATGCGCGAGTTGAAGCGGGCGCTGGCCGATGGTAGCAGCTTCATCGCAACGGAAAATTCCATCGGGCTGGTCACCTTCAGCGATCGCGTAACGGTTCTGTTGCCGATCAAGCAGTTCCAGATGGTTCAGCAATCCGCTTTCCATACCGCCGTGGGCGGCCTGTCGACCGGTGGCAAGACAGCGATGTATGACGGGATCGCGGTTTCGCTGTCGATGCTGGTGGAGGAAAAACAAAAGGACCCGAACGTCAAGCCGGTCCTGTTCGTGCTGACCGACGGAGAGACAAACATCGGCATGAGTTATGGCGATATGGACAATATCATCGAGGGGCTTCAGGTTCCGGTCTACAGCATCGGATTCGAGGCCAATATCGACGAACTGAAAAAACTCTCCGGCCTGGTCGAGGCGGCCAGCATCAACGCCAAAACCGACGATGTCAGCTATACCATCGGCGCCCTGCTGAACACCCAGATGTAGGAGGTTTCGATGAAGGCTTTTGGCAGTTGGCTGGTTGTTACCCTGGTCGCTTTCGCCGGTCTGGGCGGCGGCTATCATATGGTGTTGGCCGGTGACCCGCACCGGGTTCTGGTCGTCGTCGACAGTTCCTTCGGCATGAAGGCGGATTGGGGCCGGGTGCCCCGAATCCTCGACAAAATCGACGATGAGCGTTATTCGCAATTCGCGCTGGCCACCGAAAAGGGACCGGTCCACGGCTATAAAGGCCGGCTCGACGCCGGGCGGCTGACGCCCTATGCCCCGCGCGATTTCTCGGGCCTCGACAGGCTGGAGAACGCCCCCGAACTGGCTGGCGCGGAAGAATATATCCTGGTGACCAACGCACCCGCTGGCGAGACCGGGGGCTTGGGCGGCTGGACCATAATCCGGCCGTAACGCGGAAGCATTTCAGGGCTGGCCGGCCTCGGGCGGGGCCGGCACGACGTCGCACAGCAGCGCCTTGTAGATCGGAAACCCCGATAGCGGATCGTAATTGTCCGGGTCTGTCAGCTCGTTGACGTTGGCGTTTTGCCAGGCCTCGGAGCCCAGCGGGCCACCGCCGCCCATGTTCGCCTCCACCGCGCCGCGCGCGATGTCGTCTGTGACCCTGGCCCAAAAACGTACCCGCCCGCGCGGCGAGACCACATCAACCGGGTCGCCGTCCGCGATGCTCCGCGCTTCGGCGTCGGCGTTGTGGATGGTGACTTGCGGTTTGGGCTGCAGCGCCACCAGCGAGGGGATGTTGTAATGCTGCGAGCGGAAGGCCGATTGCGTGCGCGCGCCGGAATTGAACACCAGCGGGTAACGTTCCGCCGGCGCGCCGGCCGCCAGCGGTCCCTCGCGCGGCTCGGTATAGGCCGGCAGGGGTTCGTAGCCTTCGGCGCGCAGCCATTCCGAGGTGATTTCGAATTTGCCTGTCGGGGTGTCGAAGCCGGGCTTGCCGTCGGCCCGCAATTCGCCGGTTTCGTATTTGCGATAGCGCATCTTGGGCAGCGGAAAGTCGACCCCTTCGGGATTGGCGCTCAGTTCCGCCAGTGTGATGCCGGTACCGTCCAGGGCGCGCTCGACCATGGCGTCTTCGTCTTGCGGCCACAGATGGCCGTAACCCAGGCGGCGCGCCAGTTCGGCGAAGATCAGGTAGTCGCCGCGCGCCTCGCCACGGGGTTCGATGACGCGCTGGCGTAGCTGGATGCGGCCGTCATGGATCATGTAGGACTGTGTCTCGAACATGGTCGCCGCCGGCAATATCAGGTCGGCGTAATCCATATCCGCCGTCGGGAAACGATTCACTGCCACCAGCAGGTCCAGCGCCCCCAGCGCCTGGCGCCAATGGTCCGGGTCCGGCCATGCGGTGATGATCGAGGCGCCGCTGATTATCAGCGCGCGCAGCGGGTAGGGTTCGCCTTTCAGAATCGCCCGGGGCAGGCAGGACGCATGCGCCTCGTTGCGGGTCTGGCGATAAAGTGGAAATTCGTCGGCGCCGAGCGGCGGCCGCGATCCGGTTGGCGGTTCGGTCAGGATACGGCCGGTGCGCGGGCGTTCGGGCATGCGGAACAGCTTGCCGCCCGGCGCGTCCAGATGGCCGGTCAGCGCCTGCAGCGTCCAGACCGCGCGGATCGCCTGGACGCCGCTGTCGGAATATTCAAGTCCCGTATACATCAGGAAGGAACAGCCCGCGGCGGCGGCGATGGCGCGCGCCAGATCGACGATTGTGGTGGTGGGAATGCCGGTGATCGTCTCTACCCGTTCGGGGGTGAAATCCCGTGCATAATTGCGCAGATCATCGAAACCGTGCGTCCAGTCGCGGGCGAAACCCTCGTCATGCAGCCCCTCGCCAATGATGATGTTGAGCATGCCCAGCGCCAGCGCGCCGTCCGTGCCCGGCCGCACGCCGAGCCATTCGGCGTGCAGGGCCCGCGCGGTCTCGCTGCGGCGATGGTCGATCACGACGACCCGCGCGCCGCGTTTCTGCGCCGCCTTCAGCCGGCGCATGTTGTTGGGTGGGGAATCGGTCGCCGGGTTTGAGCCCCAGACCAGGATCAGGTCGGCATTATCGAGGTCTTCATACATGCCGCGCAGATGTTCGCCGAAGCAGGCGCGCGGCGCGATCATGCCCTGCGAGGCATAACAAAGCGCCCCGACGCCCGTACTGTTCGGCGAGCCGAAGGGGAAGAGCACGGCATTGGCCGAGGTTTCCGATGTGCCGGTCGGCCCGAAGGCCTCGCATAGTCCGAACTCGAAATTGCCGCGCCCGGTATAGATGGCGGTGGCTTCCGGGCCGTGTCTGGCTGCGATGTTGCGCAGGCCGCCGACCAGCATGTCGTATGCCTCGTCCCAGGAGATACGCTCGAATTTCCCCTCGCCGCGCGCGCCGGTGCGCTTTTGCGGATAGAGAATTCTGTCCGGCGAATAGACGATCTCCGCCGCCCGTGCCCCGCGTGGGCAGACGAAACCGAGCGGGTGGTCGCGCAGCGGCGTCAGACGCTCGATGCACCCGTCCAGCAGGTGAACATTGACCCCGCAGCCGGCCGGACAGACCCCACAGATACCGGCCACTACCGTCTGCGGCGTGGTGTCCGCCGGAACGATATATTCCTTAGTTGGTGCGTTATCGAAGAGGGTCGCTTCCACGGGGCTGCATATCCACCGCTGTTTCCATGAAATAACCGTATAAATTTTGTGGAATACCAGCAACGGGGGAATGCGCTGTTTTTGCAGCGATTAGAAAACTTTCGCGTAAGTCGTCGTGAATCAGCAACAATGGTGATTATTATCTCGGACACCGAGGCGCTGGCTTTGGGCATTCGCCGGTTGGCCCCGCGCGACCTCGTCCTTCGAGACTAGCCTTCGGCTCTCCTCAGGACGGAGACCTTAAAACGAAACCGAAATTCGTCATTGCGAGGCGCGAAGCGCCGCGGCAATCCAGTCTCTCACTGGCGTTTCTGGATTGCAGCGCTGCGCTCGCAATGACGACCTTGCGCTTCGCGCAAAGGTCTCCAGGATGAGGCGC
>CBFDDT010000167.1:0-8005 GCA_965603635.1 uncultured bacterium | reverse complement strand
GCTCCAGCCCCTCATCGGCCAGGAAACCACCGGCCGCGGTGGCGATCAGCGGGCTGTAGAAGGCCGAGAAACGGGTGAACTGGATATTGATACGCGCCATGATTTGTCTTCTCCCATAGGATTAATTCAGTATCTGAAAATGCCGGGTCGCCGCGTTCCGATCAACCGCGAATTTCAACCCCGGCCCATTCCTCGAGCAGTTTCGCGACCGAGGTGAAATCGGAATCGCCGCCGAATTTCGCATTGGTGATGGCCATCATCTCGCGGATCACCGCGCCCGCGACCATCGGCACGCCCAGCGCCTCGGCCTCGTCCACGCAGAGCCGCACGTCCTTGTAAGCCAGGCCCGTGGCGAAACCGGCGTCGAAGGTTCCCGGCAATATGTTGCGCGGGAACTTGTCCTGGGTGGCGCTGTTGCGGCCGGTGCCGGCATTGAAAATGTCGACCATGACCGCCGGGTCCAGCCCCGCCTTAACCCCCATGGCCACGACTTCGCTGGTCAGGGTCAGGGCGGCGGTGGACAGCATGTTGTTACCCAGTTTGGCGATCTGACCCATGCCCGGTTTGTCGCCGACATAGAACAGCTTGCCGAAGACCTCCAGCACGCCGGCGATCTCGTCGCGGGTGGCCGGCGGGCAGGACAGCATAACCGCCAGCGTGCCGGCAATCGCGCCCTTGACGCCGCCACTGATTGGCGCGTCGGCCCAGACGATATCCTTTTCCGCCAGTCGCGCCGCAACCTCGCAGGCGACGACGGTGCCCGTGGTCGAAAGATCCACCATGGCGCGGATGCGCGAACCCTCAATCAGCCCGCCCGCATCCAGTGCGACCGCGCGCACCACGGCGGGGGTCGGCAGGCTGGTAAAGACGATTTCCGCGGTATCGGCGACCTCGCGGGCCGACCCGGCGGCTGTTGCGCCCAGTTCGACAAGCGCCTGCATCGCCGCGGCATTCGTATCGAACACGCACAGGGCATGACCGGCCGTCAGCAGACGCCTCGACATGGGGCCGCCCATCTGGCCCAGCCCAACGAACCCGTATTCCTGTCCATCCATCCAGCCGCCCTCCCTGTTATTACGCGTCGAAATCGAGGCCCCAGTCGCGATAGCGGTCGGGATCGTCGCCCCATTTCTCGCGCACCTTGACGAACAGGAACAGATGGACCCGACAGCCCATCATTTCCTCAAGGTCCGCGCGGGCGGCCGCGCCGACAGACTTTATCATCTGGCCGCCCTTGCCCAGCACGATCGATTTCTGAGTATCGCGCTGGACGTAGATGATTTGTGCGATGCGCACGCTGCCGTCCGGCTTGTCTTGCCATTCCTCGGTCTCGACGGTCAGCGCATAGGGAAGTTCCTGGTGCAGTTTCAGGAACAGCTTCTCGCGCGTAACCTCGGCCGCGAGATGGCGCTCGGCCATGTCGGAGAGCTGATCTTCCGGGTAAAGCCACGGGCCCTCGGGCAGCCGCTCCACGAAGGTTTTCGCCAGATCCTCAACCCCGTCGCCGCTGGTCGCCGATATCATGAAAATATCGGTAAAAACGCCGCTTTCGTTCAGGGTGTCAGCCAGTTCCAGCAGCTTGTCGCGCCGCACCAGATCGATTTTGTTGAGCGCCAGGATCGCCTTGCGGCCGGCTTTCTCAAGGCCCTCGACAATGCGCCGCGCATCTTGGGTCACGCCCTTTTGCGCATCCACCAGCAGCACCACGATATCGGCGTCCGCGGCCCCGGCCCAGGCGGCGGCGACCATGGCGCGATCGAGGCGCCGTTTGGGCTGGAAAATACCGGGGGTGTCGACAAACACGACCTGGGCATTGTCACGGACCGTCAGTCCCAGCACGCGCGTCCGCGTGGTTTGCACCTTGGGTGTTACGATCGAAACCTTGGCCCCGACCAGATAATTCAGCAGGGTCGACTTGCCGGCGTTCGGCGCGCCAAGCAGCGCGACGAAACCGCAACGCATGGGGGCATCAGACATCCGCGACCCCCAGGCGTTTCAACAGCCGTTCGGCGGCGGCCTGCTCGGCCAGGCGCTTGGTGGCGCCCTCGCCCTGTTCCGACGGATATTTTCCCACCCTGACCTCGATAGTGAAATGCGGCGCGTGATCCGGGCCGCTCCGCGCGACCGTGTTATATTCCGGCAAATTGAAACCCTTACCCTGCGCCCATTCCTGCAGGCTGGTCTTGGCGTCCTTGGGCGGCTTTAACTCGGCAATCATCAGCTCACGCCAGTGACGTTCGAGAAAGCGCCGGGCCGGTTCCAGCCCGCCGTCGCGATAAATAGCGCCGATCAGCCCCTCGCAGACATCGGACAGAATTGCCGGGTTCTCGCGTCCGCCGGCGTCCTCTTCGCCCTTGCTGAGGTTGATCAACGGCCCCAGGCCCAGTTTCACCGCAACCTCGGCCAGGGTTTCCCGGCGTACCAGCGCCACCAACCGCTTGGCCAGCGCGCCTTCCTCCTCATGCGGGTAATTTTCATACAGGAGATCCGAGATCACCAGCGCCAGCACCCGGTCGCCCAGAAACTCAAGCCGCTCATAGGTCGGCTCACCACGTCCAGCCGCGCTCCGGTGCGTCAGCGCGATCCGGAAAAGTTCCGGATCGTCAAACTCATAATCAAGTATTTCTGTCAGTTCACGCATTATACCAATGCTCGTTGATAAAGACCCATTTGATGGCGCGCGGCGTTGCGTTCCGCTTGTGGTGAGCAACACCACGGCACGAACCGCGCCTTGCGAGTAAACAAGGGAACCCGGTCAAATGAGTCTTTATCAACGAGCATTGGTATTAATCCGACCGGACGGACGGTCACTCCACGCCATCGAAAAGACGACTATAGCGGACAGCGAAGGGCCATTTCCAGAATTCCCAGAGCGCGGCGCTGCCATCGGTCGAGAAAAACAGAATTTCGGCTCGGCCAACCATGTTTTCCGCCGGAATTGACCCGATCACGCGGCTATCGGATGAATTGTCGCGATTGTCGCCCATGCCGAAATAATGGCCTTCCGGAACAATGAACTCGTCGGTGTTGTCCAAATGCCCCTCGTCGCCCGATGTTTCCAGAATTCGATGGCGCCGGCCGTTAGGCAAGGTCTCGATATATTGCGTGACCTTCTTGCCATAGCCATCCACGGCAAAATCTTCAATGCGTTCACGTTCAACCGCTTCCCCATTAATATACAGAACACCTTCCATCATCTGGATTCGGTCACCGGGCAGGCCGACAATCCGCTTGATATAGTCAATATCGTTTTCCGGCGGTTTGCGGAACACCGCGACGTCGCCGCGCTCGACCGGGCTTTCCCAGATTCTGCCTTTGAAAGGCGGAAATCCGAAGAGAAAGGAGTATCGGCTGTAGCCATAGCTGTATTTCGAGACAAACAGATAGTCGCCCACCAGCAAGGTTGGCTTCATCGATCCCGAGGGGATATTAAACGGCTCGAAGGCCACGATGCGAACGAAAATAGCGATCGCAAAAGCGTAAACTACCGTTTGAACGGTATCGTTCCAAATCCAGTCCCACACCGTCCCCGGTTCACGGTCGACACCAGCAATCTGTTCCAAGGCTGTTTTGTCGTCGTTATTATCGGCCTCGGTCTCGTCGGTGTTCTTGCTGGATTTCATAAAATCTCCCGCGCCATGCGCGTATCCTCGTCAATTGCGTGGCTGATATGGGCGTCGAACACCCACCCTGTCAATGCCCGCCCCGGCTATTTCCCATCATTGGGTATGGCCGAAATTATCACGATCGCCTGGGCCAGGGGAAAATCATCCGTAATTGTCAGGTCGATCTGAACCTTCATGCCGGCCGGCGTCATTTCCGCCAGACGATCCAGCGCCCCTCCGGTCAAGGCCATCGTCGGTTTGCCCGACGGCAGGTTGACCACGCCCAGGTCGCGCCAGAAAACACCCTTGCGAAACCCGGTGCCCAGCGCCTTCGAACAGGCCTCCTTGGCCGCGAAGCGTTTGGCGTAACTGGCGGCACGGTTGGCGCGACGGTCCGATTTCTGTTGCTCGACCTCAGTGAATATCCGCTCCACAAAGCGCCCGCCGAACCGGTCGAGGCTTTTCTCGACGCGGCGGATATCGATCAGATCGTTGCCGATCCCCAGAATCATCACGCGCTCTGTTCGCCCTGGACGGCGGCCCGGGATTTGTCCATCAGGGCCCGCATGCGCTTGATCGTGCTGTCCAACCCGCCGAAGATCGCCTCGCCGATCAGGAAATGCCCGATATTCAGCTCCATGACCTGCGGGATAGCGGCCACGGGTGCGACATTGTCGAAGGTCAGGCCGTGCCCGGCATGACATTCAAGCCCGACCGCATCGCAATGGGCGGCAGCGTCACGCAGGCGGCCCAGTTCGGCTTCGCGCGCCGCGCCTTCCAGGTTAGCGTAACTGCCGGTGTGCAGTTCCACCACCGGCGCGCCAATCGCCACGGCGGCATCCAACTGCGCCAGGGCGGGCTCGATGAACAGCGAAACCCGGCAACCGGCCTCGCACAACGCCTCGACAAAGGGTTTCAGGCGGTCAAAACCGCCGACGACATCCAGCCCGCCCTCCGTGGTTCGCTCTTCGCGTTTTTCCGGCACAAGGCAGGCCGCATGGGGTTGATGACGTTGCGCTATATCCAGCATTTCGCTGGTCGCCGCCATCTCGAAATTTAACGGCAAATCGATTTCGGAAACCAGCCGCGTTATATCGCGGTCGGTTATGTGGCGGCGATCTTCGCGCAAATGCGCAGTGATGCCGTCAGCGCCGGCTTTAGCCGCCAGTTTTGCCGCGCGGACCGGGTCCGGGTCCGGGCCGCCGCGCGCATTCCGGATCGTCGCCACATGATCGATATTGACCCCAAGCCTCAGCAACTGCCTCATCATCCGTTGACCTCCTTCGACACTTGTTCCTTTTCCGCCGGACCAGGCAGGGATTCACCCTTCAGCACCGTCATCACCTTAGATTTCAGTCTGGCGGCCTCCCGCGCCTTTCCCTGCTTGCGCCGGAGACGCATGATGCGATTGGCCTGATAGGTGGCGACAAGGGGCTTCAGAACCAGGTAAACCGCCAGCCAGACCAGAATAAAGGTCGGAATGCAGCCAACCAACATTGGCCACAGAACCGCCCACAGATTATCAAGATAATCCCAGTCAACGTCAAAGCTTAACAACGCCCGTCCCACGACGCCCGGCAAATCAACGATTATCGCCAAGGCGTCCGGCCGGACCTGGTCCGGTCCGCCGGCTCCCATGCGGTGGCCCAATTCATATATCCAGAGCCAGATGAACGGAAATGTCCAGGGATTGCCGACCGCGGTACCCAGAAGCCCGGCCACAATATTGCTCCGCGTCGCCCACGAAACCATAATTGCCAGCACGAAGTGGCCGCCAACGAACGGGGTGAAGGAAATCGCGGCGCCCGCGGCAAAACCGCCGGCGATGCTGTGGGGCGTGCCGTGCAGGCGTCCAACGCGATGCCAGATATAGGTCACCGAACGGCGGAACCCGATCCGCGGCCAGATCAGGTCTCCGACCCGGTGATGAACCGGCTGATATGTGCGTCTTTTGAACATTGCCCTTCACACCACTGATTTATGCCCAGCCCAGCACCTCAATATGGCGCCGGCCCGACTTGTCCGCCTTACCCGCGGGCGCGATCGACCGAATTTACCACACGGGTCGCCCGCAGTGCAGCCATGATATCGGTCAACTGTTTAATGTCCGTTACCTCGATATCAATCAGCATTTCGAAAAAATCGATCGAACGGTGAACGATTTTAAGATTGGTAATATTCCCGCCGTCCCGGCCGATTACCGTTGAGATCGTCCCAAGCGCCCCCGGCTCGTTGTTCACCAATACATGCAGTCGCCCAACATGAAAGGGTTCGTTACCGCCGCCGACGTCCCAGGAAACATCCAGCCAGCGTTCCGGCGCATCGGCGAAACTTTCCAGAGTCTCGCAATCGATGGTGTGGATGGACACACCCTTGCCCGTGGCGACAATGCCGACAATCCGCTCGCCCGGCAAGGGATGGCAGCAGCCCGCGAAATGGACGGCCATGCCCGGTATAAGACCACGGATCGGCACCGCGTGATCCTTGCCCGCCTTGCTGCGCGCCTTGGTCAGCGGCACCACTTTCTGCGAGCGATCTTTCTTGGCGCCGGGGAATACGGCCCACAGCACTTCGCGCCCGGTATGCTGGCCCTCGCCCACCACCGCATAAAGATCATCGACCTCGTCGCAGTCGAAATTTTTCAATACGCCCTTCAGCGCCTTTTCGGTCAGCTCGTAACCTTCCTGGCGAAAGGTTTTGGCGACGATTTCCCGGCCCAGGCTCATATACTGGTCGCGCTGCTGGCTACGCACGAAGCGCCGGATGCAGGCGCGGGCCTTGCCGGTGACCACGAAGCTTTCCCAGGTCGGCGACGGTGTCTGCGCCTTGCTGGTGATGACGTCGACCTGGTCGCCGTTGCGCAGTTCTGTCCGCAACGGAACAATTCGGCCGTTGATCTTGGATCCGACACAGCGGTTGCCAACCTCGGAATGGACCGCGTAGGCAAAATCCACCGGTGTTGACCCGTGCGGCAGTGCGTAGAGATCGCCCTTGGGCGAAAAGCAAAACACCTGGTCGGAGAACATCTCCAGCTTGGTATGCTCAAGAAATTCCTCGGGCTCGGCGGCATGCTCCAGAATTTCCAGAAGCTGACGAAGCCAACGGTATTGCGTGCCTTCGGTCTCCGGCCGCCCCTGTTTATAAACCCAGTGCGCGGCGACCCCGTATTCCGCGACCTCATGCATTTCCAGCGTCCGGATTTGCAGTTCGATACGCTGGTTCTCCGGGCCAATCACACCGGTGTGGATCGACCGGTAGCCATTCGGCTTTGGAATGGAGATGTAATCCTTGAAACGCCCGGGCACGACGCGATAGCAATTGTGGATGACGCCCAGCGCCCGGTAACAATCCTGATCGGAATCGACGGCGATGCGGAAAGCCATGATGTCGGACAATTGCTCGAACCCGACATTGTTCTTCTGCATCTTGCGCCAGATCGAATAGGGCGTCTTTTCGCGCCCCGTCACCTCGGCCTTGACGCCGGCGTCGGCTTGCGTTTTGCGCAGATCCTCGATCACCCGGCCGATAACGTCACCGCCACTCGAACGCAGGAAATCCAAACGTTTCGTGACCGATGCATGCGCGTCCGGATTTAACTGTCGAAAGGCCAGATCTTCCAGTTCGTCCTTCCAGTCGCGGATGCCGATGCGTTCGGCCAGCGGCGCATAGATATCCATCGTCTCGCGCGCGATGCGCTGGCGTTTCTCATCATCTTTCACGTATTTCAGGGTGCGCATGTTGTGCAGCCGGTCGGCCAACTTGACCAGCAGGACGCGGATATCCTCCGACATCGCCAGCACCAGCTTACGGAAATTTTCCGCCTGCCGGGACTGGTCGGACTGCAGTTCGATCTGGCTGAGTTTTGTGACACCATCGACGAGGCGCGCAATTTCATCGCCAAAGAGATCGCTGATATCGGCCAGCGTCGCGACCGTATCCTCGACCGTGTCGTGCAGCAGGCCCGTGATGATTGAGGCGGAATCCAGCTTCATTTTTGCCAGAATGCCCGCCACCTCGACGGGGTGGGAGAAATACGGATCGCCGGACGCCCGCAATTGCGAGCCATGCGCTTTCATGGAAAAAACATAGGCGCGGTTGAGGGCATCCTCATCCGCGCCCGTATCGTAACTTTTTACACTCTCAACCAGCTCATATTGCCGGATCATGCCGCATCGCCCCCGCTTAACGTATCAGGCGGTTTGAAAGCGACATGCGGCCCGGTACGTCATTCGGTGGTTTCCACCTTCGACTCCGTAACGTCTTCCGCCTCCGGCTCCGTAACGTCTTCCGCCTCCGGCTCCGTAACGTCTTCCGCCTCCGGCTCCGTAACGTCTTCCGCCTCCGGCTCCGTAACGTCTTCCGCCTCCGGCTCCGTAACGTCTTCCGCCTCCGGCTCCGTA
>CBFDDT010000166.1:0-8098 GCA_965603635.1 uncultured bacterium | reverse complement strand
CCTGGCGCGACATGGGTATCCGCCGCATCGTGGCGCTGCGCGGCGACATGCCCGGCGGCGACAAGTGGCGGCCGCATGATGGCGGATATCAACGGGCCTCGGAACTGGTGGCAGGCTTAAACCAGGTCGCCGATTTCGACATTGCGGTCGCCGCCTATCCCGAAGCCCACCCCGACTCGCCTTCGCCCCAGGCCGACCTGGATAACCTCAGGGCCAAGCAGGACGCGGGCGCCGGCACGGCGATCACCCAATATTGCTTCGACACCGACACGATCCTGCGCTTCCGGGACCGCGCGGCGGCGGCCGGCATCACGATTCCGATCGTGCCCGGCATCATGCCGGTCGTGAATTTCGCGAGTATCGTGACATTCAGCGCCCGTTGCGGCGCCGGCATCCCCGATTGGCTAACCGGTCAGTTCGAGGGGCTGGAAGACGACCCGGAAACGGCGGCCATGGTCGCGGCCTCGGTCGCATCGGAACAGTGCCGCACCCTGATCGACGAGGGTTTCGACAGTTTCCATTTTTACACGCTGAACAAGGCGCCGCTTTCCTATGCGGTATGCCGTTATCTCGGCATCAACCCCTCTGTCGCGAAGGCCGCCTGAACCATGAGTGAATTTCTGAAAGCGCTATCCGAGCGCGTGCTTCTGTGCGACGGGGCCTTTGGCAGCCGCATCCAGGCCATGGACCTGGATGTGGAGCAAGATTATCGCGGCGCGGAAAACTGCACCGAAATCCTGAATATCAGCCGCCCGGATATCGTGCGGGAGATCCATGCCGGCTATCTGGAGGCCGGTTCCGACGTCGTGCAGACCAACAGCTTCGGCGGCTCGCCCCTGACCCTGGCCGAATTCGACCTCGCCGACGAAGCTTTCGAGTTGAACCGCCTAGCCGGCGAAATCGCTCGGCAAGCGGCCGAGGAAGCCTCGGCCAGAGACGGCCATCAGCGTTTCGTACTGGGCTCCATCGGCCCGGGCACGCGCCTGCCCAGCCTGGGCCATATCGAATACCAGACGCTGGAAGACGCCTTCTTCACGCAGGCCTCCGGCCTGGTCGCGGGCGGCGTCGACGCAATATTGATCGAGACCTGCCAGGATCCGCTGCAGATCAAGTCGGCGGTCAACGGATCGCGCCGCGCCTTCGCCGAGTTGGAACGGGCCCTGCCGATCTTCGTCCAGGTCACTGTGGAAACCACGGGCACGCTGCTGGTCGGCGCCGATATTGCCGCCGCCGCGACCGTGGTGCATTCGCTGGGCGTTGATTCCATGGGGCTTAATTGCGCCACCGGGCCGCATGAGATGGCCGAGAATGTGCGCTGGCTCGGCGAGAACTGGCCGCGCCTGATTACCGTGCAGCCCAATGCCGGCCTGCCGGAACTGCATGACGGCCACACCCATTACCCGCTGACGCCGGCGGAGTTGGGCGAATGGGGCGGGCGCTTCGTTGCCGATTACGGCGTCAACATGGTCGGCGGCTGTTGCGGCTCGACAATGGACCATATCCGCGCCCTGGACACGATGCTTCGCGAGAAGGCGGAGGACGGCTATCGCCCGCGGCCGGCGCAACGCAATCCCGACTGGACGCCCTCGCTGGCCTCGCTTTACAGCCAGGTGGCGCTGCGCCAGGAAAACGCGATCCTGTCGATCGGCGAGCGCTGCAACGCCAACGGCAGCAAGAAATTCCGCGATTTGCAGGCGGCCGAGGACTGGGACGGCTGTGTCGAGATCGGCCGCGAGCAGATTCGCGAGGCCAGCCACACGCTGGACGTCTGCACCGCCTTCGTCGGCCGCGACGAGGTCGCCGACATGACCGATATGGTCTCGCGCCTGCGCGGCGCGGCCGATGCGCCGCTGGTGATCGATTCCACCGAACTGCCGGTGCTGGAAGCGGCGCTGAAGCTGGTCGGCGGCAAACCCGTTCTCAACTCGATCAATTTCGAGAATGGCGACGAGGCGGCCGAGGCGCGCCTTGAACTGGCGCGCAAGCATGGCGCCGCGGTGATCGCGCTGACCATCGACGAGGACGGCATGGCGAAGACCGCGGACGACAAGCTGCGCGTCGCCGAACGGCTGTACGACATGGCGGTTAACAAATACGGCCTGCCGCCATCGGACCTGCTGTTCGACCCGCTGACCTTCACCGTCTGCACCGGCATGGAGGACGACCGCAAGCTGGCCATCGAGACATTGAACGGCATCAAGCGTATCGCGGAACGCTTCCCCGACAGCCAGGTCATCCTGGGTCTGTCGAACATATCCTTCGGACTGAAACTGGCGGCGCGCCATGTGTTGAACTCGGTCTTCCTGGACGAGGCCGTGAAGCACGGCATGACCGGCGCCATCATCCATGTCAGCAAGATCAAGCCGCTGCATGCGATCCCCGAGGACGAGGCCAAGGTGGCGCTGGACCTGATTTACGACCGGCGGGAAGAGGGTTACGACCCCTTGCAGGCCTTCCTCGCCCTGTTCGAGGGGCGCGTGGCCCAGGAAGAGAAAGTCGATACCGCCAACCTGACCATCGAGGAAAATCTGCATCGCCGCATCGTCGATGGCGACCGCAACGGTCTGGGCGAAGATCTGGACGGCGCGATGGAAACCCACCCGCCGCTGGATATCATCAACAAAATTCTGCTGGGCGGCATGAAGGAGGTCGGCGAATTGTTCGGGTCGGGCAAGATGCAACTTCCCTTCGTGCTGCAGTCGGCCGAGACCATGAAGGCCGCCGTCGCCTTTCTGGAACCGCATATGGAAAAGGCCGATAGCCAGAGCAAGGGCACCGTGGTGCTGGCGACGGTAAAGGGCGACGTGCACGATATCGGCAAGAATCTGGTCGATATCATCCTTACCAACAACGGCTACAACGTCGTCAATCTGGGCATAAAGCAGCCGATCGCCAACATCGTCGAGGCCGCCCGCGAGCATAAGGCGGACGTCATCGGCATGTCGGGTCTGCTGGTGAAATCGACCGTCGTCATGCGCGAGAACCTGGAAGAGATGACGCGCGAGAATATCCAGGTTCCGATCATGCTGGGCGGCGCCGCGCTGACCCGCGCCTATGTCGAGGAAGACTGTGTCGCCGCCTATGGCGCCGGCCGCGTGGCCTATGCCCGCGACGCCTTCGACGGGCTGAAGATCATGGACAAGGTGGTCAATGGCGGGTTCGACGATTACGCCGCGGCGATTCAGGCCAAACGCAAAAGCCGCCCCGCCAACAGCCGCAAGGCGGTGGGCCGCGCCGCCAACGCCGCGCCGGCCCCGGCCGATCCCGCCGTGACCCGCGCCGGGCGCGAGGCGCTGAACAATCAGTTGGAGATCGCCGAGCCGCCCTTCTGGGGCCCGCGGGTGATCGCCCGGGCGCCGGTGCAGGCGCTTCTGCCCTATCTGAACGAGCGCATGCTGTTCCAGTTCCATTGGGGTTTCCGCAAGGAAGGCCGCAAGCTGGACGAATATATGGTCTGGGCGAAAAAGGAACTTCGCCCGGTGCTGAAGCGCATGATCGATACGGCGATCCAGCAGGACATCATGCTGCCCCAGGCGGTCTACGGTTACTGGAAGGCCGCCGGCGAAGGCGACGATCTGGTGCTGTTTGGCGAGGACGGCGCGCATGAGACCGCCCGCTTCGCCCTGCCACGTCAGGCCGGCGAGGATGGCAAATGCATCGCCGATTACGTGCCTGACATATCCGCCGGGCCAGACGGGCGCGGTGTCATCGGGCTGCAGGTTGTCACCATGGGCCAGCGCGCCGCCGACGTGGCCCGCGAATGGTTCGAGGACGACCGCTACCAGGATTACCTCTATCTGCACGGGGTGGGCGTGGAACTGGCGGAAGCCATGGCCGAATATGTTCACAAGCGCATCCGCGCCGAACTGGGCCATGCGGCCGGGGAAGCCAGCGACATGGAAGGGCTGTTGAACCAGCAGTATTTCGGTTCGCGCTATTCCTTCGGCTATCCGGCCTGCCCTAACCTGGAAGACCAGGACCAGCTATTGCGCCTGCTGGGCGCCGACGCCATCGGCGTGGACCTGTCGGACGAGCACCAGCTCCACCCGGAAATGTCCACCTCGGCGGTTGTTATCCCGCACCCGATGGCGAAGTATTTTTCGGTGTGAGGGCGCGGGCGGTCTTGGCCTCGCCAGCGCCATGTTGCAAGATAGGGCATGGCTATTGCTTTCCGTTCCGCCGGCGTCGATGACGCATCGGCTATCGCCACCTTGATCGAGGCTGCCTTCGCCGGCGGCATCGCGCCGCATTTTGGCGAGCAGGGCCACGCGACATTCCTGAATTTCATTAAGCCGGAGGTGATTGCCGCCCGGCTTTCCGCCGACAATGAGGCCTGGGTGGCGGTCGGGGATGGCCGGGCTATCGTCGGCTATGCCGAACTGGCCGGCGATCATCTTAAAATGCTGTTCGTCCGGCACGAGCTGCAGCGGAGCGGCGTCGGGCGGAGGCTGTTGAAATTCCTGCGGGTCTTCCGCAAGGGCCATATGGTTTCGGTCAATGCCGCCCCCAACGCCGACGCCTTCTACCTCGCCATGGGCTTTCGCCCAACCGGGCCCAAACAGCATCAGGACGGCATCGTCTTCACGCCGATGGAAATGAAATTCTGAAAAGGGTGCTTCAACGCCCTGCCGCCAGTACCCGGCGATAAACCGGGTTGGTCAGCATCGGCATGACAAATATCGGGAACTGGGCGATGGCGACGTAGAGCCACATGTCCGGGCCGGCCATGCCGGCGGTCAGGACCAGCATGATCGCCATGTTCCGATAGCCGCTGGCCAGCCCCATGGTCAGCGCCCCGCGCCAGCCCAGCCAGAAGAATGCGGCGGTGCCGATCGCCTGCAACACCATGTTCAGGATGAAGGCGGCGGCGGTGAAACCGGCCACCGTCCAGGGGTCGGCCAACGCCCGGGCCGTGACCCCGTCCATGATGGCGATAGCGAAGATCACCAGCGCCAGCACGATCAGGCCGTTGATCTCCGTGGCGCGCGCATCCAGCCAGTCGCGGCGCGCGAAGCGGCGCGCAGTCTCGCTGATCGCGAAGGGCAGGACGATGTACAGCGCGACGCGCGCCAGGAACGGCCCCAGCCCGATCGACAGTTCCAGATCCAACAGCCAGAAGGCGACCGCGCCCAGGGTCAGCGGCAGGATCGCCGTTCCCGCCACCAGCAGCACCAGCGCCAGCGCCGCGTCCAGCCCCAGCAGCAGGGCGAAGGCCGGCGCGGCGGTCACCGGCGGCGCGGCAGCCGCGAATACCAGCGCCACCGAAAGCCCCGGCGGCAGGCCCAGCAAAGTCACCGCCCCCAGCGTCAGTAGCGGCGCGCCGAGTAATATCCATCCCAGTCCCGCCGCCGCGCGCAGCGGTTTGCGCCCCCAGTCCATGACCATCGCCCAGTCGATCCGCAGTAGCGACAACGACAGGCTAGCCACGACGGCGGCCTCGACCAGCGGGCGCAGCAACGCGGCCAGGTCCGGCATCAGCAACCCGGCAAAAATTCCACCGGCCAGGATTAGCCGGGCATGGCGGTTCAGGAGAGCGAGGAAAGGCGTGAGCATTGATTCGTCATTGGTGAGAGAAATCCAACCCTACGGTGTTGCCGCAGGCTTGCCAATGGCGCTAGATTTGCCCCATGACGATTGAAGCCCCCTTGCAAATATACCGAGACCGGGTCCGCCCGGAATGGATCGACTATAACGGCCACATGAATGTGGCCTTTTACGTGCTTGCCTTCGATTACGCGACCGACGCCTTTTTCGATTATCTGGGGCTGGGCCACAAATATTTCGAGAAAGCCAACTGCTCCACCTTCGCCGTCGAGATGAATGTCAGCTATGTCCGCGAACTCCACGAGGGCGATCCGATCGCCTTCCGCACCTGGCTGCTGGGCCACGACGCCAAGCGGCTGCATTACTATCACGAATTGTATCACGCCGATGAAGGCTGGCTGGCGGCGGGCTGCGAGCTGATGAGCCTGCATATCGACATGTCGATCCGCCGCACCGCCCCCTTCCCGGACGACGTCATGGCGTGGCTGGACGAAATCGCCGCCGCGCACGCCGCCATCCCCGCGCCCGAACGCGTCGGCCGCCGGATATCGATGCCGCAAGGTTAAACGGAAACTCTTCCCTAAAACCCGAAGACTTCAATTTTGGGAGAGTTTTGGCGTATCATCGATCCTGTACCGGCAGGCGTGCCACTATTCTTGCCGCCGGATTCAGCAAGGGAGGGGCTTATGCGGAAATTGGTTCTGATTTCTATTCTGATCGTGGCTTTTGCTAGCCCAGCCACCGCCGAGGAATTCAGCGTTGGCGGTTGGCATGGCGTATCTTTCAGCGACCCCGGCACAGGTGAGTTCAAGTTCTGTTCGATCTCTGCGCGATTTGGGGAAACCGGCCTGACGCTCGGCATAACGGTCGACAAAGCCATACTGGTCGTGGTCGACAGTCAGAAATGGAATTTTCAGCAGGGGACCTCGCTGAACTTTACCCTGAAGGCCGACGACCGTATCCTGGGCCCCAGTCGGACCGACGTTACCGGGCCGTCGGAAATCCGAGTTGCTCTCCAATATACAGACGAGTCTTTTAATCAGATCGCATCAAGCGCCACGCTGACCCTGAGCGACGGGGCTGGTTACCAGGGCTTCGACATCTCCACCAGCGGCGAAGCGCTGGGGGAACTGCACCAATGCTACCTGACGGGTTACGTCATAACGCGGGCCAAGAGGCAGCAGGAAGCTGAGATGCTCGCGATTCTGTCGATTGGCCCCACGGGGGACAGGATCCTTGCCGGCTCGGGACTGGATCAGAAGGGCTTCAAGATTCTGACGGCAAAAGAAGGAAACGGATGGTACGGGGACGCCAAGGCGAGATGGTCCGACGGTATTGTTATCGGTGCGCTCTATGAATTCCCGAAACAGGGGCAAGGCTTCGATGCGATCGCCGCGGCGGTTCTTGGCAGCGTCGAAGCGGACTGCAAGGGGGAGTACGATACGTTCGATTACGACGTCACGCCCCTGCCGAACGGAGCGTCACACCGCTTTGTCGCCCAGCATTGCCTGGCCGACATCGACGGCTTTTCGTCCTGGGTGGCCCTGTTCGACGACGGTAAACAGGTGGTGGTTGTGTTTCACGGCGTACCGAAAGGCAATGTAACGGCCATCGATGGGCCATCCGCCGATGTCTACAATTATCTCCGGCGGGTATTGGGTTCCCAATAAAGAAAGCCTGCTGTTCAGGCAATCCGGGATTGTCGACGCAGGTTGATACTCCTTGAGCCCGGAGTCTTTGCGGTTTAGTAACGGGTTACCGGCAATACTGGCGGCAATACCTTAACCAACCCTGCGGAACCCACCCGTGACCCTGCCCAACTTCGGCCAGATTCTCAGCGCGCTCGACCGATTTACCCGGCACGAGCAGGTCGTGCTGTCAACACTGGCCGTCGTGATCGGCGGAATTGGCGGCGGGTCGGCGATTGCGTTTCGCGAGGGACTGGGGGCGGTGCAATTTCTGTTTTACGGCTTTTCATCCGAACAGGTTGTCACCAATATCGCCGATGTCGCCTGGTGGCATATTCTGGCCGCCACCACGATCGGCGGGCTGGCGGTCGGGCTGATCGTCGAGTTCCTGATGCCGGGCAAGCGACCGTTGGGAGTCCCCGACGTGATGGAGGCGAGCGCCCTGAAGGGCGGGCGGATGAGCCTGACCGATGGCCTGCGCGCCGCCCTGGTCAGTGCCGTGTCGCTGAGCGCCGGCGCCTCGGCCGGACGCGAGGGGCCGGTGGTGCATCTCGGCGCCAGCGTCAGCGCCTGGGTCGCCAAGCGCCTGCGCCTGGGGCGCGCCCTGTCGCAGACCCTGCTGGGCTGCGGTGTGGCGGCGGCGGTGGCGGCCTCGTTCAACGCGCCCATCGCCGGGGCGTTTTTCGCGCTGGAAGTGGTGGTCGGCCATTATTCGATGACCGCCTTCACCGCCATCGTGATTTCATCGGTGACCGGCACCGTCATCAGCCGCATCTGGTTTGGCGATTTTCCCGCCTTCATCATCCCCGAGCACCAGATCGCCTCGTTCCTGGAATTCCCGGCCTTTGCGATCCTCGGCCTGATCA
>CBFDDT010000165.1:0-8130 GCA_965603635.1 uncultured bacterium | reverse complement strand
AACCGGAGGAAAACACAAGCCTGTGAAAACAACAACATATTCCGGGCCAGACTCTCAGGCGAACCGTCGCAGAGATTTGGGTGGATTGCGGTTGCCTCCGGCGATATTGTGCGGGCCGTTCAACAAGCAGATTCAATCAAGACCCTCAGAAGGAATGCACCCCATGGCCATAGACAAGTCAAAACTGCCCAGCCGCTATGTTTCCGTCGGCCCCGAATCGGCGCCGCACCGGTCCTATTATTACGCCATGGGCATGACCGACGCCGAGATCGCGCAGCCTTTCGTCGGCGTCGCCACCTGCTGGAACGAGGCCGCGCCCTGCAATATTTCCCTGATGCGCCAGGCGCAGGCGGTCAAGATGGGCGTCAAGGCCGCCATGGGCACGCCGCGCGAGTTCGCGACCATCACGGTCACCGACGGCATCGCCATGGGCCACGCGGGCATGAAATCCTCGCTGGTCAGCCGCGACCTGATCGCCGATTCGGTTGAGCTGACCATGCGCGGCCATTGTTACGACGCGCTGGTCGGGCTGGCCGGTTGCGACAAGTCGCTGCCGGGTATGATGATGTCGATGGTGCGCCTCAATGTGCCGTCTGTCTTCATGTATGGCGGCTCGATCCTTCCCGGGCGCCTGCACGGCAAGGATATCACCGTGCAGGACGTGTTCGAGGCCGTTGGCTCGCATTCCGCCGGCACCATGACGGACGAGGAGTTGCGTGAGATTGAATGCCACGCCTGCCCGTCGGCCGGTTCCTGCGGCGGCCAGTTCACCGCCAACACCATGGCCTGCGTGTCCGAGGCGATTGGCCTGGCGCTGCCCGGGTCGGCCGGCGCGCCCGCGCCCTACGAATCCCGCGACGCCTATGCGGAAGCCTCGGGCGAGGCGGTGATGAAGGCGCTGACCAACGGCATCCGCCCGCGCAAGATCGTCACCCGTGCGGCGCTGGAGAACGCGGCCCGCGTGGTGGCCTGTACCGGCGGTTCCACCAATGCCGCGCTGCATCTGCCGGCCATCGCCCATGAATGCGGCATCGATTACGACCTGCATGAGGTGGCCCGCACCTTCCGCGAGACTCCCTACATCGCCGACCTGAAACCCGGCGGCAAATATGTCGCCAAGGATCTGTTCGAGATCGGCGGCGTGCAGGTGGTGATGAAGGCGCTGCTGGAGGACGGGTTCCTCGACGGCGATTGTCTCAGCGTTACCGGCAATTCGATCGGCGACGAGCTTGAGAAGGTCAAGTTCCCCGAGGATCAGGACGTCGTCTATCGCCCGCGCAAACCCATTACCCAGACCGGCGGCGTCGTCGGATTGCGGGGCAATCTGGCGCCAGAGGGCGCGATCGTGAAGATCGCCGGGCTCGACGTGCTGAAATTCACCGGCCCGGCCCTGGTGTTCGATTGCGAGGAAGACGCCTTCGAGGCCGTGCGCAAGCGCGAATACAGCGAAGGCGACGTCATCGTCATCCGCTATGAAGGCCCGAAGGGCGGCCCCGGCATGCGCGAAATGCTGTCCACGACCGCGGCGCTCTACGGCCAGGGGACGGGCGGCAAGGTGGCGCTGATCACCGACGGGCGGTTCTCGGGCGCGACGCGCGGTTTCTGCATCGGCCATGTGGGGCCGGAGGCCGCGGTCGGCGGGCCGATCGGCCTGCTGAAGAACGGCGACATGATCACCATCGATTCGATGACGGGCGAAATCAATGTCGATCTGAGCGACGCGGAACTGGCCGAGCGCGCCAAAAGCTGGAAACCGCGTCAGCATGACTTCCAGTCCGGCGCCCTGTGGCGTTACGCCCAGACCGTCGGCTCGGCCGAGAAGGGCGCCGTCACCCACCCCGGCGGCGCGGCGGAAACCCATACCTACGCCGATATCTGACAACGGACAGGGCGTCGGGAGGCGGACCGGTGGCTTCTGACGCCCCCGCTGTCACGGAGAGGCTGGGCGTGGGCGTGTCGGCGGTGCTGGCCGCCGCGCTTTGCTCCAGCCTGTCCGGGATACTTGTGCGCCTTGTGGAAAATGCGGACGGCTGGCAGATCCTGTTCTGGCGGTCGGTCTTCTGCATTGCCACGCTTCTGACCTATCTGCTGTGGCGCCACGGCGCCAGGATCGGGGACAGGTTCCTGTCCATCGGGCGGACCGGTTTGCTCTGTTCGCTAACCCTGGGCGCCGCCTTCATTACCTTCATTCTCGCGCTGACCAGCACGACGGTGGCCAATGTTGCCTTCACCGTGGGCGTGGCGCCGGTATTCGCGGCGCTGCTGGCCTGGATTTTCCTGCGCGAGCGGGTGGCCTTGCGCACGGTGGGTTTTATTGGCCTGTCGCTGGGCGGCATCGTGCTGATGTTCAGTGACGGGATGGCGACCGGTGGCCTTGCGGGAAATGTGCTGGCGCTGGTGACCTCCCTGTTCTACTCCAGCACCATCGTGCTGCTGCGCGGCGGCCGGCGCGTGGACATGATCCCGGCCGTGACCATCGCGGCGGTTTTGTCCTGCCTCGTCGCCGCCATGGTGGCCCCGGAAGGGTTGGCGATCGGCTTGTACGATCTGGGCATCATCGCCATCATGGGCGTCGTGCAACTGGCCTTCCAGTATATCTTCTTCACCGCGGGCGTGCGCCACATGCCGGCCGCGCAGGCAGCCCTGGTGGGCCGCGCCACCGTGGTGCTGATGCCCTTTTGGGCCTGGCTGGGTGTCGGCGAGGTCCCCAGCTTGCTTTCCCTGGCGGGTGGCGGGCTGGTGTTGGCGGCGGTCTTGGGGCAGGGGTTGAGCGCGTTGTGGATGGGCCGGGCACGGGCAGTATAGGGAGACAGAGGCATGGCGCGGATTGCGGTTGGCGGATTTCAGCATGAGACGAACACATTCGCGCCCCTGAAGGCGACCTGGGCGATGTTCGAGGAGGTCGATGGCTGGCCCGGATTTTCGCGGGGGAGCGAGCTTTTCCCGGCGATCGAGGGGGTGCATCTGCCGATCACCGGCGCGGTCGAGGCGTTGCGCGGGCTTGGGCATGAGATCGTGCCGCTGTCATGGTGCGCCGCAACGCCCTCGGCCCATATCACCGAGGATGCGTTTGAGCGCATCGCGGCGGTGCTGCTGGAGGATATCGCGTCGGCGGGCCATCTCGACGGCATCTATCTCGACCTGCATGGGGCGGCGGTCTGCGAACATCTCGAGGACGGGGAAGGGGAGTTGCTGCGGTGTATCCGGGCCCTGGTCGGCGACAGCATGCCGATATCCGTCAGCCTGGACCTGCATGCCAACGTGACCGGGGAAATGATGGCGCTGGCGGATGTTATGGACGCCTTTCGCACCTATCCGCATGTGGACATGGCCGACACCGGGGCCCGCGCCGCGCGCCATCTGGATGCACTGCTGCGCGGCGAGGGGCCGTTCCACAAGGCCATGCGCAAGACGAACTTCCTGATCCCGCTGAACTGGGGCTGCAGCTTTATCGAACCGGCGGCCTCGCTCTATGGATTGCTGCCGGATATCGAGACCGCATCCGGCGCGGGCCTGGCGGCGATTTCCTTCTCCACCGGCTTTCCCATGGCCGATATCCGCGAGGTAGGTCCGGCGGTATTCGCCTACGGGCGCGACCGCGCCGCGACGGAGGCCGCGGCGGACAGGCTTGCCGACGCCATTAACGCCGCCGAAGCGGATTTCGCCGGCCGCATCTGGCAGCCGGATGAGGCGGTGGCCGAGGCCCTGCGCATCGCGGAGAGCGCGCGCCGGCCGGTAATCCTGGCCGACACCCAGGACAATTCCGGCGCCGGCGGCCCGTCGGACACCACCGGCCTGCTGGAGGCCCTGATCCGGGGCGGCGCGAGAGGCGCGGTGCTGGGCCTGCTGAACGACGGGCAAGTCGCCTTGCAGGCCCACGAGGCGGGCGAGGGCGCCTCGATTCGCGCCGAACTTGGCGGCAAGTCCGGCATGCCCGGCCACCGGCCGCTGGCCGGCGATTATAAGGTGCTGAAGCTGGGCGACGGGCATTTCACCGGTACCGGCCCTATGTGGCATGGCGCGCGCATGGAGCTCGGCCCCATGGCGCTGCTGGAGATCGAAGGCGTGTGGGTGGCCGTCGGCTCAATCATGATGCAGGCCGCCGACCAGTCGATCTTCCGTCACCTGGGCGTGGAGCCGGCTGCGGAGAAAATCATGGCGCTCAAGAGTTCCGTACACTTCCGAGCCGACTTTCAACCGATCTGTGAAGAAATACTGGTGGTAGAAGCACCGGGCCCCTGCGCGGTGGACCCGTCGAAACTGGCCTTCACGAAGGTGCGTCCGGGATTGCGGCTAAAGCCGGATGGGCGTTGATGTAGCGCGCCGTTTTAGGCTGTTCCTCTCGCTATCATGCCTCTCCCTGCGTATGGCAATACTTCGATAATCGAAAAATCGTGAATGGTCGCGGTAGACGGCAGGTGAAGCCGTTGTTAGAAGGGGCGTAACGCAACGAAGGGGCGGGGGCGGAGCCCCTTCGCAAGGTCGTGCTTTTCAGCAGCTACGAGTTCATTTTCTTTTTCCTGCCGGTGGCTGTTATCGGATTTTATTCGATAGCGGGACTAGGATATTCCCGCTTATCCATCGTCTGGCTTACTCTGGCGTCGTTGTTGTTTTACGCTTGGTGGAATCCGGTCTATCTGACTCTTCTGATCGCCTCTATTCTCGTCAATTACGCCTTAGGCATATTGCTGGCGAATAATGGCGCGGGCCGGCGTGGAGCGGTCTTTCTGGGCTTAGGCGTAGCGGTTAATCTCGGCCTGCTTGGCTATTTCAAATATGCGCATTTCCTCGTTGGAAACCTGAACTGGATCGCCGGAACGGACTTCGTACTCAGCGCGATCGTTCTGCCTCTCGCGATATCCTTTTTTACCTTCCAGCAGATCGCCTACCTCGTGGATTGCCGCAGGGGACTCGCGAAAGAACGCGATTTCATCAGCTACTGCCTGTTCGTATCCTTCTTCCCGCAATTGATCGCCGGTCCGATCGTCCACCATGCCGAGATGATGCCGCAGTTCGCGAGCAGGGGCGCAAGGCGGGTGGACTGGAAAAATATTGCAGTCGGACTGACGGTTCTGACCCTCGGTCTGTTCAAGAAAACCGTCATCGCCGACAGCTTGAACAAATGGGCGACACCGGTATTCCAGGCGGCCGCCGACGGTCCGGGGATCGGGGCGCTGGCGGCTTGGCAAGGTGTTCTGGCCTGGAGCGGCCAGATTTATTTCGATTTTTCGGCCTATTCGGATATCGCGATCGGTATCGGCTGCATGTTCGGGATTCGCCTGCCGCTTAATTTCGATTCGCCGTTTAAGGCCAGGGATTTCGCCGAGTACAGAAGCAGATGGCACCTGACGCTCAACCGCTTCCTGCGGGATTACCTCTATATCCCGCTCGGGGGGAGCAGGAAGGGTGAAGCGCGGTTGTATATCAACCTCATACTCGTAATGGTGATCGCCGGGCTCTGGCACGGCGCGGCCTGGACATTCGTGATCTGGGGCTTATTCCAAGGGCTGTTCCTTACGGCCGACCGCCTGTGGAAGAAGACCTTTAATCTGTCGAGCCGCCTTCCGTCGTGGCTGAAGCCCGCCTGGAGCACAGTAACCTGGTTGGTTACGCTCACCGCGATGCTGGTTTCCCTGACCCTCTTCCGGGTGGAGAGCACGGAATCGCTCTGGACCATCTTCGCGGCGCTGACGGGGCAGGATATCGCGCTGGTCGAAATCCGGGCGGTCTCGGTTGAGGATTTCCTGAAAGTTCTTGCTATCCTGATTTTCGCGCTGACTGCGCCGAATATCTATCAGTTCATGCGGGACTACCAGCCGGCTCTCACCGCTTCAACCGCGCCGCTGGGCCGCTGGTCGTCCCGCATCGTCTGGCGCCCGGGTCCGCTTTACGCCGTCCTGCTGGGGGTCGTCGCCGTTGTAGCGATTCTGTCGATGGGAACGCCGCTCGATTTCTACTATTTCAGATTCTGATGACGATGAATTTCAAACGCTACGTAATACTGTTTACGGCAACGGTCGCGGGCTTGATGGCTTTGCTCGCGGGGATCAATATTCTGGTCGATCCATACGGGATGTTCGCGCTGGTCAGGATCGCGGGTTTCAACGCCAGCGAAACCAGGATGAGCTATGGCCGGGCCCTCAAATCCATTCAGGTCTGCCGCGACGAATATGATGTACTGCTTGTCGGCTCCTCCCGCATCATGTTTGGCCTCAATCACCGCTCTGCCGCGCTTGCCGGCCACAAAGCCTACAACGCCGGCGTTTACAGCCTTACTCTCGAGGAACTGGGCCCCACTACGGAATACGCGGCGGCTTGTTTGCCTCTGAATAGGGTTATCATCGGGCTGGATTTCGAAGCCTTTGTTGTGGACCAGGATCTCGGCAAGGATTTTGCGAGATCCGCCTTTGCGGGCCAGGGAAGCCTTCGGACCATCCTTGGCATGATCCTTTCCCACAAGATGCTGAAAGATTCTCTTGGAACCATCAGGGACAACATGGCCGGCAAGGTTCCGCTCTACCGGGGTCATGGCTTTTTCGACTATCCGAAAACGGATATACCGTTTCAGCGGAGGATCGAAGCGAATTTACGCCGAATGGTCGCCAAATTTAAACGGGTCTCGACGCGCAGATACGACCCTGGCGACATGGCGGTGATAAGCAGAGCGATAGAACGGCTCGACGCCGAAACCGAACGGGTGGATATCTTCATCCAGCCGGTACATGCGATACGCATGGAACTGTATTGGCGGCTGGGCTATTCGGCGGATTATGCAGCTTGGCTGAAGGATATCGCGGATCTTGTGGAGACGCTGAACCGCAAGGCCCGGCGCAAGCGTAATGTTCGGCTCTGGAACTTCAGTGGGTTCAACTCGATAACATCGGCACCGGCGCTTGCCGACGGGACCGCGGCCGGTCACTGGTATTTCGAGGACAGCCACTACCGGCCGCGGACCGGCGATCTGATATTGGCGCGCATCATGGGCGTTGCGCCTGAACGCGTGCCGGTGCCGCGCGATTTCGGCAGTCTGGTGACGCCACTGAATGTCGATGCCGAGTTCGCGAAAATTCGCGAGGGGCGCGAGATCTATATCGGCTCGCGCCCGCTGGAAACAAAACTGCTCGAAAGACTCATGGGGAAAGCGGCGCCGGATCGGTGACAGATGCCGACACCGGGCTGAGACTGGGATCCGGCGAATTTACGCATTCGAATTATCAGGCTGACTCCGCAATCTCGCACCAGACCGGGGTATGATCCGAGGCCTTTTCCTTGCCCCTTGGTCCCTTGTCGATTTCGCAGGCTTTCAGGCGGTCGGCGGCGCGGGGGCATAGCAGGAAATGGTCGATGCGCAGGCCCTCGTCGCGGGGCCAGCGGCCGGCCTGGTAGTCCCAGAAACTGTAGCCGGCCTCGGCATGGAGCGCGCGCCAGGCCTCGGTCAGGCCGAGATGGGTAAGGGCGCGGAATTTTGTGAGTGTCTCCGGGCGGAACAGCGCGTCGCCGGCCCAGGCCCTGGGATCGTAAACGTCCAGGTCGGCCGGGATGACGTTGAAGTCGCCGCCCAGCACGAAGGGCTGTTCCACGGGCAGCAGGTCGTCGCGCACATGGGCGGTCAGGCGGTCCATCCAGGCCAGCTTGTAGGGATATTTCTCCGAATCGACCGGGTTGCCGTTGGGCAGGTAAATCGAGGCGATGCGCAGATCGCCGATGGTCGCCTCGATATAGCGCGCCTGTTCGTCGCTGTCGTCGCCGGGCAGGCCGCGTGTTACATCCTCCATCGGGCTTTTCGAGAGGATCGCCACGCCGTTATAGGTCTTCTGACCATGGGTCGCGATGTTGTAGCCCAGATCCTCGATCTCCATCGCCGGGAAGGCCTCGTCGACGGTCTTGATCTCCTGCAACAGGGCGACGTCGGGCGCGGCCTCCTTCAGCCATTCGAGCACGCGCGGCAGGCGCGCCTTGACGGAGTTCACGTTGAAGGTGGCGATTTTCATGTTAATACCAATTCTCGTTGATAATGACTCATTTGACCGGTTTCCCGGGGTCGCTCGTCAGGCGCGGATCGCGCCGTGGTGGTGCTCACCACAAGCGGGCCGCAACGCCGCGAGCGGGCACGGGACCCCGGCCTCTGGT
>CBFDDT010000164.1:0-8188 GCA_965603635.1 uncultured bacterium | reverse complement strand
ATCGCCCTTCCAGTCATACACGGCCAGACAGTTGCAGAGGCCTTTTAGCATTGCTCTCTCACTGGACTGCAGTTTCTCTGATAAATCGCAGCAACACGTCTCCTTGCATATCGTCTGGCAGCTGATTCATCGCCTCCAGATTACGTTCAATAAGCTTCCTCGGGTCATCCGTCCTCGACGGAACCTCTATAGCATCCACTCGCCCAGTCTTGCGAACACCAAGCACATCCGGCAACCGGCGCGGCGTGGTGCGAACGCCGGTGGTGGTGCTGTAGGCCCGGTTCAGGTACACGCGCTCGTACCTGCCCGACTTGGCCATGCTAATCGCTTCGCGATAGCTGCGGAATCTATGATGGGGTCAGGCCTGTATTGTTGTATTATTGTCCTCCCTAACGCATTGAAATACATCGATACCGCGTCCAGCGTTCTTTAATCCGCCGCGCCGGGACCGCGCGGGACAGGCGACGCCAACGGCAACGCGACCGCCCTCGGTTTCGACGGACAACATACTCAATCCAGTTTCCTTGCCCTGTTAAGCAGCGGAAACGGGTATACTGCCGCCGCAATTCCAGCGACGCACGGAAACATGGCCATGTTTCCCGGTAATATTGCCAGGCGTTTTCGCCCGCCATTCGGCGCGGGCGACCCCGTGTGGGATGCATTCGTTGCGCCTCATCGAAAAACCCTGGATATGGGCTTTCATTACCCGCGACCCCTCATCCCGAGCCTCCTCATCCTGAGCCTGTCGAAGGACGAAGGACACGCTTCCTCCGCGTCCTCTGCGTTAAAAGCTTTTTGAACCGCGAAGGGCCGCACCCTTCGACAGGCTCCATGAACGCATCCCCAATGCCCGGTTGCCGACGGTCCCGGATTGCGGACACAACCCGCATGAGGAATGCCCGGCACGCGTGAACCCCGTTGTCGTGGAATTTCCTGGCGAAGCATGACTGGGCGTTTGTCCCGGCGCGGGCGCGGGGGCTGCCTGATTCTCACTCGATCTAATCCCCGAATCTACTCATTTCATAACCCCGCGCATACGCCGCGCCTTCGCATTACTACATACCGCCTTCTCCCCATCTGTATATTTTGCCCGCCGCGGCGGGATTCGGCCCCCGGGAATCCCGGTCCGGCGGCCCGAACGCCTCGTTCCCCCGGCGCGCGAACCTGCTCAAATCTGCATCGCCGACTTCAATACCCCTCATCCAACAGCGGGAAGGCGCTGAAGGGGCCGGGCGCGTTGACCGGCGTGGCGGGGTGCAGGTAGCTGGCGTCCAGTTCCGCGAATGAGGTGACGCCCAGCAGGCCCAGGGTGATGCGGGTCTCGACCTCCAGCAGTTCCAGGGCGCGGATAATCCCGCCCTCGCCGGCCGCCGCCGCCGCCAGACCCTGCAGCCGGCCGATGCCGACCGCGTCGGCGCCCAGCGCCATGGCCTTGACCACATCCGTGCCACGCATGATGCCGCCATCGAAGATCACCTTCGCGCGCCCGGCCACGGCCTCGACGATCTCGGGCAGGGTCTCCAGTCCGCCGCGCCCATGGTCGAGCTGGCGGCCGCCATGGTTGGAGGCATAGACCGCGTCGATGCCGCGCTCGGCCGCCATGGCCGCATCCTCCGCCGTGGCGATGCCCTTCAGGATCAGGGGTATGTCGAATTTCTCGCGGATACCCTCGATATCCTTCCAGCCGAACGCCGCCTGGTACTGCTCGCCCGCGGCGGTCTTGCGGCTGGAGGTCAAGTGGCGCTTGGCGAGGTCGCGCTCGCGCCGGCCGTAGTAATCCAGGTCGACGGTGAAGCAGAAGGCGGCGTAGCCGGCATCGATGGCGCGGCGGATGCGGTCCTCTACCGAGCCCATGTCGTCGCGCACATAGAGCTGGTAGATTTTCGGCGCATCGGTCGCGGCGGCGACTTCCTCCAGTCCCGGCTTGCAGGTGGAGCTGAGAAAACTCATCGTCCCGAATTCGGCGGCCGCGCGCGCCGGAGCAAGCGATCCGCCGGCGGTGAAATCCTGCAACGAGCCGATCGGCGCCAGCAACACCGGCAGGCGCAGCCTGTGCCTCAGCAACGCGCCGCCGCTGTCGATCTGCGACACGTCACGCAGCACCCGAGGCCGGAAGGCGACAGAATCCAGCGCCTGGCGATTGCGCCGGTAGGTGGTTTCGGTATCGGCCGCGCCCATCAGGTAGTCCCAATGCTCGGGCGTCAGCGCCGCGCGCGCGGCCGGCACGAACTCGTGCAAGACCTGGATATCAAGATCATCAGCCATGAACGGGCCCCGCCAGCAGGATCACCGCGTCGCGGTCGGCATAGAGGTAATCGCCGGGATTGATCGCGATGCCGCCGATGACCAGCGGCTCGTTCGTCCGGCCCAGCCCGTTCTGGCGTGGCGGCATGGCGGTGGCGCCCAGCGCCTTGACGCCGAAATCCAGCTCGGCGAATTCGTGGCTGTCGCGTATGGCGCCGTTATAGACCAGCCCCTCCCAGCCATGCTCTTGCGCCTCCGCCGCGATATTGCCGCCGCAGAGCGCGCGCTGCATCGACCCGCGCCCGTCCACCACCAGCACCTTGCCGGCCCCGCCCTGGGCGATCAGGTCGCGAACACTCTTGTTGTCCTCGAAGGTCGCGAAGGTCACGACCTCCCCATGAAAATGCTCCCGCGCCGCGAAGTCGCGGAACTGCAGCTCGCAAACCCGCGCGTCGCCATGATCGTCACAGATATCGGCGGTGCGGATGATGGTCTCGTTCGGTCTGGCCATGATGATTTCCCTGTTGGTTCAGCGCGACGGATTCATCGCGATCACGTCCGACCGCAGCACTGTCTGGCGCTCGATCAGGTCGCCGACCACGGCGCGGCAGGCCTTGTAGTGGGAAGTCTGTTTGTGGTCTTCCAGGGCAGTCTGACTTTCGTAGACTTCGTAGAGCAGGAAGGTATCCGGCTCTTCGCGCATCTCCAGCACGTCGAAGACCATGCAACCCGGCTCGTCGCGCGCGGAGGCCTCGGCGTTGGGCAGCATGGCGTCAAGGAATTTTTTCCTCGCCCCCTGCTTCAGTTCCGTCTTGACGATGATACAGTACACATGAACCTCCATTCCATTTCGCCCGCGAGAGATTAAGGACCAAGCTCCATGACCACAAGACCCAGCCCGCCGAACGGCCTGCGCCACCTGGCGCTGAAGGTCGCGAACCTGGAAGAGTGCGAGCGCTTCTATGTCGAAATCATCGGCATGATGGTGCTGCGCCGGGCCAGCGATAACCTGGTTTACCTGACCCTGGGCAACGACAACCTATCGCTGGGCCGGGCCCGGGACGGCGCACCGGATGCGGCGGCCGGCACGATGGATCATTTCGGTTTCATCGTCGACAGCAAGGAGGAACTTCAGGCCTGGTTCGACTACATGAAGGAAGTGGGTGCGGATTTGCTGGACAAACCCCATGATCACAGTGACGGCGCCCGCAGCTTCCACGTCCGCGACCCGGCCGGCAATGTGGTGCAGCCGCTCTATCACCCGGCGGTATCGGGACAGATCTTTAGCGGTGGACAGTAAGCCGCATACCCACGGCGCATAAAATCCCGCTATGATGGGGACGTAACAGCGGGAACAAACCCATGGTGCAAGAGATATCGCTGTCAGGCGGTCAGGAAAGTATCTTCGAAGCCTTGGAAGGCTTCGAGGGAATCGCGGGCGCGCGCGGTGAGGACGAGGCCGTCAGCCTGACCGCCGAGGCGATTCTGGCGGTGTTCGACGCCTATTACGCGGAATATCAACGGTTGGCATGGGCCGCCAAGGAAGCGTTCGAAAACCGCGACCCCGCGACCTCGCTGACGGTCGCGCGGCGACGCCTGACCATTTATAGCGAGACCGTGCGACAGACCGCGCGGCGGCTGACCCGGGTACTGCCGGAACTGACCGCCGACGAACCCCTGTGGCGGCGCATCGAGGAGACCTATGCGCCGCTGACCGCCGGCCGCTACGAGCAGGATCTGGCGCTGGCCTATATTCATTCGGCGCGGCGCATCCTGTTCCAGGACGAATGGATGCCGGTGGAGTATTCCTACGGGACTTCCGGCCAGGCCGGGCAGCGCCAGGTCACAGTGCATCGCGATTTCCCGGGCGGCGCAACCATTACGCCCGAGCTGGTGATGGAAATATTGCAGGCGCCGGATTTCAGCAAACCCTTCCAGGATATCGAACTGGACGCGACAATGGTCGCCGAACGGGCCAATCGCGATTACGGATTCGACGGCGGCGACCGGCGGGCCTTCCAGGCAATTCAAACGATCAAGTCTGGCTTCTACCGAAATCGCGGCGTCTATATCGTCGGGCGCATCATCATGAAGGACTACAGCTATCGCCCCTTCGTGCTGTCGCTGGAGAACCATACGCGGGGCATCTTCGTCGACGCGGTGCTAACGAGCGAGGCCGACGTCCATAACCTGTTCAGCTCTACCCTGGCCAACTTCCACGTCACCATCCCGCATTATCACGAGGTTGCGGCCTTCCTGTACAGCATCATGCCGCAGCGCCCGCTGGGTCTGCATTACTCCACATTTGGCGTCAATCATCTGGGCAAGGTAGCGGTGGTGGAAGAGTTGCACCGCGAACTGATGGCCACGGGCGAGCTGTACGATGTGGCGGTGGGGTTCCGGGGCACGGTGGCGATCGGCTTTTCCGCGCCCTCGTCGGACTACGTGCTGAAGGTAATCCGCGACAAGCCGACCGAACACTACAAATGGGGTGAATTCGAGGGCATCCCCAAGGTGCTGGCCAAATACAGCCGTGTGCATGAAATCAACCGGACCGGCAGCATGCTGGACAATTTGATTTATTACAACATCAGACTGGACAAGGGCCGGTTCGCGCCGGAACTGACCGAGGAGTTGCTGGCGTTCGCCGGCGAGACCGTGAGCGAACAGGACGATTACCTGATTTTCAGGCATCTGATCGTGCAGACCAAGATGATCCCCCTGCCGGTCTTCCTGGAAACCGCCTCGCCCCAGGATGCGCGGACCGCGGTGATCAATCTGGGCCATTGCATCCGCAACAATGCGGCGGCCAATATTTTCAACAAGGATCTGGACGGGCGCAATTACGGGGTCAGCCGTTTCCTGAAGGTCTATCTGTTCGATTACGATGCGGTCGAGCCGCTGACCGATATCAAGATTCGCACCAACCGGGACCGTTTCGAGGGCGAGGAGGAACCGCCGGACTGGTTCTTCGAGACCGGCTACGTATTCCTGCCCGAAGAAACCGACGTCGGCCTGCGTATCCCGGATCGCGCGCTACAGGACCTGTTTCGCGAGGAGCATGGCGAGTTGATGACGCTGGATTACTGGGAAGGCGTGCAGCGTGCCCTGCAAAAAGGCCTCGTCCCGCGCCTGCGCGTCTATCCGGATGAAACCCGCCTGCGCGAACGCCGCACGGACGCGTCGCGTGTTTAATACCAAGGCCCGCTACTGCTTGCAGGCGGACTGAGCTTCGTAATACTCGGATATGATGCGAATATCGTCGTCGGTGAGGCTTTCGGTAATGATGCTCATCGTCTCGCCCTGCCGTTTTCCATCCCGGAAATGCGTGAGCTGCTCAATCATGTAAAGGGAATTCTGGTGTTACGGGGACAGTATACTTATCTCCATCTAAGTTAAGTATACTGTCCCCCGGACTCTCCATCACCCGAGGCTAAGGAACGCCTCTTCTCGGCTCAAGCCGATTTAGTCTGACACTGTTTAACTCTTGAATACTGGCCCACAATACGCCATGATTGTCGGCCAAAGTGAAACTAAAAGCCCCAAGGGAGACAAAAATGGCATGGAAAAAACCAAAAATCACCGAAATCTGCGTCGGTCTTGAAATCAACAGCTACGCAAGCGCCGACCTCTGATTTCTGCCGCAAGGCTACATCTCAAATTCTACGGCAAGCTCCGTCCGTTCCTGGAGGGATGCATCCGGTGTTTTGTCGCTGTACGCAACCTGAGGTTTCGAATTGCTATGGCGGCCAACGTTTCAGGGAGAGAGTCCTATGAGGAAATTTACAATGTCGCTGGTTGCAGCGGCCCTGGCGGTGACGGTGTCATCGGGCCCAGGCTTTGCTACTGGCGACGATGAAAACCTGTCGAAACTCGGTTCATTCAAGAAGACCGATACCGGCGCCATGTTGCGCGTCGATCAAGACACCAAGTACGCTGATAATCTGCGCAAGGTATTAGAGAGCATCGAACTGCCGGACGGCTTCAAGATCGAACTGTTCGCCGTTGTCCCTGATGCCCGCAACATGGCCATCAGCCGCAACAAGGCCACCGTTTGGGTCGGCACCCGCAAGACCACGGTCTGGTCTGTCACCGACCGCGACATGGATAACGTCGCCGACACGGTTGAAGAATTCAGCCCCAGCGTCAAGTTCGATATTCCTAACGGTGTGTGCTATTCGCCTGACGGCTTCCTGTTTGTTGCCGAGCGAAACCGCGTGATGATGTTCCCGGCGGCGGAATACTTCATGGAAGGTTCCGACACGGTTGCCTTTGCGATCATCGGCCAGGGCAAACTGATCCCTCCGGAAGAAGAGTCCTATAACCATACCGCACGCGTATGCGCCATCGGCCCGGACAACAAACTATACGTCAGCATGGGTCAGCCATTCAATGTCACCCCGCCCGAAAAAGTCGAGCTTTACAAGGAAACCGGTATCGGCGGTATCACGCGCATGAACCGCGATGGTTCAAACCGTGAAGTCATTGTGACCGGTATCCGAAACTCGGTCGGCCACGCCTTCAACCCGAAAGATGGCAGCCTGTGGTTCACCGACAACCAGGTCGACGGCATGGGTGATGAAATCCCCCCCGGCGAACTGAACAAGGTAGTCGAGGGTGGCTGGTATGGTCATCCCTACTATGGTGGTGGCTCGACCCGCACCAACGAGTACGCCGGTCAGGACATTCCGGCTGATGAAGCATCTCGCTATGTGCCTCCGCAGGTCGAAATGATCGCCCACGCGGCTGATCTAGGCATGATGTTCTACACCGGCAACATGTTCCCCGAAAAATACAAAAATGCCATCTTCAGTGCCCAGCACGGGTCTTGGAACGCGATAAAACCGCGCGGTGCACGGGTCATGGTTACCTTCCTGGATGATGAAGGCAATGCGGCCAAGACCGAGCCCTTCGCCGAAGGCTGGCTAACCGACAGCGGTTTTTATACCGGGCGTCCCGTTGACGTGCAGCAGTATGTCGATGGCTCCATCCTGGTATCGGACGACAAGGCCGGTGCCATCTACCGCATCAGCTACTCAGGCAAATAAGTCGCCTGATTGACAATTCGGGCCGGGTCTTGCACCCGGCCCTTTTTTATCCATTTTTGAAGACAGAAGACGATCCAACATGTTCAAAACATTCTCCGCATTCTCCATGGTGCTCATCGGCCTCGTCACTCTTGGTACATCACCCGCGGACGCGGGCGATCCCCTCAAAGGGAAAGCCAAGGTAGAAGCCTTCTGCCAGACCTGCCATGGCATGGACGGCATTGCCACCACGCCGATGGCGGCCAATCTCAGTGGTCAGCAGGAGATGTATTTGAAAATCCAGCTTGAACGGTATCGCGCAGGCGAGCGCCATGACCCCCAGATGAATATCATCGCCCAGATGCTGAGCGATGAGGACATCGAGAACGTCGCCGCGTACTATTCCGGCATCGGGATTACCATCGAAATGCCTGAGTAACGCTGCAATTTGGCATAAGCGGGATTGCTTGGCATACCACCGCTTGCATTCTGAAAAACCTTCCACCATGGTATTGGCAATCGGCATTGCCGAGACAAAATATAGAGAAGGGTATCGGGGACAGTATACCTATTCCTTGACATATTCACCGCGCCCTCGCCCCGACTGGAAGCCAGCGAGCGACGCCCGGACGGAAAGGCAAGGAAGAGGGAGAGCGCGGAATTACGTATACTGTCCCCGATAGACAATGTATTTCGCGTTTGGATGGGTATCTCCGTATTGGGAGAGTATAGTGCGACGCCATCTCATAGTTTCCTCCCTGATTTACACGTTCAGTGTGTGGATCACGCCCATAATGTTTACGCGGGGTGGTCGAACAGCAAACGGGCCGCCCTCGATGAGAGGGCGGCCCGTTTGATTTCGATTGGTTGCGGGGACAGGATTTGAACCTGTGACCTTCAGGTTATGAGCCTGACGA
>CBFDDT010000163.1:0-8277 GCA_965603635.1 uncultured bacterium | reverse complement strand
GTTTGGCGACGCTGGTTGCTGCAACTGCTCTCTCGCCTCGGCCTGTACACCAGCGTGATCCGGCAGCGGTTTTCCAATAAACCGGCGCCGCTCGCATCGATCAGCCGCGGCACCGGTATTCGCGTATTCATCGCCATGCCGGTTATTCAAGGTGATCGGCTGTGGGGCATTGTCTATCTGTCGCGGACGCCGAGAAATGTCTTCAAGCATCTGTACGACGAACTCGACAAGGTGATTTTCGCCGCGCTCACCATCCTGGGGCTGACTTTCCTGCTGGTCTTCCTCACGGCATTCACGATATCGCGCCCGATCCACCAGCTTATTGCCCGCACCAGGCTTGTATCGGGTGGGATCCATAAGGCCATGCAGCCGCTGGAGAAACCCGGCACAAGGGAAATGGAGCTGCTGTCGCGAAGTTTTGCGGATATGGCGCGCTCTCTTCACGAGCGGTCGCAATATATTCGTGATTTCGCGACCCATGTTTCTCATGAATTCAAGACGCCGCTGACCGCCATTCAAGGCGCGGCGGAACTTTTGCATGAGCATTTCGATGAAATGTCGGCCGAGGAAAAAAACAGATTCCTGCAAAACATCGTCGCCGACAGCGAGCGCCTCAAACTTCTGGTGACCGGATTGCTGGAACTGGCGCGCGCCGACAATGCCGAGCCGTCGGTGGAGCCGCTGGACGTGGCGCGGGCCCTGCGCGCCATGAAGACGAAATGTGACGAGCACGACATCATGATCATCGGCGGCGATGCCCAGGCGGCGGCGATCGGAATGTCGAGCGACAATTTCGATATGATCTTCTCCAACCTGCTGGAGAATTCCCGCCAGCATGGCGCGACGGGGGTCCGGATCGATATTGCGCGCAACGGCGACCGGGTAGAGATCGGCTTTGCCGACGATGGAACGGGTATCCCCGCCGCCAACAGGCAACAGGTCTTCACGCCGTTTTTCACAACCAGGCGAGAGCAGGGTGGAACCGGACTGGGGCTCGGCATCGTCAAATCGATCCTGGATGCCCACAAGGGCCAGATCGAACTGGCCGATGGCGAAACCGGAACAAAATTCATCATGACGCTTCCCGTCGCGGCACGGGATGGGCGCCGCCAGACCGGCGCGTGAATTCGAACGGCACAGGCCGGCGTTGCCACGTTATATGGTGGAGGGATTGGTGGAGCCGAGGAGGATCGAACTCCTGACCTTCGCATTGCGAACGCGACGCTCTCCCATCTGAGCTACGGCCCCACAAAGACAATCTGTCCGGGCTGTGCCGAACGAGGCGGAATATGTGTTCGGCGAGGCCGCCTGTCAAGCTCTGCCTGCGCTTCCGACTCTAATTTCCCGCTATTCCTTGCGCTTGCCGTTGCCGGGCCATAAATGTAGTCTCGCTGTCGCAACGTAAAATCCGGCAATGCTATAATTCAGTAAGGGGCCAAGAGAGCTGTCATGGGCGTAAATCCGATTATCTGGCTGGTTATCACGGTTATCGATATCTATGTCTGGTTTGTCATTGCCAGCGTTATTTTAAGCTGGTTGGTAACCTTCGATATCATCAATCTGCGCAACCGGTTCGTCTACATGATCTATGACATGCTGTTTCGTATTACCGAACCGGCACTCATGCGCATTCGGCGCTTCACGCCCAAAATGCAGATAGACATTTCGCCGATCGTCCTGATTGTAGGGCTCTATTTCATCCGTTATTCGGTCATATGGGTTTATTTTAAGATGGCCACGTAATTCCGGCTAGCTGTGTAAATCAGACAGATGGCGAAAACCCCGTTCAGCGGAGCCGCGGACGGCGCGCTGGTCACGGTGCGCCTGACACCTAAATCCTCGGCGAACGCAATTCGGGGCATCGCGGCGGACGCCGACGGCTCGACCCATCTGAAGGCCACCGTCACCACCATCCCCGAAGACGGCAAGGCCAATGTTGCGTTGCTGAAGCTGCTCGCAAAGACGTGGAAACTGCCAAAAACGTCGCTTACGATTGCCTCCGGCGCCACGTCGCGCCGTAAGGTCGTGCACATCGCGGGCGATCCTGCATCGCTGCATGGAATGCTGCAAGAATGGAAAAGGACTATCGAATGAGCGATCCGAAAATCATCGACGGCAAGGCCTTCGCGGCGAGCCTGCGGGCCCGTATCGGTGAAACCGTGGCCGGGCTGAAGCAGCAGCATGGCCTGACGCCCGGGCTGGCCGTCGTGCTGGTCGGCGAGGATCCGGCCAGCCAGGTCTATGTGCGCTCCAAGGGCAAGCAGACCCAGGAAGCCGGCATGAACAGCTTCGAGCACAAGCTGTCGCCCGAAACCTCGCAGGCCGACCTGCTGGCGCTGATCGATACGCTCAATAACGATCCCACGGTGCATGGCATTCTGGTGCAGCTTCCGCTTCCCGATCAGATCGACGAACAGTCGGTAATCGACGCCATAGACCCGGCCAAGGATGTCGACGGCTTCCATGTCATTAATTCGGGCCGTCTGGCCACCGGCGGCAATGCCATGGTGCCCTGCACGCCGCTGGGCTGCCTGATGCTGTTGCAGGACCGGCTGGGCGATCTTTCCGGCATGGAGGCGGTGATCGTGGGGCGCTCGAACATCGTCGGCAAGCCGATGGCGCAGCTTCTGCTGGGCGCCAACTGCACGGTGACGATCGCCCATTCGCGCACCCGCGACCTGGCCGGCGTTTGCCGCCGCGCCGATATCCTGGTCGCCGCCGTCGGCCGCCCGGAAATGATCAAGGGTGATTGGGTAAAACCGGGCGCGGCCGTCATCGACGTCGGCATCAACCGGATCGATACCGGCGGAGACAAACCGAAGCTGGTGGGCGATGTGGATTTCGCCGGCGCGCGCGAAAATGCGGGCGGCATCACGCCGGTGCCCGGCGGCGTCGGCCCGATGACCATCGCGGTGCTGCTGCGCAATACCGTGGTGGCGGCTTGCCGTCAGGCAGGCATCCCGGACCCCGATCTCTAGAATCGAGCCCAGCCAAGGTTGCATTCAAAGCATGTGGCGCCCGTTACGTTTGTGTTGTATCATTCCTCAAATTAGGCAAGTCTGTTTTTGTCCAGACACATGCGGGTGAAAACCGTAACGGGAAGATTGCAACATGTTCGTCGCAAGCGAAAACGACCACACCGAGGAAACCGTCAAGGAGGAACTGGAGCGTCTTTATATCGCCGCCGGCTATCTCAACGCCGATCGCGGCAACATGGAGATCGCCATGCATCTGATTGGCGCGGCCATCGTCGAACTTGAAAGCCTCGCCGAACAGGACACCCACCCCCGAATTCGCATGGTGCACAGCACCAGGGAAATTGCCGACGCGCACAGCGCCGGGAAAGCCGACGCCGCCGAATAAACCCGCTGCGCACTGGACGCGCGCCAATAGGGGCGCGATAATCATAAAATGATCGGAACCATCGAAGGCCTGTTCCTGGCCGTCGCCTGTTTTGTCGGCGGCCACTTTATATTGTCCAGCGTCAATCTCCGTAAACACGCCGCCGCCGCGCTTGGCGAGGCCGGGTTCCGTGCCTTCTATTCGCTGGCCGCGATCGCGACGATGGCCTGGACCGTCATCGCCTATAAGGCGGCGCCGGAAATCGAACTGTGGAAAACCGGCATGGCCCTGACCCATGTGGCGGCCGCCCTGATGCCGCTCGCCTGCATCCTGGCGCTCGCCGGCCTGACGACCCGCACCGTGACCATGGTTGGCGGCGAGACCATGGCGGGCGAACCCGATGCGGTGTCGGGCATCGTCACGATTACCCGCCATCCCTTCCTGTGGGGGGTCGTCCTGTGGGCCATCGGCCATATTGCCGCCAATGGCGAGGTGGCGGGGCTTGTCCTGTTCGGCGGCATGGCCGTGCTGGCGCTGGGCGGCATGGCCCATATCGACCACCGGCGGCGGCTGACGATGGGGGCGGATTGGGGACCGATCGCCATGACCACCTCGGTCATACCGTTCCTGGCCGCGATCCAGGGGCGCCACCGGATCGACTGGCGCGGCATCGGCTGGGCCCGGCTTGCCGGCGGCATCGTCCTCGCCGGCGCGCTGCCTTTCCTGCATGCGTTGGCGGGAGTCCCGATCGTTCCCGATTTCGTGATGGCGCTGTTCCGATGACCGAATTCCTGCCTCTGATCGTCCTGCTGGCGGCCTTCGTGGCGGTGCATACGGCGATCTCCCGGCCCCGCATCCGCGACCCTCTGATCGCGCGGCTGGGGCGGCGCTGGTACGGGGCCTTGCACGGCACTGTCTCGACGATCGGGATGGTGGCCGTGTTCTGGGGCTATTACATGGCGCCTTACCTGGAATTGTGGCCGCCCTTGGCGGCGTTCCGGGCGATCCCGGCGCTGATCATGCCGCTGGCCTGCATCCTGACGGTGGCCAGCCTCACCACCCCCTGCGCCGGCCTCGCCGGCGACTGCCTGCCCGAGGGCGACAACCCGGCGCCGGCGATTCTCAGCATCACGCGCCACCCGGTTCCCTGGGCGCTGGTGTTGTGGGGCGCCGCCCACGTCATCGCCAACGGCGATCTCGCGGGGGTGCTGTTCTTCGGAATTTTCCTGGCTTTCGGCGCCCTGGGCATCCCGCTCGTCGACATGCGTCGGCGGCGGCTTTGCGGCGATGACGCCTGGAAGCGTTTCGCCGCCGCCAGCCCGATCCTGCCCTTCGCCGGGCCGGGCCCGGTCGACTGGAAGGGCATCGGCTGGAAGCCGGTCCTGCTGGGCCTGGCGCTCTACGGA
The DNA here is from genome assembly GCA_965603635.1 of uncultured bacterium. Lineage (GTDB taxonomy): Bacteria > Pseudomonadota > Alphaproteobacteria > UBA8366 > JADFVY01 > JADFVY01. The sequence goes on along the minus strand of CBFDDT010000163.1, from coordinate 3,529 downwards.
TGCCTGATGCTGACCCACGAATGGATCATCGGGATCCAGCCGTACCCCTGAAGCTGAAACCTGGTATGCGGCCATGCCGGGCCGTCGGCCCTGTCACCGAACCTCGCCCTTCCGGGCTAATAACCATTCCTAAACCTATTCGCGTCATAGATACCCTCGGTTGACCGAATTCCGGTTGAATAAGGAGGGGTATGATGATTTTAGCTGCCCGCGGAAATATGAGCGGTGCCGGCCGGCGTTTTGCGCTGGCGGTCGCGGTATTGGGCCTGCTCTTGGGAGGCTGCACGACCACGGTCACCGAATCCCACACCGGCGGCAACGCTTCGGGAGATCAGGTAAAGCTGGATGCCAAATCGGCGCGAGTCGTGCTGATGCCCATCGATATCGAGCTTTTCGAACTGACGGCCGCCGGGCTGAAGGAGCCGAAAGCCGACTGGACGGGAACCGCGCGCGTTCATGTTACCGCGGCGCTCAAGGGCTATCTGGCCGAACGGAACCTCGGCCTCTCACAGTACCGGAAACCCCCGGATGCAATGGCGGCCCGCCGGGATGTGCAGTTGGAGAAACTGCACGCCACCGTTGGCGGCACCATCCTCGTCCATCATTACGACCAGATGAACCGGCTGCCGACCAAGCGCGGAAAGATGGACTGGACCCTCGGTTCGAGCGCGCGGCAACTCGGCCTTCAACAGCAGGCCGAATTCGCGCTGTTCGTCTTCCTGCGCGACAGCCACGCCACCGCGGGCCGCAAGGCGGCGGTCGTCGCATCCAGTATTATCAGCATCATCGGTACGCCGCGCATTTCGGGCGGAGAGCGCGTCGGCTTCGCCTCGCTGGTCGATCTGCGCACCGGAAAGGTCGCCTGGTTCAATGCGCTCTACAGCGATTCGGGCGACATGCGCGAGGCCAAGCCGGCGCGCAGCGTCATCGACGATCTTCTCTCAGGGTTCCCGACATGATCAGGCATTCCCTGGCGCTTGCGGCGGTGTTGCTGCTGGCCGCCTGCGCCGGCGCGCCCGAGCCCATCGCCGACTTGCAACCGGGCGAACGGCCGGAAATTTCGTCCGACGAGGCCGGCCTGTGGATGCGCATGGACGCGGTCGAGGAGAAGCTCAAGACATCGGGCCATGTGATCGACGACCCGAAACTGAACGCCTATATCCGTTCGATAACCTGCCGCCTCAGCGCGGAATACTGCAAGCACCTTCGACTCTTTATCGTGCAGACGCCGCATTTCAACGCCTCCATGTCGCCGAACGGCACCATGCAGGTCTGGACCGGCACGCTGCTGCGCGCGCAGAACGAGGCGCAGCTCGCCTATATCCTGGGCCATGAAATGGCCCACTATATCCGCCGCCATTCGGTTCAGAAATGGCGCAGCATCCGCCGGAAATCGGATGGCATGGCGTTCTTTACGGTTACCACCCGGATGGCCGGGCTGGGGTTCGTTGGAGACCTGGCGGACCTCGCCGCCATGGCGAGTGTCATGGCCTTCTCGCGCGACCACGAACGCGAGTCGGACGATATCGGCTTCGAGCTCATGGTGAAGGCGGGCTACGCCGCGGCGGAGGCGCCCAAGACCTGGCAGGCCCTGCTTGCCGAAAGCAACGCGGACGGCGAAGAGAAGAAGAAGCCCTCGGTGTTTTTCGCGTCGCATCCGGCGATCGAAGAGCGCGTCGAAACTCTGCAGGCCAAGGCGAGCGCCCACGCCGGGCAGGGCCAGGACGGACGCAAGCCTTTCATGAAGGCCGTCAAGCGTTTCCGGCGCGACTGGCTGCGCGATGAGTTGCGCAAGCGGGATTTCGAGGGAACGCGGGTGGTGCTGGCGAATCTGGCCGCCGCGGGGCACCCGGCCGGCGACATCAAATTCTTCGAAGGCGAACTATACCGCCTGCGCGGCGATGACGGCGACCTGCACGAGGCCATCGCCGCCTATCGCAAGGCGGTCAAGGCGAAGGGCGCCCCGGCGGAAGTGCACCGCTCCCTCGGCCTTGCCTACTGGAAGACCAACCAGCCGAAGTCGGCGCGCAAATCCTTCCGCCGCTATCTGGCCTCCGCGCCCAAGGCGGAGGACCGCGCCATGATTCGGTCTTATATCGAGCAACTGAAATGAGGGCCCCAATGACACGGAAAATTCTTGTACTGACAGCCCTCCTTCTGGCTGCGGCCTGCACGCCGCCCATCGTCGTGACGGCGCCGCGGGAACCGATCCAGGTCGGGTTCTACAGCGTGACTCCGCATATGGAGTGGAACCGGGAGATGATGTCACCGCGCGAGAACTGGACCGTCGACGGTTACGCGCTGCAGGCGCTGCGGTTCTATGCCGTGCCGGACGGCGCGGCGCTGTCGGGCCGAAAGGATCCGGAGGGCAAGGCGCCGGCCTTCCGCAAGGCCATGCTGCCAAACGAGATCCAGGAGTTCTTCGTCGAGACCGTGGCGGCGTCCGGCTGGGCCAATGTAAAGCCAAGCGGCCTGAAACCCGCCAAGTTCGGCAGCCTGCCGGGGTTCCGCTTCTCCTTCACCATGGTCGAGGAGGACGGGCTGGACTACGAGGGCATGGTCATCGGCGTCGTCAAGGACGACGCATTGCACCTCATCCTCTACAGCGGCACCCGGCTGCATTATTTCCCGAAATACAAGGCAGCCGTCGAGAAAATCTTCGCCTCGATCCGCACCTGACGGGGCGCGGGGCGGGGACGAGCGCCCCCCGCCCGCCCGCTTACTTCCCACCGCGCTTGCGCAACAGCCGCAGGCGCAGCGCGTTCAGCTTGATGAAGCCCTCGGCGTCGCGCTGGTCGTAGACGGTGTCCTCCTCGAAGGTCACATGCTCCAGCGAATAGAGGCTGTCCGGCGACTTGCGGCCGGCCACCGTGCAGGACCCCTTGTAGAGCTTCAGGCGCACCGTGCCGTTCACATGTTCCTGGCTCTGGTCGATCAGGGCCTGCAGCATCTCGCGCTCGGGCGAGAACCAGAAACCGTTATAGAGGATTTCGGCATAGCGCGGCATCAGCTCGTCCTTCAGATGCATGGCGCCCCGGTCCAGGGTGATCGACTCCATCGCCCGGTGGCCGACCGACAGGATGGTTCCCCCCGGCGTCTCGTAAACGCCGCGCGATTTCATGCCGACAAAGCGGTTCTCCACCAAATCCAGCCGCCCGATGCCGTTATCCCCGGCCAGCTTGTTGAGATGGGTCAGCAGGGTCGCCGGGCTCATCGCCGTGCCGTCCACCGCCACCGGGTCGCCGCGCAGATAATCGATCTCGATATAGGTCGCCACGTCCGGCGCGTCCTCGGGGCGGACGGACCGCGAGAACACGTACTCCGCCGGCTCGACCCACGGATCTTCCAGCACCTTGCCCTCGGCCGAAATATGCAGCAGGTTTGCGTCCACCGAGAACGGCGCCTCGCCGCGCTTGTCCTTGGGCACCGGGATCTGGTGCTTCTCGGCGTAATCGATCAGCGCCGTGCGGCTGTTCAAATCCCATTCGCGCCACGGCGCGATCACCTTGATGTCCGGGTTCAGCGCATA
>CBFDDT010000162.1:0-8389 GCA_965603635.1 uncultured bacterium | reverse complement strand
GCAGCTACCATGACCATTATGGCCATGCACCGAGGGAGGAGCGGGGGTAGGGGGCGGATCCGGGTAAGGGGCGCCGCCCGTCTGTTTCATACCGGCGGCATAATGTTTGGGCCGCCCCGGAATAATATCGGCGGACCATCGTTGTGGTAACAGTTTGTTAAGCATTTTTGGCTGGCCGGCCATGCTGGCTGGATATCGGCAACAGAATCTTGACGCCGGATTTTTCCGGTCATGGGGGCTATCATATGGGTAAGTTTAGTAAATCCGCGGAAATGGAAAATAATGGGGCGTTTGGTGGATTTACCCTGATCCGCGAGAATGACAGGGAACTTGCGCGGTTCTCTTCGACCGAGGGCCCCGTTGTGCAAACGGGCGCCGCCGGCGCCGGATTAGTTCATGCATCGGCTGATAAGGAACTTCCGGGGGTGGAACTGGGAGGGCCCGCGAACCGGAAGGGCGATCAAGCCCCCCTGCCGGTCAACAAGGATCTTCTTGTCTTGGCTACACGCCTGTCCGCCGAACAAGCGCGCGTGGCTGCCGGCTCCAACAGTTGCTGCATAGCGGTTTGCGCACCCGATTCCGGCTTTGGACGGTTTGTCGGGCATTCCGTTGCGGAGATCGCTGACAGGTTTTCCCGCTGTCTTCGGTCCTACGATTCGGTTCACCACTTCGGCCGGGACCGAATTATCATTTGTTTGCCGCACCTGAAATCCGCCGATGCGGCCGGCATCCTGCTACGGCTGAGGGAATTGGTCACCCGGGCCCCGTTCTTCCTTCCGAACGGCAGCGGCGCATTGATTACAGCCACGCTTGGGGGAGTCATGATGGATGCGTCGACCCCGGTGCATGAAACAATAAACCGCGCCGACAGGGCAAGGGATATGAGTCTCCTTAGTGGCGATAACCGGGTTCTGATGTGGAGTCCCGACATGTTTTGAACCCTGTTGTCGGTTCACGGGCGGAAATCAACGCGGGGGCGTTATCGATTTAAGAACCGGACGCCACCCGCAGTTTACCCGTGACGCCGTGTTTTTCGATCAGGCGGGCGACCAGGCCGCTGTCCACGGCCTCGGCGATGAATTGTTGGGCGGCGGCGTGCAGGGCGGTGCATTGCGGCCTGGTTCCGAAGGCCTGGAGCACCGAGGTATAGCGTCCCTCCAGCACGCGTGACCCCGGCAGGCTTTCGGCGTTTTCCTTCAGGGCCGGGACCAGGCCCGCCAGCGCATCCAGCTCCTCATCCACGAACAGTTTGAAGGCGCCGGGAAGGCCCTGGGCGCGGTGTAGCTCAGCATGCTTCAGGGTGCGGCTGAGATAGAGATCGTAGGCCGCGCGGTCCGACACCGCGATCCGCACGCCCGGCGCATCCACATCCCCGACCGACTGGAAGGGTGAGCCCGCCGGCACCAGATAGGTGGCCTCGATCTCGCAATAGGGATTGCAGAAGGCGATTACCTCGGCCCGCTTCGGCTCCACCGCGATCAGGGCGATGTCCCACTCGTCGCGCGCCGCGGCGTCGGCGACCTCGCCCGGCGTGGCGTAGGTCACGTAAGCGGGCGTAACGCCAAGGCGCTCGGCCAGCGTCGCCGCCATGTCCGGCGCCACGCCTTCCGGCTCGCCGGCGGGACTCTTTCCCGTGACCAGCAGGATATTGCCAAGATTGATACCGACGCGCAGCGTACCGGGTTGGGTGAGTTCGGACAGGGCATCCTGGGGCATGGTCGCTCTCCTGGGTCGTGTGGCAAGTTCGATCGGGCGACGACGATGGACGATCCGCCTGCGGAAATCAATGCCCCGGCATTCAGGCGCGGCTGGTTGCCGGCGTCCGGCTAATCCGGTTTTTCCAGAAAATTCCGAATACGGGCCAGCGCCGTGTCCCGGGCATCAAGTATGCGCGCCTCCGCATCCGTTACGGCCCCGGCCAGGTTTGCCAGGTTGCTTTCGACAAGATTATTTATGTCCTCGGTCGCCCCCGAGACTTTTTCCTTCAATTTTTCCGTCGCGGCGACGGAGTGTTTTTTGACCTTCTCCGCAGCTTTCGCCGCCTCGCGCGCTACACTCGCGGGGGTTCGATGCGTCTGTTTGTCGTTGTCGAGTTTTTCCCTGGCAATCCTGGCGTTCTCGACGACAAGTTCCGCCACCTCAGTGGCGAGCGCCTGAATTTCCATGATGGATTGTTTTGAATTCCCGGTAATCTGTTCGACCGCCGCCTTGGCTTGCCGGTGGATTTCCTCTATCGCCTTTTTCGCCCCGGTCGAGATATCGCTTTCCACTTGCCGGCTTGCGTCCGCGATCATGGTGTCTACGGCTTTTTTATCGCTCGCGGTTCTCATCTTGCGTTTTTGGATCGTAAGAACTGCGATCTCGGCACTGGCCGCCAGTTCCGTTGCGGAAACCTCGGCGCGGGAAGCGATTCTGGCGGCCGCGACGTTGCAATCCGCCTGGATCCGGGCGTTGGCGACCTGGGAGATATCGCTGATATTGCGGATGGCCACCGTCACAGCCTTATCGAAGATGGCCTGGACACCTTCGGCCGCACCGCGCCGCGCCTTTTCGGTCAGTTCGTCCAACTCTTCCACAGTAAGATGTTGTCTCAGATATTTGCTTACCAAGTGCATTTCCTTCGGCGTTCCCGCAGTAATCTAACAGTTAGCAACAAGGGGAAGCCACAAGTTTTGTGCCTTTCCGCCGTGGGCTGACGCACACCCGCTTATTGCTGCCGGGGCCCGCACCAGCCCCGCCGCCCGGTATTTTCCGGGCGCCTACCGCGACCATTTTGATCATCCGCCGCGAGAGGAGCGGCGATAGTCCTTAACGCTCGCATAGGCCGCCGGGTTTCAGACTACTGAACGCCGCGGCGGCGAACCAATGACATTGACCGTGATCAATGTCCGTCTTCGCACAATCTGCTTTAAATATGGCGGTTGCGTGAGCGATCGCTGATGGGCGGTGTGGTCAACGGCAGTCGGCGACGGCAACCCCGTCAACCGAAACCTTGGGGGTATGAATGGCTATCATTGGCATCGACCTCGGCACCTCGAACTCGGCGGCTGCGGTTATTCGCGGCGGACGGCCGGTCATGATCCCCAGCGCCGAGGGGGTAACGCTCGGGGGTAAGGCCTTTCCGAGCTATGTCGCCGTCACGGAAAGCGGCGAAGTCCTGATCGGCGAGCCGGCGCGCCGCCAGGCGGCACTCAACCCGGAAGGGACGGCGTCAGCCTTCAAGCGAAAGATGGGGGAGCGGCTGAAAATCCGCCTGAGAGATAGGGAATTGTCCCCCGAAGAACTCTCCGCCCGCCTGCTTCAGAAGATCAAGGCCGATGCCGAGGCCTTTCTCGGCGAACCGGTCACGGAAGCCGTGGTCACGGTTCCCGCCTACTTTAACGATAACCAACGCAGCGCGACCAAGGATGCCGCCCGGATTGCCGGCCTTGAAGTCAAGCGTCTGGTGAACGAGCCCACCGCCGCCTCGCTCGCTTACGGGCTCGACCGTGCCGACGAGGAACTCACGATAGCCGTGATCGATTTCGGCGGCGGTACCCTCGACGTAACCGTCATGGAGTTCGGCAAGGGCGTTTTTGAGGTCAAGGCGACAAGCGGGGACACGCAGCTCGGCGGCTCCGACATGGATCAGTTATTGTTGGATGATCTTGCCGATCGCTTCAAGCAGCAGACCGGCGTCGACATCAGGGGCGATCGTACGGCTTTGGCACGACTGCGGGAAGCAGCGGAAACCGCCAAGGTTGAACTCACGACAAGCACGACGACCCGGGTCAGCCTGCCTTTCCTCTCAGCCAAGGAAGGCAAGCCATTGAACCTGGACTTGGAGCTGACGCGCTCCCAGCTCGAACGCATCGTCAGGCCGGTAATCGACCGCTGCCGCCCCTCCGTCGAGCAGGTGCTCCATGACGCCGAAATAGAAGCGAAGGATATTGATCGTATCGTCCTGGTCGGCGGTCCGACGAGGATGCCCTGCGTGCGTGCGTTTTTCGAAGAATTGCTGGACCGTCCTGCCGAACGGGGCGTTGATCCGATGGAATGTGTGGCCCAGGGCGCGGCGATCCAGGCCGGCGTGCTTGCCGGCGAGATGGGGGACATCGTTCTCGTCGATGTTACGCCTCTGACGCTTGGAATTGAGACTTTGGGCGGTGTGGCGACGCCTCTGATCGCGCGAAATACGCCGATCCCGGTCAAACGGTCGGAAATCTTCACGACCGCTGCGGATATGCAGACGAGCGTGACCGTGCATGTGGTCCAAGGGGAACGTCCGATGGCCCCCGACAATACGAGCCTCGGACAGTTCAACCTTGACGGTCTGCCACCCGCCCCGCGCGGCGTTCCCAAGATCGAGGTCACCTTCGACATCGATGCCGACGGCATCCTGAATGTTTCGGCGGAAGACCAGGCAGGCAAAAAGAAGCAGTCCATTCGGATCACCGGCTCGACGCGCCTGCCGGCGGAAGAAAAAGAACGGATGGTACGGAAAGCCGAACAATTTGCCGAGGAGGACAAGAAGCGTCGCGAGGCGGCCGATAAGCTCAATAATGCGGACGCCATCTGTTATCAGGCCGAACGCACCCTGGCTGACTTTGGCGAAAAACTTTCCGAGGATCTGCGTAACCGCATCCAGTCCGCGCTTGGGGAATGCAAGGAGGCGATCGAGAAAAAAGATCCGGACCGTGCCGAGCAAAAGGCGGAAACGCTCAAATCAATACTGCAGGAGGCGGGCCAGTCGATCTATGCCGAGGCGGCAAAGGCCGAGCCGCATGCACGTCCCGATGTCGGCGAGCCCACCGGCGAGGCCCGCCCGGCGGGCGGGGGCGGGGCCGAAGGCCGCGTCGTTGACGCGGAATACAAGGAAGCTGGCAGCGAAGAGGTGTGATTATTCTCCGTGGAGCCGAAACGCGACTATTACGAGGTCCTCGGGGTTGCCCGGGACGCCGACAAGAAGGCGATCAAGGATGCCTTTCGCAAGCTCGCGCTGAAATACCATCCGGACCGCAATAAGGAACCGGGAGCCGAAGAGCGGTTCAAGGAGATTGCCGAGGCCTACGCGGTTCTTTGGGATCCGAAGAAACGCGCCGAATACGATATACGAGGCCATGCGGGTGTTGCCGATTTCACATCCGAGGATTTGTTCGGCGGCATCAATTTCGAGGATCTGTTCGGCGATCTGGGGCTGGGTTTCGGCGGCGGTCTCTTCGAGCGTTTTTTCGGCCGCCGCGCCGGGCCGCACCGGGGCCGCGATCTTGAGGTCGTCGTCCGGATTCCGCTCGAAAGGGTCGTAACGGGCGGCGAGGAAACGGTCAGACTGTCGCGGTCGTCGGAGTGTTCCGCCTGTGGCGGCACTGGTGCGAAAGGCGGAACGGCGCGCCACGCCTGCAGCATGTGCGGCGGCACGGGCCAGCATGTCCGGCAGGAGGTCAAGGAAGGCGTTTCTCTTAAACAGATCTCGACATGTCCGAGCTGCAGAGGTCGCGGGTACTTTACCGACGAGCTCTGCCCCGAATGTGCAGGCACGGGCGCATCGACCCGCGAGGAAAAACTCAAGGTGCAGATCCCTGTTGGCGCCGAAGAGGGGATGGCGTTGCGGGTGCCGGGACACGGTATGGCGAGTCCGGAAGCCGGGGGAGCACCAGGGGATCTTTTTGTCCTCGTCCGCACAACGCCCGATCCAAGGTTTGAGCGGCGCGGTGCCAATCTCTGGCGGACTGAGAGGATCGAGCTGCCAGATGCTGTATTGGGCGCCAAACTCAGGTTGCCTTCACTCGACGGCGATATTGACCTTGAGGTTCCCCCAGGTACGCAGCCCGAGTCCATTCTGCGCGTACGTTCAAAGGGGCTGCCGGCATTCGGCGGCGGGACGCGCGGCGATTACTTCATTCGGATCGATGTCCATATCCCTGATAAGCTCTCGGCCGAGGAGCGGCGCCTCTATGTTCGGTTGCGTGAGCTTTCGCGAAAAGGCGGTTGAGCGTCCGGCAGTTTCACTGCCCGTAAGCCGCACTTTGTAAGAAAGCGGTAACTTATCCACAAGAAATCGCGAATTATCCACAGGTTGAACACTTATTTATCCACAAGAAAATGTCTTGCAAGATAATTTTTCTATTGCATTCGATTCAAATGCACGGCAATATTCACTTGCACGACGAGAGGTTTTCGGACCTTACGAAGTGTGGATCGGGAAGCCAGCAGGTGGACCGGTTCGGGGAGCCTCCGGGCAATCCGGATCGAGATATTTGCAAACGGAACGGTTCTGGAGGCGTCAGGATGTGCCCGCAAGGGTGCGATGCAAAGACTCCGCGTCTGAGCACTTGACGCCTCCTTTATTTTTTCCGGCCGCGGGCCGGATCCCCCAAACATTCTTCACGGATTTCGCGCTGGGTATAAGTGGTGCCCGGTTTGGCTCGCTTGTGCGACGCATTCCGAACGCCGACGCAAGAAGGGCCCGGCATGTCTTGCGACAATGCCGGGCCCCTCTTTAAGCGTCAGATGATGCTTTTCCGCGTCTATGCACTTGTATGGCCCGAATAGGCGGGAAATCGCCGGGTGTCAACAACAATTAGTGCGTATATTACTTAAATCCCCTAAATCTAGTGGTTTTGGGGAAGGGGCGGGAGTAATGTGTCCGCAATCGTCAACGTTGCCGCAGACTTCATTTTGTGCGAGTCGGGATGCTTGAAGATTGAATCTTGCCGGCGGGTTCATCGCAATCGGAAGTTGCCTTCTCCCGGAATTTTTTTTAAAGACTATATAAACGTTACAGGTATAGGGAACAGTAAGGGACCGGTATGTTGCGAATAAGCCCTATCAAGATGCTGCTTCAATTCATCGGCCTGGGCATGGTCTCGCTATTGGGTTCCGGTGTGGCGAGCGCCGGACAACCGGACTTTCCCACCGGTTCTCCGATGGCGGAATCCATCCGGTTCCAGTACGCAGTTTACTACCTGCCCGTTCCGGACAAGGATCCGCTGCCCATCTTCCGGCGATGGCTGATGGAAAACCATGAGAAAGTTCGTATTGTCGATGACATTCCCGAGAAAGTGGACGGGATGGTCGTTCGGACCTACATTATGGAAAATGTGCGCGACGGCTATCGCCCGCCGAACATGGATTCGCTGCGTTATTATGGGCGCGGGATAAGCCGCGAGCAGGCGGAGGCGCTGCAGAATTCCAAACAGGCGCTGATCCTCGATTTCGTCCATCCGGCGGGGGATGGCTGGGCGGCGCTGCGCATGGCCACCGCACTTGCCGAACATGTGTCCCGCGAAACCGGTGGACTACTGTGGGATGAAGAGACGCGCGAGGTTTTTTCGCCCGACGAATGGCATGAACGGCGGCTGGCGGGCTGGCATACGACAGTGCCGGACATATCGAAGCACACGACCATTCATGCGTACAAGAACGGTGAATACATCAGGGCGATCACGCTGGGCATGGCGAAATTCGGTTTGCCGGACGTTGTTGTCAACGATTTTGCCTGGTCGGGAAACGTCGGGATGGGAAACCTGATAAACCTTTTGACGCAAGCCATGGCCGAGGGCGCTTCGTTTGAAAAGGCGGGAGAGTTCGACCTTGCCCTTCGGGAGATCGTTAACCCGGACGTCCGTCAGACGCAGCTTGAATCGCTAAAACCAAGAGCCTCCGCGATTGCCTATCTGGGACTGAGGCGGGGAATCTGGGAAGAAGGCGATCCCGATAACCGGCTGATCGAAATCGTATTTGAAAGATATCCAGGCCCCGATAATCACGCGCGGCAGGACAAACTGTTATCCTCTCTTTTTGGATGGGAAGATCCGGTTACCGAGTTGACCGACAATAACGAACTGCTTGCGGCTAGTCGAAGGGCGAAGGCCGAGTTGCCTGCATTGCAAAGCGCCTTCAATGCCGGGCTTGAGCCCGGCGAATTCATTCAGGTGAAGGCGCCGTTCGATACGGCGGACGGCGGGCGAGAGTGGATGTGGGTGGAAATAATCCGATGGCGGGGAGACAGGATAAAGGGACTTCTTAAGAACGAGCCCTTCAAAATTCGAGACCTGCACGCCGGGCAGGAGGTCGTCGTCGATCAGCAGGATATATTCGATTATATACGGCGCTTTTCCGATGGCTCTCAAATCGGCAATGAAACGGGCAAGATTATCCAGAAGATGACCGCGAACTGAGTCCAACGAATATCCCGCATGAGCGATGAGGCGGCTCCGGTAGTCCGTTTTCTCGGCGATCTGCCCGGCATGGAACGAACGGCGTCGGAAAATCTGTTCCGGCAGCGTTATCTATTCCCAGCACCGGAGAGGGGCCCCGCATGACCATCGACGCGCCGCTTTGTCTTTATCGTATCGCCGTCAAGCCGGAATGGCTGGATTATAACGGGCATATGAACGAGGCCTATTAT
>CBFDDT010000161.1:0-8454 GCA_965603635.1 uncultured bacterium | reverse complement strand
CACGTCCGCCATGCGCCTGTAATCGGACGCTATTCGGCATGGCTGCCCTGGTCCGGAATTAACCAGGCAGAGACATTCTGGCTCTCGGCCGGGCTGTGCCGGGAAACCATTCCATCGGCGGTGCGATTTGCGTATGGTTGCCGTAAATCCGGAAGGTATCCGGGAAATAGCCGGTGAGCGGGACCTGTCTCCATGACATTACAAGTGATTAAGGCATCGGGTGACGCCTATAATTTCGGGCGCATGATCGGCGAGGCTATTGCCGGTACGGTGCGGCGGGTGACGGTGTTCAATGAAGAACTCGTCGCCACCGAACAGCGCTGGGCCGGGTCATCCTACGTCGATCGATTGCTGGCCGCCGCGCGGCACGCGTTTCCCGGATATGTTCGCGAACTGGAAGGCATGGCCGACGGCATGGGCGTGGCTTTCGAGCGGGCCTTTCTGTGGAGCTGCCGGGGCGATCTGCACTGGCCCGACGATGTCTCGCCCGCCATGGCCGCGGGTCTGGGCGAGGGATGCACATCGCTGATCATCCCGGCCACCGGCGACCGGCCGGCGATGATCGCCCATAATGAAGATGGTTCCGCGGATTATCACGGGTCTTGCTTCTGGGTGTCCGCAAAGCCGGACGAGGGCCCGGGGTTTGAAAGTTTTCTTTATCCCGGCATGATTCCCGGCCACACCATGGGGGCCAACGGGGCGGGCATCGTGCAGACCATCAACAATATCCGCGTACATGACCTGAAACCGGGGATTCCGCGGCATTTCATCTGCCGGGCGGTGCTGGACTGCACGTCCATGGACGAGGCGCTCGATCTGTTGAAACGAAACGATCGGGCCGCCGGGTTTCATCACAATCTGGCCTCCGCGGCCGAGGGCCGGCTGACATCGGTCGAGGCCCCGGCCAGTGGCTGCACGGTCACGGAGATTACCGGCGCGCCATCGGCGCACGCCAATCATCTGATCGCCCCCGGACAGAAGGACAAACCGCAGGCCGTTACCCGATCGTCATCGGTGCGCCAGGGCCGCGCCGACGATCTGCTGGCCCAGGGCGCGCTCAATGACGGCGGGCCCACCCGGATCCTGTTCGATACCGAACCGGGCCACGAAATTCTCCGCCATCCCGACGATGGCGGCGACGATTACGGCAGGACACTGGCGACGGGGATGTTCGAGATGAGCAAAAACTCTGTCGCCGTCGCCATCCATGACGGGCCGGACAACCGGAATATTCATTCGACGCGCCTGACAGTGCGGCAATAACGCGGGCTGGACGGATGGACCGGTATCTTTTCGATCAATGGCGAAGCGGCGCCCCGCCCTTCAACGGCTATATCCTGTGCCACCGGGATTCTTACTCACATGAAAATTTCCTGCCCGCCAAAGAGCTGCGCGAGGTCTTGAATATTGCCGTTGCCGGGCCGCGGCTGGAGAACGCGAAACAGTACTTTGACGGCAAGTACGCGGCGTAACCGGTCGCGAGGCGATCCCACCCCACGAAAAAACCCGCCCCGGAATTCCCGGTGCGGGCTGCTCTCGCTATTCATGCGAGTCTGCGGATTCTCACCCGTTTTGCTGTCCCCGTCAAGCATCTTATGTCCCCGGGTGGGCGCCCCGGTATGGCCTTGAGCATTGCTTCGGCGAAATTTCAAGCGAACGCGCCGCCTGTCCCCACCGCCATCGCATGCAGGGCCGAGCCCGCATACAGCGCGACGCCATAGATACCGTGCGCCGACAGCGCCGTATAGCGCGGGATGTTGGGGTCCGGGGCCTTCGCGCCCATCGCGCCCAGGCCCAGGCAGGGCTGCATCACGAACCAGGGGATCACCACCGAGGCCAGCCCGAACAGGAATCCGTTCACCAGCGTCGGCGCGCCGCCCAGCACCACCGTGAACAACCCCACATAGACCACCCCGTAAATAACCCCGATCAGGTAATGCATGATCCAGCCGATCGCCGCCTCGCCCGCCACCGGTTCGGCCTCGCCGATCGCCGTGTGCACGAAGCGCCCGCGCGGCATATGCCCGAACCAGCGCCCGATCATGCCCCAGTTGGTCGGCGGAATGCCCGTGGCGGCATGCAGCAGGCGCTGCCAGACATCCAGCACCACCGTCGCAAAAACGCCGGCCACGATCATATTCATTACAAGATCGGTCATTCCGCAATCCCCCCTCAACCAAACGGCCAGCCCGTCCGTATCGCCCACAGTCTAGCTTGCCGGGCACTCAGGGAAAAGCGCAGCGCTCCATGGTAACGCTGATGAAGCCCTGACGCGGGTCGGCGGTGGCGCTGAAGCGGTATTCATTATCGCCGCGCACCACCGAATGATGCAGGGGAAGCGGGCCGGTCGCCTCCGTGCTGGCGCCGCCCGGCTCGATAAAAGTCAACACAACCGGTTTCGCCACATCGAACCAGGCCTCGGGGTTGCCCTCGGCATCGGTCGCCGATTCGCCTTGCGCGACGACGACGATGGTCCGGTCGGCGAATGTCGCGGCGTCGGTGGCCCCGTCATATAGCGGGGTTCGGACCAGGAAGCGTTTACTCCTGGTTTCGCTGTCGCAGGACTGTTGATTGGCCGCCAGCCCGACCAGGAATTCTATCCGCTCCGGGTCCGCGCCCTTTTCGATCTGCGCCTTGAGCATCGTAAACAGCGCGAGGGCCTTGCCGGTCGGCACCTCCGCCTCATAGCGTTTCCGCCATTCGGCCTCGGACTGCCCGGCCGCCTCGGTCTGCCGGGCCAGCATCGCGTTCTCGTCGCGCAGCGCCGCGATCGTGGCGGCCTGGCTATCGACCTTTCCCGACAGGTTCACAACCTCGCGATTGGCGAGCAGCGTTCCGGCCTTGTATGAGAAAACGCCAAGCATCAGAAACACCGCCACTGAAAACAGTAGCCTGAACAGACGCCACTTGCGGCGGCTCGCTTCTTTTTGATCTCTGAATCCGAGTGACATGGTTAATCAATTCTATCCAACAAACAGCCCACCAAAGTCAAGCGGGTTCGCGCGGCCCCGCGCAATGAAAAACCCGCGCCGGCAAACACCGGGCGGGTCACTCCCGCAATTCATGCGAGTCTGCGGATTCTCACCCGTTTTGCTGTCCCCGTCAACAGACAATGTCCCCGGGGTGGAAAGGGCATAACCAGCATGCGCTATCCACGCTTGCGCCTGACGTCCGTTGTTCTACTTTAGCTAGACTCTCTCATAAATATAGTGCATTTTCTGAAATACTATTTTTCCGGGCATCTAAAGTGGAGGCATCAATGCCAGTACTCAGATACGCACGGATTCTTGGCGTCATCGCCGGTCTGGGTGTTGCGGGCTGCGGGGCTAATCCGGACATGACCGAATTCAGCGCCCAGACTGCCGCGCTGCAGGCGGCGGTAGCAGCCGAACAGCAGGAGATAATCAAGCAATACGACCAGATTATCCGCTTGGCCGAGCAGGCTGTCGAGGAGGAGTGGCTGAAGGAACCGCCCCTGCCTAAACCCACGCCGCGGGAACTGGCTGCCGCCAAGACCTTGCGGGAGAGTTATGATCCCGACGCCTGGCTCATGGAGCGTGGACAATATCTCGCTTTGACCAGGGATGTCGATGGTCTGATGGCCGACGTAGCGGCCTACTCCACCAGTCTCGTCAATTTGGCCGCCAAGGGAGAAACCGGCAAGGCGGCGGTCAAGGAATCGTTGGGAACCCTGAAAAACATTGGCAACCTGGCCGGCCTGGCGGTCGCCCCGGTTCCTGCGGCGGCAGTTGAAGTTCTCGAGAAAATCGCCGAACTGGTTTCGCGGGCCGAGGCAAGAGAGTCGCTGGACGATGCGATGTCCGAGATCACCAGAAATAACGGCGCCCAGAAACTGGCCGAACTCCTGAATATCTATTTTAGGGATGGCCTGGAACCTCTTGCGTTCGGCCTGGGGAAAAACCGCGTCATGCTGGAGCGATACAGTGTCGGCCCGAACATGATCGCCTTTTACAACAACCATAAGTCATGGCGGGCGCGCGACCGGTCCTTTGCTCTGCTGAATCTCGGCGATGCCGCCCGGCAGGAAAGGCTTCGCGAGAGGTCCGAGGCGCAGCTCTACGCCGACCTGCTGGCATGCTATGACACCGACGCTCGCGGATGTCCCCGTGCTTCCGCTGTATCGGGCCTGTCCAGCACCCTGATCTTGCTTAACTCGATCTCCAAGGATGCAAGGGCCTTTTACGAAACAAAACGCAAGGTCGAGGCATGGTCGAAGCAACGCGATAGGCGGACCGCCGCCATCGGCGCGGCGCTGGAGGCATGGGCTATCGAGCATGACCGGCTTGCGAACTGGTTTGCGAAATGCGCTGGAGCGGGTGGTCTCAAAAAGAGTTGCGGCGCATGGTCGGCCGCAAGCCTGCAAGCCGCCGTGGAAAGCATCAGGAGCGTGCGGCCGGATCTGTGAGCGGCCCCCGCCGGAGAAGGTGAATAGCTCTCTTTGAACCGGACTGGTCTCGTGAGCTTTACAGCTAACTTGAAGAGGACCCTGAACCATGGCGAACGACAGAGAAATTGCCGAAGCCAATCTGGCCTTGCTGATCCGCGAGGCGAGCAATGCGACGACTCAGCAGGAAAAACGAGACGCCATCGACGCGCTTGAACAATTTGCCCAACACTCCGCATTTCCAAACCTCAGGATGGTGGCCGACGCAGCGGGGACAATCGCCATCGCCGGAACGCGGCAAGCCGCCATCAATCGCATGCGCGCGCAATTGGACGCGATCAGCGATCTTCGTGAATCTTTCAAAACCGCCGCACGCGTTGCCGCCGACGGCGAGGAGGACATGTTTTTTCCCCGGGTCGCCTCGTCCCTGGCGCAGGTGGAAACGCTTCTCGAATCCCTCAAGGATCAGTTCGACGCCATCCAGAACAATATCGGCACCTTGAAGAACGGTGTAGAGCTTGACAAGCTCAAGGACCTGGCGGCCTCCGTCAAGACTGCGGCGGAAACGGTCAAGGGCCAGCTCGACGGGCTCTAGACATTTCAAGATTGGTCGGCTCCGCCCCCACCTTCAGCTTTCCCGCCTCGCGCGCCTTGGCGTATAGCGCCATATACTCTCCCACCACCTCGACGAACGCCCCCGCCAGTTTACCGCTGCGTACCCGAAACCGGCGTTCCAGGCGGCGGGTCGGGGTGGCGTCCATGACGATGCGCCAGACCAGTTCATGGCGGCTGATCTCCAGGCGCCGGCTGCCCAGGCGCACCGGCTCTTTCTGTGCCGTGGCCCAGGGCATGAAGACATGGCGGATTTCCAGCCACAGCCAGTCGGGCATGCGATCGGCCGGGTCGCGCATCGCTCGTTTTCCCGCGTCGCGGACCTCCCCGTCAAAGCGGCTGGCCCGCAATTCCAGCCCCGACCCCAGCGCCATCCAGCAGCGCCGGATCCGCCCGATCGCCGCAAGCTCCGCATTGTCGATCCGGCCGCGCCGGTGCAGCGCCGCAACCGGGTCGATCGACAGCCGTGCCTTGGCCTCGGTTTCGGCCGTCGGTCCGTCCACGCGCCGCTCGCCCTTCGCCACGCGGATCTGGTTGGCCAGCCACAGCACCGCCTCGCGCGCATCCGCCGAGCCCGTCTCCCGCGCCTCGGCCTCCAGCGCCAGCCGCAGTTCCGCCAGCGGCCCAACCATATCGCCGCCGGCCAGCCCGGCCCGGATAACACGCTGCAAATGCGAAAAATGCCTCATGAAAACTCCTGATATTCGAATGATTGAAAAGTTGAACCACGGAGACAAAGCGGAGAAATTCCGCCGGCGCGGCTCCCCCCGGAGACCTATGCCGTCGCGCCGGACCGAATGAAGAGGGATATGGGGATGGGGGGGATAGGGAGATAATTTTATTGCGGCCCTTGGCCGCTTTCTTCCTTATCCCCCTATCTCCCTTATCCTTATCCCCCTATCCCCTAATCATGGGCATCCGGTGCGGGCGCGAAATATCCGGAAATAATCACGGTTCGCCGGGGAACCCCTTTGCCTCCGCGGTCAGACCTTCTCGTTTGCCCACTCGCCGCCGGCGCCATCGATCAGCCGCGCCAGTTGCTCTACCGCGTGGGCCGGGGTTTCGGCGTGGATGATGCGGCAGGATTGGCCGAGGTCGCGGATCCGCCCGGCCGCGCGCGCCAGCGCCGGGCCGGGCCGCTGGTTCGCCATCGCGAAACCGGCCATGAACACGGCGCCGCGGGTGAAAATCATCAGGTCGCCGGCGCGGGCCTCTTCCGTCTCGCGCGGCAGCAGCAGGAAGGCCACATCGCGCGCCACGCATTCGCGGCTGGTCAGATACAGCGCGGCGGCCCGGCGCATGCCCTCAATCTTGTCGGCGGCGGGTCTGGCCGCAACGGGCGCCGCCACCTTGCCCTCGGTCTTGCGGCCATAAATGCCACCGTCCCGGCCCCAGCCGCGCAGGCGCAACATCCGCCGCGTTTCCCTGCCCCCGCTCATGGCGCGGCCCTCGCCGTCAACAGGACCGGCAGCGGGCCAAAGCGTTGTTCCGCGATCTCGGGCGGCAGGTAAACGCGCTCGCGGTGCGCCGGGCACCAGTTCGACCCGCGTACCGTTACGCGCAGGCATTTACAGGAATCGTCGCCGCCGGGCTCGCCCTCGATCCACTGGCATTGCCGCCCTCCGGGCCCGGCAATCCCGGGTCTGGAATGGCCGAGGACAGAGTGCTTTTTCGGTCGGGGCGGGATGCGCGCCGGGCGAATGGCCTGGCGCAGCGGGGCCGTGCTGTCGCCGGTGGCGGTGATCGTCGCCTGGCGCGCGGTCGCGCCCCGCCGGACCGCGATGCGCCCCTGTTGCTCCAGCCGGCCGATGGCCTTGGTGGCGGTGGCGATGCTGGCGAACCGATAGCGTTTGGCGATTTCTCCGTTGCCGGGACAATGCCGCCCGTCCACCGCGCGGGCGACCAGCCAACCATAAAGATCATCCAGCAATTGGGGCGTCAGAACCGGCTTCATGCCCGCCCCCTTGACTCAACCCTGTGCGGTGTGGTTTTCTGCATGAAACGTTCCCTGTTTGTTCTGGTTGCGAGGAACTTATACGCATGATACGTATAACTGTCAAACGTGAAATTCATATACGTTCATCATGCGGGAAGGCTTTATGGCTGAAACGAAGGAACCGCCGGTAACCGAGACATTGAAAACCCTGCGCGAACGCGCCGGGCTGTCGATGGACAGGCTGGCGCGCGCCTGCGGCTACAAGGGTGCGTCCAGCTATCAGCGTTACGAGAATCCGGCGATGTACGGCAAACAATGGCTGCCCCTGCCGCTGGTGGCCAGTGTCGCCGACGTGCTGACCGGCCTGGGCGAACCGCCGATCTCGCGCGACGAGGTATTGGCGCTGGCCGGCATAACGGCCGCCGGGGCCGGGACGGACGCCGGGGTGTCGCCAACATTGCGGGGCCCGGGCGAGGTCGAACTCGCGCAAGCGGCTGAACTGCCGGGAAACAATGCGTTCCCGCGGGATTTGCCGGTATACGGCGTGGCTATAGGAGGGTCGGAAGGTGATTTCAGCTTTAACGGCACGGTCGTCGATTATGTGCGCAGGCCGCCGATGCTGAGCCGCATTGGCAATGCCTTCGGGGTCTATGTCATCGGCGATTCCATGTCGCCCCGTTTCGATCACGGCGATCTGGTATTCGTCCATCCCGGCCGCCCGCCACAACCCGGCAACGACGTCATCGTGGAACTCCACGGTGAACATGGCGCGCCCGGCCCCTGCTATGTCAAACGCCTGGTGCGCCGCTCGGCCGACCGCGTGCTACTGGCCCAGTTCAACCCGCCCCGCGACGACATCGCCATCGAGGCCTCGCAAATCAAGGCGGTCTACCGGATTCTCACCGCCGGGGAAATCATGGGGGTTTAGGAGATCGCTTAACATATATACGCATTTCGCGTATACTCCCTGCGTGAGAGTCACATCACCAGGGAGGCCCCACCATCGAACAGAACAGCAATTCCACCGGAATCGACCGGGTATGCAAGGAACTGGCGGCGGCCAGCCGCGAATACCGCCGCGAGCGCCGCCGCCGTTTCGCGGCCCGCTACCGGCGCGACATCCGTGTCCTGCTGGCCTGGACTTTCCCCGGCAGCCGCGACGCCGTGACCATGGCCGAGATCGACCCGGAAAACCCGCATGTCACCCGCGCGCTCTGCCGTCGGCTCTACCGCGATCTTCAGGACGCCCGCGCCCTGCCAAGCTTCTTCCGCCGCCGCGCCATGCGCATCGACACCCTGGGCGATCTCTATGCCGGCGAGTGCCGCCTCTACGTCAACCAGCGCGCCCGCGCCAACGCCCAGACCGCCATGAACGGCTTCATAAACGGCCTGGCCGCGGAGTAATTTACGGCGTGAATCAATAGCGTGGCGCCGGCTGACGGCGCACTTAGAGTCTGGCCCGGAATATGTTGTTGTTTTCACAGGCTTGTGTTTTCCTCCG
>CBFDDT010000160.1:0-8538 GCA_965603635.1 uncultured bacterium | reverse complement strand
GGGTTTGCGATCATGTTGCCGCGCATTCGTTCGCGCGATATCCATATATCGCATGTAAGCCTCAATCTGCATGAGACTAAGCATAAATGCTCCCGTAAACTAACTGCCGTCTACCTGTTCACTAATCTTTTTTAACGCTCATCGCGGTAACATTCGCGCGGCGGTTTGGTTTTTCTTTACCAAACGGTTCAGTTATGGTCGGATACGCAATTCGAACATTCCTGACCGATTGGTCAGGTAAATAATTGCACGGGTTTGACCAACTGGTCAATGTTTTTTGAGGCTGGAAAATGAGCGCACAAGGCGCATCGATCCGGAACGGTCACAAGGCCGCCATCCGCGAGGAAAACGAGAAAACCATCCTCGATGCGGCCGAGGAGGTGTTCGCGGAATATGGCTTCAGCGGGGCCTCCACGGGCCGAATCGCCGAGCGCGCGGGCATCCCCAAGGCCAACCTCCATTACTACTTCCCGACCAAGGAAGAGCTTTACCGGCGGGTCATCGACAACATCTTCAACGTCTGGCTGGAGGCCGCCAACTCCCTGGACGACAGCGACGATCCCGGGCAAGCGCTGACCCGCTATATCCATGCCAAAATGGACCTGTCCCGCAGCCGCCCGCTGGGCTCGAAGGTATGGGCCAACGAGATAATCCAGCGCGCCCCGATCATCCAGGATTACCTGGAAATAACCCTCCGCGAATGGACCGATTCACGGACCGGGATGATTCAGCGCTGGATCGACGAGGGCAAGATCCTGCCCATCGAACCCCGATATCTGCTCTACATGATCTGGGCCACGACCCAGCATTACGCGGATTTCGGGCACCAGATCGCGACGCTGAACGACGGCAGGGAATTGTCCGACGAGCAATGGGAAGAAGCCAAGCAAACCGCGACCGAGATCATCCTGCGCGGCATCGGCATAGCAGTTTAAAAATGCCCTCCTCAAACACCTCGCGCGCCAGGCAAACCAGGAAACGAACCCGTATCCAGGTCGAGAAGGAAGAAAAGATTCTCGACGGTGCGCTGGAGGTATTTTCCCGCTATGGCTACCGGGGCGCGACGGTCGACCAGATCGCCCAGGCCAGCGGTATGTCGAAGCCAAACCTGCTGTATTATTTCCGGCGCAAGCACGACATTTATGTCGCCGTCCTGCGCCGCACGCTGGAAATGTGGCTGCAGCCGCTGGAGGAAATCAGCGAGTCCGGCGACCCGGCGGAGGAGCTTACCCGGTACATCGCCAAGAAGCTGGAATTCTCGCGAACCAATCCACAGGAATCGCGCCTGTTCGCCAGCGAAATCATCCAGGGCGCGCCGCAGTTGCGAGAGGTTCTGGAGCGTCAGGTCCACGATCTGGTCGAGCAAAAGGCGGCGGTGCTCAGGACATGGGCCGCCCAAGGCAAGATTATCGACGTCGACCCCTGCCACCTGATTTTCATGATCTGGGCAACCACACAACATTATGCGGACTTCGAATCGCAGATCGCGGCGGTCCTGCCGGATCGCGGCCGCGACGAGGTCATCGACGACGCATACGCTCCGCTGACCGAAATTTTCCTGCGCGGCATCCTGCCCCGCTGACGATCGAAAAAGAAACGGGGCGGCAAGGCCGCCCCGCAGTTTCACCTGTCACCAGGGGAGGAATTTCACTCCGCGGCGGAAGCCGCCTGCGGATTGTTGGGATGGGTCGTCCAGTTGGCGTAGCTGTCGTCGATCGGCTTGCCGGTGCGCTCGTCCGTCCCGGATGTCTGCCGCACCATCTCGATGCAGCCCTCCACCGGGCAGACGCTGGCGCACAGGTTGCAGCCGACGCATTCCTCGTCCTTCACGTCGAAATAACGCTCGCCGTCCTTGGTCTCGCTTATCGCCTGATGCGAGGTGTCCTCGCAGACGATGTGGCAGCGGCCGCATTTGATGCAGAGATCCTGGTCGATCTTGGCCTTCACCACGTAATTCAGATTCAGGTACTGCCAGTCGGTAACATTGGGCACCGCCGCCCCGACGAAATCGCTGGTCTTTTCATAACCCTTTTCGTCCATGAAGGCCGACAGCCCCTCGATCATGTCTTCGACGATCCGGAAGCCATAGGTCATGGCCGCCGTGCAAACCTGCACGTTGGAGGCGCCCAGCGCCATGAAGTCCACCGCGTCGCGCCATGTCGTGATGCCGCCGATCCCGGATATGGGCAGGCCCGCGGTTTCCGGGTCGCGGGCGATTTCGGCCACCATGTTGAGCGCGATGGGCTTTACCGCCGGGCCGCAATAACCGCCGTGGGTGCCCTTGCCGTCGGTCGGCGGGTTGGGCGCCATGGTATCGAGATCGACGCCCATGATGGAATTGATGGTGTTGATCAGGGACACCGCGTCCGCGCCGCCCTCCTTCGCCGCGCGGGCGGGCTGGCGAATATCCGAAATATTCGGGGTCAGCTTCACGATCACCGGCATGTTTGTATGCTGCTTGCACCAGCGTGCGACCATCCCGACATATTCGGGAACCTGCCCGACCGCCGCGCCCATGCCGCGTTCCGACATGCCGTGCGGGCAGCCGAAATTCAGCTCGATTCCGTCTGCCCCGGTATCCTCGACCAACGGCAGGATCGCCTTCCAGGATTTCTCCTCGCAGGGAACCATCAGCGAGACCACGATCGCCCGGTCCGGCCAGGCCTTTTTCATCGCCTTGATTTCGCGAAGATTGATGTCGAGCGGCCGGTCGGTGATCAGCTCGATGTTATTGAAACCCAGCAACTGGCGGTCGGTGCCGTGGATCGCGCCATAACGCGGCCCGTTGACGTTGACGATATGCGGGTCCTCGCCGAGTGTCTTCCACACCACGCCGCCCCAGCCCGCCTTGAAGGCGCGGGTGACGTTGACCTCGCGGTCGGTCGGCGGGGCCGAGGCCAGCCAGAAAGGATTTGGCGACTTGATCCCCAGGAATTCGCTGCGCAAATCAGCCATGGCTCATTCTCCTCTTCGAAATTTTCCCGGAAACACTCACGCGGTCAGGCTGCGGTGGATCGATTCGGCGGCCAGTTTGCCGTCCTCGACCGAGGCCACGGTCAAATCCTCGCCGCCATCCACGCAATCGCCGCCGGCCCAGACCTTTGCGACACTGGAGCGCCGCTCCTCGTCGATCGCGATCCGGCCACCCTTCAGGGTAACACCCGAATCCCCGATGCAGGCGGGCAGGAACTTCTGGCCGATGGCTTTAAAAACCTGATCCGCCGCCAGGGTAAAGGTTTCGCCCGTGCCGCCGTCATCGTTCCGGTATTCGAATTCGACACCGGCGACATTGCCGCCCTCGCCAAGAATGCGGACCGGCGCGGCCCAGAGGCGAATTTGCACGCCACTGGTCTGGGCCAGTTCCTGTTCGTAACCGCTGGCCTTCAACTGCTCCCGGCCGCGACGATAAACCATGGAAACATCTTCGGCGCCCAGCCGTTTGGTCTGGACCGCGATATCCACCGCCGTCATGCCGCCGCCGATCACGACGACGCGGCGACCCACCGCCAGCGTGGCCTTGTCCGGGGCCTGACGCAGGTCGGCGATATAGTCGATCGCATCGACCACCCCGTCCAGATCTTCGCCCTCGAGCCCCAGCGCGTTGACGCCGCCCATGCCGAGTCCCAGGAACACCGCGTCATGTTCGTTAACAAGGTTATTCAGTTCCAGGCCGTCGCCAAGCCCTGCGCCGTACCGGATTTCGATACCCCCGATGCCGAGGATATATTGGATTTCCCGCTGCGCGAAATCGCCCGGCGTCTTGTAGGCTGCCAGGCCGTATTCATTCAGACCGCCGGGTTTTTTCCTTGCCTCGAAGATCGTAACGTCGTGGCCGTACAGCGCCAGGCGGTGCGCGCAGGCCAGGCCGGCCGGCCCACCGCCAACGACGGCGATTTTTTTACCCGTTGCCGCCGCGCGGCTGAATTTCTGTTCGCCGCTCTCCATCAGGACATCGGTGGCGTAACGCTGCAACTGTCCGATCCGGACCGGCTTTCCCTCGGCCTCGTTCCGCACGCAGACTTGTTCGCACAGGGTTTCGGTCGGGCAGACCCGGGCGCACATGCCGCCGACAATGTTCTGCTTGAAGATGGTATGCGCCGATCCCTTGGGGTTCGCGGTCGCGATCTGGCGGATAAACAACGGCACATCGATGCTCGTCGGGCAGGCGGTCATGCAGGGCGCGTCGTGGCAGAAATAGCAGCGCTGCGCCTCGACCAGCGCCTCATGCGCGCTCAGCGGCGGATGGATATCGGAGAAATTGGCGTTGTATTCTTCCGCCGTCAAACGGCCCGCCACCACGCCGGATACTCGATGTTTGTCCATATCTTCGACGACCTCCCTGTTAGTGGTGTGAATCAGACGGAGGGTACCCTCCGTCTGATTCACACCACTCAATCGCGTATATGTTGGTTATTCACATCTCAATTTATTTACCATATGATAAATTTTTTGGCAATAAGTCATCATTGGAAGGGAGTAGGCGAGATGGAATTCGGCAAGGATATGGCGCTGGACCTGGCCAGCCTGACCCGGCTTTACCGTGATGGCGAACTGACGCCCGGCGCGCTGGTAGCGGGCCTGATCGAACGGATCGCGGCGCGGGGCGACGATCACGTCTGGATATACCGAATACCGGACGCCGACCTCATGGCCCGCGCGGCGGAACTGGAGAAGGCGGGGCCCGAGGGGCTCCCACTGTACGGCATTCCGTTCGCGATCAAGGACAACATGGATATCGCCGGTCTGACGACAACGGCCGGCTGCCCGGCCTACGCCTATGCCGCGGAAGAAACGGCCCCGGCTATCGCCCGCCTGCTCGACGCGGGCGCGATCCTGGTCGGCAAGGCCAACCTGGATCAGTTCGCCACCGGCCTGGTCGGGGTGCGCACGCCCTACGGCATACCGGGTAACTCCTTCGACCCGTCGTACGTTCCCGGCGGGTCCAGCGCGGGGTCGGCCGTGGCCGTGGCGGCGGGGCTGGTTTCCTTCTCGCTGGGCACCGACACCGCCGGGTCGGGCCGCGTTCCCGCCGCCTTCAACAATATTATCGGGCTTAAGCCCACGCGCGGCCTGTTGAGTTGCCGGGGCGTCGTTCCGGCCTGCCGGTCGCTGGATTGCGTCTCCATCTTCGCGCTGACCGGCGCGGATGCGGCTGCGGTACTGGAAGTGGCCGGCGCGTACGATCCCGGCGATGCGTTTTCCCGCGCCGCGCCCGAGGGGTTTTCCGTCATCCCCGAACCCGCCCCAACGGCTTTCCGTTTCGGCGTGCCGAGGCCTGAACAACTGGAATTCTTCGGCAATGGCGATGCCGCCGCGCTGTTCGACGCGGCAGTCGGGCGGCTGGAAGGACTTGGCGGCCGCAAAACCGTCATCGATTTCGAGCCGTTTCAGGCAACCGCTCGCCTGCTCTATGACGGCCCCTGGGTCGACGAGCGCAGGGCCGCCGTCGGCGATTTCATCGCCGCCAACCAGGCCGAAACCCATCCGGTGACGCGCAAGATCATCATGGAAGGCAAAAGCTATTCCGCGGTGGACGCCTACCGCGCCTATTACCGGCTGCGAGAACTGAAACAGCAGACCGAGCCGGTCTGGGACGATATCGATATCCTGTTCACGCCGACCGCCGGAACCATATACAGCATCGCCGAAGTCGAGGCCGACCCCATTCGCCTGAACGCCAACCTCGGCTACTACACGAACTATATGAATTTGCTGGATCTCGCGGGCGTCGCCCTGCCGGCGGGCATGCTGTCAAACGGCCTGCCGTTCGGCGTGACCCTGGTAGCCCCGGCCTATTGCGAACAGCGGCTGCTGTCGATCGGGGATGCGGCGCATCGGGCCACGGACCTGCCGATGGGCGCGACTGGCCTGCCCTTGCCCCCGGCCCAACACCGAGGCCCAGGCGCACCGTCACGCCATGAAACCAGACTTTAAAACCGCGCGCATGTACAGAGCCCGCGTCTTCGGCGGCACCTCGTTCGAACTGGGGTGACGGGAGAGGCGTTGTTGAGCTAATACAAAGCTCGTTGATTCACTCCACTAGGACAGGGCACAATCATGAAATTATTCCGCTTCGGACAACCCGACAGTGAAAAACCCGGCGTTGTGCTGGCCGATGGCAGGCATGTGGACGCCTCGGGCTTCGGCGCCGATTACGACGAGGCATTTTTCGCCGGTGGCGGCCTCGGCCGGCTGGCGGCATGGGCGGCGGGCGCAGGCGCGAACGCGCCCGAAGTCGGCGAGGGCATCCGCTTTGGATCCGCGGTCGCGCGGCCGAGCAAGCTGGTCTGCATCGGCCTCAACTTCACCGACCACGCCGAGGAAGCTGGCATGGCGATTCCGACCGAACCCGTCGTTTTCCTGAAATCGACAACGGCCCTGTCCGGCGTCAATGACGATCTGGTTTTGCCGCGCGGAGAGAGCCATAAAACCGACTGGGAAATCGAACTGGCCTTCGTCATGGGCAAGCGCGCCTCATATGTCGACGAGGGCGAGGCGCTTGACTGCATCGCCGGTTACGCGCCCCTCAACGATTACAGCGAACGCTACCTTCAGCTCGAATGCGGCGGCCAGTGGGTAAAAGGCAAGAGCTTCGACGGCTTCGCGCCCTTCGGTCCCTACCTCGTCACCGCCGACGATGTCCCCGACCCGGAAAACCTGCGGCTGTGGCTGAAGGTGAACGGCGAGACCAAACAGGAGGGAAGCACCTCCAGGTATATTTTCAGCCTGGCCACGGTCATCAGCTACGTCAGCAGCTGCATGACCCTGTTGCCCGGCGACATCGTCACCACCGGCACGCCCCCCGGCGTCGGGCTGGGGCTGAAACCTCCTCAGTTCCTGAAGGCCGGCGACGTCGTCGAGTGGGGCATCGACGGACTGGGGTCCGCGAAGCAGACCGTTATTGAGGGCTGACCTACATCCGCCACGAGACCTCGCCCTCCAACTCAGAAATTAACCTGATCGCCGCCCTTCAGGCTGAGTATTTCGCGCGCCTCGTCCGGCGTCGCGACCTCCAGCCCCAGCCCCTCGATGATCTTGCGCGCCAGTTTGACCTGATCGGCGTTCGATTTGGCCAGCACGCCGCGCCCCGCCCATATGCTGTCTTCCAGCCCGACGCGGACATTGCCGCCCATCGACGCCGCCTGCGCCGCCACGCGCAGTTGCGCCGCGCCCGCGCCCAGCACCGACCAGCGGAAATCCGATCCAAACAGCCGGTCGGCCGTGCGTTTCATGTGGCTGACGTCTTCCGGGTGGGCGCCGATGCCGCCCAGGATGCCGAACACCGACTGAATAAAGAAGGGCGGTTTGACCAGCCCGCGGTCGGCGAAATGCTTCAGGTTATAGAGATGCGAGATGTCGTAGCATTCGAACTCGAAGCGGGTGCCGTTCTCGTAGCAGGTCTCCAGGACATATTCGATATCCTTGAAACTGTTGCGAAAGACCATATCGCGCGTCCCCTCGAGATGCTGGCGTTCCCAGTCATGCTTGAACTCGCTGTATTTATCCAGCAACGGGAACAGCCCGAAATTCATCGAACCCATGTTCAGCGACGCCACCTCGGGCTTGAACTGGGCCGCCGGGCGGACGCGTTCCTCCACCGTCATATAGGGGCTGCCGCCGGTGGTGATGTTGATCGCGGCGTTGCTGCCCTGCTTGATGCGCGGCAGAAAGCGGGCGAAGGCTTCGGGCGTCTGGTCCGGCTTGCCGGTCTCGGGGTCGCGCGCATGCAGATGCAGGATCGCCGCCCCGGCCTCGGCCGCCGCGATCGCCTCGGACGCGATCTGGTCGGGCGTGATGGGCAGATGCGGTGTCATCGTCGGCGTATGGATAGAGCCGGTAATGGCGCAGGTGATGACGACTTTGCCTTTGGTGGACATGATGGTTTCTCCTTAACTTGATTACTTGCCGAGTTTCTCGTCGACCCGGCGCTTGTGCGCGACCAGCGCCATCAGGCGGCGGTCGCGCCATACCTGGCGTTCGACCAGTTTGTCCTTTGGCAACGACGCGCGCCGGTCCGTCTCGATTTCGTCCAGCACCTTTCCGTTCCAGTCGGCCATGCGCTGCTGCGAGGGATGCATGCGAGCATAGAGCGGTTCGTAGCGCTCCACATAGTCACGCGCGCCGCCCGGCGCGTTCAGGTCGATGGTCTCGAACGGCCCCATGAAGGACCAGCGCAGCGCCAGCCCGTCGCGGATGCCGATATCCACGTCCTCGACGCTGGCATAGCCGTCCTCGACCAGGCGGAAGGCCTCCTGCAGCAGCGCGCCCTGCAGGCGGTTCATCACGAAGCCGTCGACCTCTTTCTTCATCACGATCGGCGCGTGGCCGGCGGCGATCAGGAAATCCTGGGTGCGCGCCACCACCAACGGGTCGGTCCAGGGCGCCGGCACCACTTCGACCGCGGGCACCAGATAAGGCGGGTTGATCGGGTGGACGACCAGGCAGCGGGCGCGGCCTTCCAGATGTTCGGTGAAGGCCGAGGGCAGAATGCCCGAGGTGGAACTGGCCAGCACCGTATCGTTACCCGCCAGCGCATCC
>CBFDDT010000159.1:0-8539 GCA_965603635.1 uncultured bacterium | reverse complement strand
CCTGTCGGGCCCCGCGACGGGCCTCCTCGCAGGTAATCGTGCCGTGAGTTCCCACTGTGACCCACCGTTGTGGAGCCCTTCGCCCCCCACCTCCTGCTCGGTATTTGACGATATAACGCTTCACTCCGCTCGGCAGGACCTTGAGCCCAAAACCGTGAAGCTCATCGTCCCACACGAATACGGGTTTGGACGGATCCGGCACAGTGGCATCGACAACACGTTTGATCAGCTTCGGCATACCCCACCTCTCTAATTTCAGTGCTCATAGTATGCCACATCGAGCTGCTGATTGCCATCGATAGCAACCACATAGCAACCACCGGAAATCAAAACCCAGAGAATGGCAGAGAGAGGAAGGGGGTTGGAAAATCCACTATACTAATGTTTTTATTATAGTTATTAGAATTTAAGAGGGTTATATAGAAACATGGAGAAACCGCCAGAAACCTAATATTGCTGACTCTTAATCAGCGGGTCGTAGGTTCGAGCCCTACTGCGCCCACCATAAAAACAAGGACTTAGCCGATTTCCGCTAAGTCTTTTTGCTTTTCGGGTAACCTGTCGGGTAACACCAATCAGGTTTTGGCACGCTACCCGGCCCGCCGAATACCGGATGCCATAAACACCAAATTGCAGAAGAGTCTGGACATAACTTCCGGATAACGTGACGAAGCCGTCAAGCGCGCGGTCCGACCGGGCATGCGGGCTTGCGCTGGATCAAGGACAGGCGGCGCTTCGTGCGCCTATTATACCGCAACGCTTTGCCCCGGATGGGTGGAGGCAGCGGGATGACATCCGAACCGACGCCGGCGACCACCGAAGCGACGAACGCAATTCAAGGCGGCTGGGAATTGTTCGCGCACGACGCCGATATCGGCGTGCGCGGCTTCGGCGCGACCCGCGAGGCGGCCTTCGAAGGGGCCGCGACCGCGCTGACCGCAGTGCTGACCGGCCCTGAAGGGGTGCGGCAGCGCCAGGCGGTCGAGGTTGCCTGCGAGGCGCCCGACGATGAGTTGCTCCTGGCCGACTGGTTGAACGCGCTCGTCTACGAGATGGCGACCCGCGGGATGCTGTTCGGCCGCTTCACGGTGCGCATCGAGGGCCACAGACTGCATGGCGAGGCTTGGGGCGAGCCGATCGACGTCGCGCGCCACAGCCCGGCGACCGAAGTCAAGGGCGCGACCTACACCGAGTTACGCGTGGCGAAGCAGGCGGACGGGCGCTGGGTCGCTCAGTGCGTCGTCGACGTGTAGGTGCGCGCTCCACGAAGGAGTACCCTTAGATGGATATCGCCAATCTGACCCGGGTCTCGGAATTCGAGTGGCACATCGCGCCACACGGCGCCATGCGCGTGCCCGGCGTTATCTTCGCCGATAAGAACCTGATTCTGGACATGGACGAGAAGGTCCGCGAGCAGGTCACCAACGTCGCCACCCTGCCGGGCATCGTCAAGGCCTGCTACGCCATGCCGGACGCGCATTGGGGCTATGGCTTTCCGATCGGCGGCGTGGCGGCCTTCGATCCGGACAAAGGGGGCGTGGTCTCGGCTGGCGGCGTTGGATTCGACATCTCCTGCGGCGTGCGCTGTATGCTGACCGGCCTGACCCGGGCCCAGGTGGAGCCGGTGGCGACCGCTCTGGCCGACGCCCTGTTCGCCAGGGTCCCCGCGGGTCTCGGCAGCACCGGGCGGATACGTCTCGAGGAAACCGAAATCGACGCCATGCTGACCGGCGGGGCTCGCTGGGCGCTCGACCAGGGCTATGGCGAGGCCGCCGACCTCGCGCGCATCGAGGAACGCGGGCAAATGCCCGGCGCGCAGCCCGAGGAGGTCTCGAGTAAAGCAAAGCGCCGCCAGCGCGACGAAATGGGTACGCTCGGCTCCGGCAACCATTATCTCGAGGTCCAGGAGGTCGCCGGGTTGTTCGACGCGGAGGTCGCCGATGGCTTCGGGCTCAGGCAGGGCGAGGTGATTGTTTCGATCCATTGCGGCTCGCGCGGGCTCGGCCACCAGATCGGCACCGAGTTCCTGCGCGAGATGGCGGTCGCGGCCGACGAGACGGGCTTCCAGCCGCCGGACCGTGAGCTTGCCTGCGCGCCGATTAACTCGGCGATCGGCGAGCGCTATCTCGGCGCCATGCGCGCGGGCATCAACTGCGCGTTGGCCAACCGGCAGATCATCGGACACCTGACTCGCGAGGTGTTCGCCGAACTGTTCCCCGGCGCCCAGCTCGAACTGCTGTTCGACGTCTCGCACAATACTTGCAAGGTTGAGGAACACGAGGTCGACGGCGGCCGGCGTCCGCTGTTCATACACCGTAAGGGCGCGACCCGCGCCTTCGGGCCCGGCCACGGCGATCTGCCCGAGGCGCTCAGACCGTTCGGACAACCGGTCCTGATCGGCGGCTCCATGGGCACCAGCTCCTATGTGCTGGCCGGCACGAAAGAAAGCGAGGCGCAGGCCTTCAGCTCCGCCTGCCACGGGGCCGGTCGCCGGATGAGCCGGCACAAGGCACTCAAACTCTGGCGTGGCCGGCAAGTGGTCGATGACCTGGCCGCACGCGGCATCCTGGTGCGCGGCCACTCGTCGCGTGGCGTCGCGGAGGAAGCCCCCGGCGCCTACAAGGATGTGGCCGAGGTGGTCAACGCGTCAGAACGGGCCGGGCTGGCGCGCAAGGTAGCGAAGCTCGCGCCGATCGTCTGCATCAAGGGATGAACCGCGTCATGATGCGCCGAACCAGCTTAGCCGTCCCTGCTATAAGTGCCGACCAGCGTTGTCCCGGCGAGCGCATGCGACCGCGCGGCGGCCTCCACTTCGGGACAGCGTGCGCCAACAGCGAGGTCAAGGTGCTCCATCGAAAGGGCCAGCAGCCGGAAGCGGTAATGGTGCACGCCGTGGCGCGGCGGCGGGCAGGGGCCGCCGTAGCCCGGGCGCCCGAAGTCGTTGACCGCCTGGCGGGTAGCGCCCACCGGTTCGTCCGTCGGGTAGGCCGCCTCGAGCTGGCTGGTTCCCGCCGGTATGTCGAACAACGCCCAGTGGCGCCAGGTACCGGCGGGCGCGTCCGGATCGTCGCACAGGAGCGCGAAGCTCTTTGTGCCCTCGGGCGCGCCGGACCATGCGAGCGGCGGGGATTCGTCCTCGCCATCGCAGGTGTAACGGGTCGGAATGCGTTCGCCCTCGCCGAAGGCGGTGCTCTCGATTCGCAAGGTCATGTCTGGTCCTCCGCATTGCGCATCAAGGCGATGCGCCCAATGTTATTCCTATGCGCTCACCCGACCGGTCGCCTGCCAGGCCCCTGGGGGCGGCGCACGGATTTGAGGAGAAGATCATGCCTGGCAAACATCCTGACCCTGTAATAGCGATAGAGGTCGAGTGTTACGCGGGTCATCGGGGCGAGGAGACGCCGCGCCGCTTTCACCTCGGCGAGCGCACCATCGAAGTCGCGGAGGTGCTCGATCAGTGGCTGGCGCCCGATCACCGCTACTTCAAGCTGCGCGGTAAGGGGGGCACCACCTACCTGCTGCGTCACGACGAAGTTTCGGGGCGTTGGGAGCTCATCATGTACGAGCGCGCGGCGCCCGGTTTGCGGCCGTAACATACAAGACACCAGGCAAAGTGACAGGCCCGCAGCGCTTGCCCTTCCACCTCTGGAGTTACCTCCCTGGCGCTCGAGCAGCCTTCCGCGGGCCCGGTCACGGCAGTTCACTGTCTTCGTGGGTCCCTCACCCTGGCGTTTCCGCGCCTTTCTTGAAGACGGTTCAGCGCCGGGCTTCTCCCACGGCGGCTCCCTACCATGGCTTCGTGACGTTATGAAATAATTGCCGCGCCGTCATTGATCCAGGTCAAATCCGAGCATTGCCGCCACTGGCCGGCAGTCATTTTTTACCCCGCAGCCTGATCAGGCCGGCCTCGATTCTGGCAAAAGTGAGTGTTTTTCGGTTAAGTGCGTCCAGATCTATGTCGAAGTTCCTGGCCAGATTACGCACGACGGGGAGCGGTTCGGGGTCGGCGAAGCGCCAGAAGGGCCTCATCTCGCGCAGAAATATGTTGGCGGTCACGTGTCCCACGCCGTAGAAGGCCATTAGCTTGTCCTCGAGGTCGCTTGGACCCACGGACCGGTCGTGCAGCGCTTTCAAACTGCCGCCGCAGGTCTCGATCAGGGTCTCGCAGTTCCTCAGTATTTGCGCGGACTTTTTCCCGTCATAGCGGACATAACCACCTTCCCACATGATCGGGTGCACCAGGAACGACCACCCGGCCTGGAGAATTTTGTCTGGAGTCAGCAGCTCGTGGCGTTCGAATGCGCGATAGGTCTTGCTCGCGATCGTCTCCGAAATATGGCCACCGAAGAGCAGGCTGGCGAGGAACCATTTGAAGCATTCCTCGTCGCCGCCCTTTTTGAGGTCGATGCCCAGCTCCTCGGAATAGAGCCGGGTCCTCTTGAGTTCCTTCAGGGATACGGCCACCGGCGCGGCTCCCCGGCTCAAAATGCTTTTTGTTGCTTGCATCGTTTAAACGGGCGTTTCCTCACTTTCCGGGATTTTCGGAGACCGGTGAAGACTGGTTTCATCAAGCCCGATCGCGTTGAGTAGCCTTTTCGCCGCGTTTTTGGCCTCGACGCGTCCAACGGCGACTGATGATTCCAGGATCATCGCCTCGTATCCCGTCCCCGCCACCAACCGTCCGGGCGAGAGGATTACCAGTCCGTTCGGGCGAGTGTCGCATCGGTAGAGATCGTCCCGAAACCCGGAGATAATTTCTTGCAGCGGTCTCGCCCGGCCACTTAACCCATCGACCCCGATGATCACCGGTGGCAATCGGGTCCAGTCGCCAGTCAGTCGGTTCGTCAAGGTCATTGGAATCGATACGCCGCCCCATCTGCCGTTGCACTCGACCCAATGCAGTTCCGCGGGTTTCCCGTCATCACCGACGAGGATGGCATCGAAACTGCAACGCCCGAAATAGCCAAGCGCCTGAAAAAGCGTCCCCAGCTTGACGGCTTCGATTGCCGCTCGATTTTGCCAGACCGGCGACAGGGCGCTCGGCGTTGCGCCGCTGAACGCGGCGGTTTCGCCGATGATCGTCTGATCGAATATTCCTTCGACGATCGGAGTACCGTCATCGGGGACAGGAATCCAGAGCTGCGCCGAGGGGCTTGCCAGGACTGGCTGCTCCCAGGCCGTGACGATCAAGGGGAAACCGCCACCCCAGCTGATGTCCGCAAGTCGCTCACGGAGAGTCTCGCCTACCAGCCGCAGGGACGACTGCCGAAGGGTCCTGGAGTCGAACACCAGGTTTCCCGCTGAACTGGCGCTGTCAGGCAGCTTTACCGCGACGTTTGGATAGCTACTGGCGAACCTGGAAACCTGCGAGGCGAGTCCCGAAAGATTGTAAACCGCCGTGGCGGGCGGCGCCGCGCGCGGGCCCAGCACATCGACCAGTCGGTCGGTAAACCAGGATTTGTCGTTGACGCGTCTCGTGAGACGCGGCGGTGGCGCGGCCACGCGAACCGGCCGCTGCGAGGCAGACGCGATCCGGCCAGCCAGCTTCCAGACATGCCCGGTGCCCATATAGGTGATGAGATTGAGCCCGCCTTCATCCCGGGCCCGTTCCGCCAGTTGCGTGATCAGCGCATCGTCCTCGGCCGCTCGCTGCGCCAGGGACCTGGGGGAGGCAACCGACTGCGGACAAAGGATCCGGACCCGCCCCAACTTGAGGAAATCCCGACAGTAATCCTCGAAAGCCTCGATGCGCGGCACGCCAATCAGAACAATGTCGCCGTCCGCCGCGAGCAACAGGCTCCGATAGCTATATGGCCAGTCGCCGCTTTCCTCGAACAGCGCGATTGCGCTGTGATCCTCGATCACAACGGCCGGCCATGGACCCAATCCGGATGTGACAAGGCTTCCGAAAGCCGCTGTTGCATTCAACGTCGGCTCGGCGGCGAGCAGGCGCCGGCCGATATCCGTGATTCGTTTGCGCTCGCCTTCATCGAGGACAACCGGAATCTGTTCAATGACAGTGATGGCCGCCGTAGGTCGGAAGCGGCGCTTTTCTCCGGGGATTAGGGTGTTTCGGGATATAGACATTTTTTCTGCATCCATGGGCGCTATACATCTGATTTATTCTGCCAGGGTAACGACGTCCGCCGCCGCTAGGCCGCGTGCGCCCATTTGCTCGATTCGTAAACGCATGTCGGGATCGACCGTGAAGACCGTACCATTGGGAACTTGCCGCCAATCTTCACGCGTGATCGGTTCCGAGGCCACCTCGACCGCACGGTAGGGCTGTTTGGGATCATGGTGCACGTGCGGTCCACCGCAAATTTCGCAGTCGACAATGCCCTCTCGCTCGAGATACCAGAGCGTCCTGTTGAGTCGCGAACCGACAAATATTTTTCCGTCGGTCAAAAGAACGTTGAGTGAGACCCTGGCCTCCGGATCGATCTCGGCAATCCAGGAGACGATCTTCTCGATTCCATCCCGGAGAATCTGGATAAGCGGTCGCTCGGGATGGCGTCCCCAGAGCGTGAGCAGATAGCGGAAAATGTACTCGCTGTCGGTGGTCCCCTGGATCTCGTTGTGGTGCAACTCGTCCAGTTCGGGCAGCAGTCGTTCACGCACCCGTTCGAAGTTGGGCACGGTGCCGTTATGTGCAAAAAGCCATAGACCGTGGACGAAGGGATGTGTGTTTTCGAGACAGGGCAGGCCAACGGTCGCACGCCGCACATGGGCGATCGCCGCCCGTGAATAGATCCGCGCGGCTGTCTTCTCGAAATGCTCCCCGTCGTAGGCAGCCCAAGCCTGCTTTTCGACGAAAGGTAGGCCGTCGGTATGTTCCGCAACGCCCCAGCCATGGGCGTGGGAAAGTCCTTCACGATCCCTTCTGCTCTGGGCCATAAGCGCGTTCTGCGCTTTGACCAAGCTGCATTCAATCCGTGTCGGTTCGGTTGCTCGCAAGCCGTACAGACGGCACATGGTGTCGACCCCGTCTTCAGCGAGTGCGGTCGAGGATACGGAACGCACGCCGCAATGAAATCGCCTCAAGCTGGCCTCGTGGATATCGCCCCGGCCTGTTCAAGCGATTACCGGTTATGACCGCTTCAGGGCTCAGGCCGATTACAGGCAGAATTCTTACTCACTGGCCGTCCGGGCGCATTGATCCAGGTCAGGACGGTCCTCGACACCGCGCCGGCTATCGAAGATGCAATCCTTCGAAGAGCGGCCAATCATCAGGTCAAGGAACCGGGCACCTCTTTACATTGCCATTTCCGCCTCACGCGGGCCTATTTTCTCTTCTTCCGGAATTTCAGTCATCGTTGCTTCGGTCAGCAGCAGGATACTGGCGACCGAGACCGCGTTTTCCAGGGCAACGCGGACCACTTTCGTTGGGTCGACGATGCCGGCCTTCACCAGATCGACATACTCGTTCAGCGCGGCGTCATAGCCAATGCTGCCCTCGCTCTCCAGCATTCGCGCAACCACGACGCCGCCATCGACAACAGAGTTTTCGGCTATCTGGCGGGTCGGTGCGCTTAACGCACGATGGAGGATCTCCAGGCCCGTCTTCTCGTCATCCTCAGCCTTGGCTTCCTCCTCGGCGATCGCCTTGGTGCAACGCAAGAGGGCGAGCCCGCCGCCGGGCACGATGCCCTCGGCGACCGCCGCTTTTGTCGCGTTGATCGCGTCATCGAGTGCTTCCTTCCTGCTCTTCATTTCCGCTTCCGACGGGGCCCCCACGCGGATCACCGCGACACCACCGGACAGCTTTGCCAGCCGCTCCTCCAGTTTCTCGCGGTCATAGTCGCTTGTGGTTTTTTCGATTTGAGCGCGAATTTGGCGGATGCGCCCCTCGATCGCCGCCTTATCGCCCAATCCGCCGATGATCGTCGTGTTGTCACGGTCGGACACAACACGCTGGGCACGACCCAGCTGGCTGAGCTGGACCGTTTCCAGCTTAATACCCAGATCCTCGGAGATGAGCTGCCCGCCTATGAGCACGGCCATGTCTTCCAGCATGGCCTTGCGCCGATCGCCGAAGCCCGGCGCCTTGACGGCGATGTTGCGAAAGACGCCCCGGAGCTGGTTCACGATGAGCGTGGCAAGCGCTTCGCCCTCGACATCCTCGGCTACGAACAGAATCGGTCTGCCGCTCTTGGCCACCTGCTCCAGAAGCGG
Source organism: uncultured bacterium (assembly GCA_965603635.1). GTDB lineage: Bacteria > Pseudomonadota > Alphaproteobacteria > UBA8366 > JADFVY01 > JADFVY01. The sequence continues at coordinate 364 of CBFDDT010000159.1, read as the reverse complement.
AATGAGATCTTTTAGGTTGCTAACCTTTCGGTCACAGAGGAAGACATAGGCGTCCTCCAGAACTGCCTCCATTTTTTCCGGATCGGTTATGAAGTAGGGAGAAATAAATCCCCGGTCGAACTGCATGCCCTCGACGACCTCGAGGACGGTTTCGGTTGTTTTGGATTCCTCAACCGTGATGACGCCGTCGTCGCCGACCTTCTCCATGGCTTCGGCGACCAGTTCGCCGATGGACGGGTCGTTATGCGCCGCTATTGTGGCGACCTGCGCTTTCTCCTTGCGCGTCTTTACGGGCCTCGACCGTGGCCTGAATCGTTGAAGTGCTGGTGCCATCGCCCACGGCATCGCCGGTCTTCTCGGCCGC
>CBFDDT010000158.1:0-8543 GCA_965603635.1 uncultured bacterium | reverse complement strand
CCCCCAGGGATCACTCCTCCGCCAGTTGGACATCGCCGAGGAACAGCACTTCCTTGAATGTTCGGTCCAGCGAAGAACTGTGAAAATCCTTCATCGACTGCCCGTCCGCGTAACGAACATGGGCGCCGACCGGGATGTCACGGTGCGGGATCGCCAGCCAGGTTTCCTTGCCGCCGTCCGTTACATTCAGATAGGTATAATTGCCGGCGTTGATTGCCTCATTGACCACGCCGCCATTGGGCAGGTCGGCGGGGGCCGGCGCGACCGGCGCATGGCCGGGGGGCAGATCGGAGGGGGCCGGCGCGACCGGTGCATGGCCGGGGGGCAGGGCCGCGGTTGGAGGAAGGTCGGGTGAGGCCGCGGCAGCGGACTCGCCCACAACCTCAACGCTACCGAGGAACAGCACCTTCTCGAAGGTCCGGTTCAGCGAGCCACTGTGGAAATTCTTCATGACGGCGCCGTTTCCGTAGCTGACTTCGGCACCGACCGCGACCTCGCGGCTGGGGATCGCCAGCCACTCTTCCGTGCCGTCCCTCGTCACATGCAGATAGGTATAACTGCCGGTGTGAATCGCCTCGCTGACCTCGCCGCTGTTTGGCAGGGTGTCCTGGCTGACCGGAACCGTATAAGAGCGCGGCGTATCCGGCGGGAACGAAGAATTCAAGAGCGGCGCGGCCATGGCCGTTGCAGCCAGCCCGACAAGCGTAATCAATGACAGGAGAAGAATTTTCACCAGGATATCCTTTTCTAAACCGGCGTTTTCGAAGCGATTCCCACATTCCCGGAAATCACACAGGCGCCGGACAATCAGTTCTTGGCAGTCCGGACAATTACCACCTTGTCTAGCCGCAACGGTGCCGGCGGCGCATTGACGTGGATCAGCTATCCCATTCTCATAACGGACGAAAGGCGCGCTCCGGATGGGCCGGTGACATTACCCTAACCGCAACAGACCATCGACCAGACCGCGCCGTTCCTGAACGGTGACAATTATCCCTCGCGGCAGGGTTTCGATTCCAATTGCGTTATGCCGGCCGGGTCCAGCGCCTCGGGACGTTCCCGGTCGCGCTCTTTCAGGAAATCATACATCATCGACAGCATGCTCAACTGATCGCCCAAACCGGCCGGTTTGGGGTCCACATGCTGCATCGAATCCAGCAGGTACAGTTCCGCTTGCGGCACATTGGCCGCGAAGGCGATGCTCTGGGTTTCGGGGATTACCGCGTCGTCATTGCCATGTACCAGCAGGAAACGGGCGCCCAGCCCCGTCAGATCGAGCCGCTTGAGGTCCAGCGCGGCGATCTCGGCCCGCACGCGCGGCGGTTGCCTGGCCAGCAATTCGGGAACCCGGTCCGGGTCGGTATTGGTCAGAAGATCGTAAACCGCCCGTCCCTGCGGCCCCAGCCGGGATACGGCCTGGGACAGGTCTGCGTCCGGGTCATCAAGCCGGCGGCGGCCCATCCATTCGATCAGCGCCTGGTCGTCCGGATCGTCGATGAAGTCGCCATTGCTGACCGCGAAGAACCATTTGCCATAGCTGTTGGGCTCGCGATGCTTCATCTGACCGTCGCCCCCGTCGCGGTACCAGCCCGTGGTGAAGAAGGTGATGACCGCCTCAAGATCGTAGTAACCCCCGATATAGAGCATGAAATGCGCCCGGTCCCTGGCCTCGGGCGAAAGCAGCGCGATCGTCGTGGGACCCGTGGCGAAGGAGATCGCGATTACCCCCACCGTCGTGTTCCCTGCTTTGGCCCGGCGCTCCGACAGCAACAGCAACGCATCGCGAATATGGTCCGAATCCGCGGCCCGCACGCGCAATTCCCGCAATCCCGGAATATCGGGCGCAACAACCTCGAACCGGGCGCGCGCCATCGTCTCGGCGAACGCGATGAAGCGTGGATCGTCCTTGCCATCCGGATCGGCGCCGGGCGACAGCAGAAGCCCCGCCAATGCTGGCTCGCCGCCGCCAGGCCGGTAGATATCGGCGACGCGCGACACGCCGTTTCGCCGGTAAGTGACGGTTTCGCAGGCCGGGGCCGGCGTCTGTTCCTTCAACTCGCTGGGGCCGGCGCCGGCCTGAACGTCCTCCAGCACGCGCATCGACTCGGACAGGCGCGAGGGGGAGCAACCGGCAAGAACCGGCGCCGCCAACAGCAGCATGACCAGCCCCCTGGCCCGACTGGCCCACTTGTTATCCGCCATCGAAACCCTTCCGCCGAATCGTTGTGGTCTGGACGATTATACAGGGTTCCGACGCCTGGGGACTGCCTATCGACTCGAAACTCTTATAAATCGGGCTCTTTAGTGCCCTAGAGCATCATCCGAGCATCTTTATCCGATCGAATTGAACCGAACCGGTTCGATCCGATCGGATATTGCTCTAGCCCCATTGTTCGCAGCCGCAACAGTTGCTATATCTTCCGCTCATGCAGCGGGTGGCTGGGTGGCTTGCGGAACCGCCGCGGGCGACGAGCGCTTCCCTTCAAGGTTTTCAAATTTCATGGCCAGACGCAGACGGATTTACGAAGGCAAGGCGAAAGTAATGTTCGAGGGGCCCGAGCCGGGCACGCTCGTGCAGTATTTCAAGGACGACGCCACCGCCTTCAACAATCAGAAAAAGGGCACCATCACCGGCAAGGGAGTGCTGAACAACCGCATTTCCGAGTACCTGATGCTGCGGCTGGCCGAAATCGGCGTGCCGACCCATTTCGTGCGCCGGCTGAACATGCGCGAACAGTTGGTCCGCGAGGTCGAGATCGTGCCGATCGAGGTTGTGGTCCGCAACATCGTCGCCGGATCGATGTCCAAGCGTTTCGCCATCGCCGAGGGCACGCCGCTGCCGCGTTCGGTGGTCGAGTATTACTACAAGTCGGACGAACTGGGCGATCCCCTGGTTTCGGAGGAGCACATCACCGCCTTCGGCTGGGCCACGCCCCAGGATATCGACGACATGCTGGCAATGTCGCTGCGCATCAACGATTTCCTGACCGGGCTGTTCATGGGCGTCGGGCTGAAGCTGGTGGACTTCAAGCTGGAGTACGGGCGGCTCTATGAGGAAAGCGGCGAGATGCGTATCGTGCTGGCCGACGAGATCAGCCCCGATAATTGCCGCCTGTGGGACATCAAGACGAACGAGAAAATGGACAAGGACCGCTTCCGCCGGGACCTCGGCAAGGTCGAGGAAGCCTATCAGGAAGTGGCGCGCCGTCTGGGCATCCTGCCCGAGGGCGGCCCGGGTGACCTGAAAGGGTCGGAAAGTATCCAGTAACCTGTTTGCGGGGAAGCATACAGATGAAAGCCAAAGTACACGTAACCCTTAAAGTCGGGGTGTTGGACCCGCAGGGCAAGGCCATCGGCCATGCGCTTGAATCGCTGGGCTTCGATGGCGTCGATGACGTTCGCCAGGGCAAGTTCATAGAACTGAACCTGGACGAGACGGACCCCGACAAGGCCCGCGCCCGGGTTGGCGAGATGTGCGAGAAGCTGCTGGCCAACACGGTCATCGAAAACTACTCCATCGATCTGGAAGGATGACCGCGCAACACGTAATCTGGGCGGACCTTGGCGACGGGCCGGGCATTGAACATCTCAAGCTCACGCGCGACGAGGAAGGTTACCTGGCCGACGGGATGTATGTGGGGCGAAATAACGACACCACGCCCTACCGGCTGCATTACGTGATCCGCATCGACCTCACATGGCAGATGCAATCGGCGAAACTGAGTTTGATGGACGGGCCCGACGGATCCACCGAACTGTCACTGAGCGTGGACGAAAACTGCGATTGGTGGAACGGGGCCGGCGAGTCGCTGTCCGCCCTGGCGGGTTGCCATGAAATCGATATCTACGCCACGCCCTTCACCAACAGCCTGCCGATCCGGCGCCTCGGCCTGGCGGCGGGCGAGTCGGCGGAAATCTCGGTCAGTTATATCGATGCACCGAACCTCGAGCCACGCCCGGTGCGCCAGCGTTATCATTGCATCCGGCCGTGCGGCCCGGATAACGGACTTTACCGGTACGAGGCGCTATTCCGCGCCGGTTCGACGGTCGAAATCGAAGTGGACTCCGACGGGCTGGTTATCGATTATCCGGGTGCATTCAACAGGGTATGGGCCGGCTGATCGCCGGCCAGGGACAGAACATGAAAACAGCGGTTATCGTTTTTCCGGGATCCAACTGCGACCGTGACGCCGCGGTCGCGCTTGAGGCGGCCTTCGGGACCAGTCCGGCAATGATCTGGCATCGCGACAGCGCGTTGCCCGATCTCAACCTCATCCTGCTGCCCGGCGGCTTTTCCTACGGCGACTATCTGCGCTCCGGCGCGATGGCGTCGCAATCGCCCGTGCTACGCGCGGTAAAGGAACAGGCCGACCGTGGCGTGCTGGTTCTGGGCATCTGCAACGGCTTCCAGGTGCTGACCGAAAGCGGGCTGCTGCCCGGCGTTTTGATGCGCAACGCCAATTTGAAATTCGTCTGCCGCGATGTCGACCTTGTCGCCGAGAGCACGGCCTCGCCCTTCATGCGGGGCTATTCCACGGGCCAGCAGGTCACCCTCCCCGTCGCCCATCACGACGGCAATTATTTTGCCGACGATGCGACACTGGACCGGCTTGAGGGCGACGGGCGCGTGGCCTTCCGTTACGCCGCGCACGATAATCCCAACGGTTCGGCGCGCAATATCGCCGGCATCCTTAACAAGCGCGGCAACGTGCTGGGCATGATGCCCCATCCGGAACGCGCCGTGGACCCGAAACATTGCGGGATCGACGGCAAGGCCATGTTCACCGGGCTGGTGGAGGCCCTTGCCGCATGAGTGCAGCCGCAGCCCAGGCCGTCGAGATCACGCCGGAACTGGTCGCCGAACACGGTCTTTCCTCCGACGAATATGCGCTGATACTGAAGATCATGGGCCGCGAGCCGAACATTACCGAGCTTGGCGTATTCTCGGCCATGTGGTCGGAACATTGCTCCTACAAGAGCTCGAAGGTCTGGCTGAAGACGCTGCCGATCGAAGGGCCGCAAGTGATCTGCGGACCGGGCGAGAATGCCGGCGTGGTGGACATCGGCGAGGGGCTGGCCGCGATCTTCAAGATCGAGAGCCACAATCATCCCAGCTTCATCGAGCCCTATCAGGGCGCCGCGACAGGCGTCGGTGGCATCCTCCGCGACGTCTTCACCATGGGCGCGCGTCCCGTGGCCAACATGAACGCCCTGCGCTTCGGCAGCCCGGACCATCCCAAGACCCGCCATCTGGTGTCGGGCGTGGTGGCCGGCATCGGCGGCTATGGCAACTGTATCGGGGTGCCGACGGTGGGTGGCGAGACCGAGTTCGACCCGGCCTATAACGGCAATATCCTGGTCAACGCCATGACCGTGGGCATCGCCGACGCCAACCGGATTTTCTATTCGGCGGCCGGCGGGCCGGGCAATCCGGTGGTTTATGTGGGCTCGAAGACCGGGCGCGACGGCATCCACGGCGCGACCATGGCGAGCGCCGAATTCGATCAGGATTCCGACGAGAAACGCCCCACCGTGCAGGTCGGCGACCCCTTCACCGAAAAACTGGTGATGGAGGCCTGCCTGGAACTGATGGCGACCGACGCGATCGTGGCGATCCAGGATATGGGCGCGGCGGGGCTGACCTCGTCCGGCGTGGAGATGGCCGACAAGGGCGGCGTCGGGGTGGAGCTTGATCTCGACCTTGTGCCGATGCGCGAGGAAGGTATGACGCCGTACGAGCTTATGCTGTCGGAAAGCCAGGAACGCATGCTGATCGTGCTCAAGCCCGGCCGCGAGGACGAGGCGCGCGCGATCTTCGAAAAATGGGAGCTGGACTTCGCGGTGATCGGGCAGGTTACCGACAGCGGACGGCTGGTCTTGAAATTCCATGGCGAGACCGTCGGCGACATCGAGGTCGCGCCGCTGGTCGCCAACGCCCCGGAATATGAGCGCCCCTGGGAGCCGACGCCCAAATCGCCGGTGATCGACCCGGACGACATCGCGGCGCCGAACGACCCGATGGATGCGCTGAAGCGGATCGTCGGCAGCCCGAACATGGCCTCGCGCCGCTGGATCTGGGAACAGTACGACCATATGGTCATGGCCGACACCAACCAGCGGCCCGGTGGCGACGCCGCGGTGGTGCGCATCCACGGCAGCAACCGCGCGCTGGCAATCACCACGGATTCCACGCCGCGCTACTGCCTGGCCGATCCGGAAGAAGGCGGCAAGCAGGCGGTCGCCGAGGCATGGCGAAACCTGACCGCGGTCGGCGCGACGCCGCTGGCCGTCACCAACAACCTGAATTTCGGCAACCCGGAAAAGCCCCGCATCATGGGCCAGATCGCCGGCGCGGTGACCGGCATGGGCTCGGCCTGCCGGGCGCTGGACTTCCCCGTCGTGTCGGGCAATGTGTCGCTCTATAACGAGACCAGCGGCGAGGCCATCCTGCCCACGCCGGTGATCGGCGGGCTGGGGCTGATCGAGGATCTGGACAAGACCGCCACCGTGGCGATCCCGCGCGATGGGCTGGACCTGGTGCTGGTCGGCGAGACCAGGGGCTGGCTAGGCTGCTCGATCTACCTGCGCGAGATCGAGGGCCGGGCCGAGGGCGCGCCACCGCCGGTGGACCTCGCGGCCGAGAAGCGCAATGGCGAATTCGTGCGCGGGCTGATCCATGGGGGCCAAGTGGCGGCCTGTCACGATCTGTCGGACGGCGGGCTGGCCGTCGCGGCGGCCGAGATGGCGATGGCAAACGGGATCGGCGCTAAACTGGTCGACGCGCCGGAGGGCCTGGGCCTGCATGGCTGGCTGTTCGGCGAGGATCAGGCGCGCTATCTGGTCGCGGTGGAAGACGGCGCGGCCATCATGGCCGAAGCCCTGGCCGCCGGCGTTCCGGCGGAAATAGTGGGACAAACCGGCGGCGATGCGTTGACAGTCGGCAAGACCCATACCATATCGATCAACGAGTTGCGGCGCGGTCATGAGGAATGGCTGCCGTCATTCATGGCGCAACCGTAAAATCGGGCGCGTACATTAAGATAAGGAAACCCAGACATGGCAATGGAAGCGAGCGAGATCGAACGGCTGATCAAGGAGGCCTTGCCGGACGCTGAAATCCGGATCGAGGATTTGCGGGGCGATGGCGACCATTATTCGGCCTATGTCAGTTCCGCTTCCTTCAAGGGCAAGAACCGCGTTCAGCAGCACCAGATGGTCTATGCCGCGTTGCAGGGCCGGATGGGTGGCGAGTTGCACGCACTGGCGCTGCAAACAGCAGCCCCGGATTGAATTTTCGATAGAGGTTAGAGACCGGCCGCGCGGCGCGGCCCGACAGACAAGGATCAAAAAGACATGGATAATGTAGTATTCGACCGTATCCGCGAGGAAGTAGCGGAAAACGACGTGGTGGTCTTCATGAAGGGCACGCCCGTCTTCCCGCAATGCGGATTTTCCTCCGTGGTGGCGCAGGTGATGACCACCATGGGCGTGAAGTTCAAGGGTATCAACGTGCTGGAAGACCCGGGCATCCGCGACGGCATCAAGAGCTTCAGCAACTGGCCGACCATCCCGCAGCTCTACGTAAAGGGCGAATTCGTCGGCGGCTGCGACATCGTCAAGGAAATGTACGAAAGCGGCGAGCTGCAACAGCTTATGACCGAAAAAGGCGTTCAGACCCAGGCGGCGTAATCGCGCGGATTGGCGTTACAGCGATTTAAGATAAAGGGCTGCCTCAAAGGGCGGCCCTTTTTTCGTGCCGTTACGCCGCGCGGTCTCTTTCTTTCAGTTTTTGCCGAACAATAAGCCCGACGAGGCAGATTCCGCCCATGACGGCCATAACGACCGCATAAACCCAGACGAACATTTCTCGCGAATTCCAGAAGATTCGGCTAACTGAAACAGTCGGTTCGTCGCCTACCACCAGATAGATAAAAAGAATCATCGCCGGTATCAATAACGGCAAACCCCACCATCGCCGGTAAAACATCCCGATGAACGCCGAACCCAGGCGGAATGGCCCAGGCGGCAGACTGCGCCGTTCGGGTTGTCGAAACAGTTTGCGGGACCAACCCTTATTGATGTCCAGGAGACCTAAAATGAACAGTACCACGGTGGCGCCCCCCTGAACCTTGAGGATAGTCAAATACTCGTGCGATGGCAGGCGCCAGACGGGGCGTTCGGCCTGTGCGGCATAAACGTATCCCAACAGGATCGGCAACCCGGTCAACCCCACAAAGAACACCCACTGCCATAACGGCCACACCTTGCGCGCGCGCGCCTCAATCCGGTCCAGCAGTGTTTGTCGCGGTTCGTCCGTCATATCTGGTTTCGTCATGATTTCCCCGCGGGTCAAGAACATGCAGAGGCCGCCTTAACGCTTGGCCCTCTTGCGTTTCTCCAACAGGCCCAAGACAACGATAATCACCGCCATGACCGCCAGCGGAATACCGAACCCCTTGGCAAACATTAAAAGCATGTCCCAGAAATAGCTTTCCTTTGCGCCCTGCCCCGCCCCACGGCCGGTGCGGAACAGCCTGCCTGCC